>JALSIJ010000171.1 GCA_026981655.1 Rhizobiaceae bacterium | reverse complement strand
GTGACCGCCATATTGGGCAGTTATCGCGGCTATGACACGTTGGGCGAAACCGCAGTTGTTTTCACCGCTGGTATTGGCGTCGTACTTTTGATCAGCGGTTTGGGCCGGCGCAGAAAAAAACTCAAAAAAACTGATGCGGAGAAAGCCTGATGGAACATCATCTGATCTTGCGTGTCATCACCAAAATTCTGATCGCACCTATTCTTATTTTTGCATTCTATGTGCAGTTTCATGGCGATTACAGCCCCGGCGGCGGGTTTCAAGCCGGCATAATTTTCGCCGTTGGATTTATTCTGTACGCATTGGTTTTTGGCCTGCGACCAACCAAAAAAGTCTTGCCGGAATGGGTGGTTCATAAATTTATGGCACTTGGCGTTTTGATTTTTGCAGGCACAGGCGTCGCAGGGCTTATGATGGGGGGCAACTATCTGAACTATTCAGTCCTTGCCGAAATTCCCCAAAAGGGCCAGCATTTAGGCTTGCTGCTCATTGAATTTGGAGTTGGTACGACCGTTGCGGCCGTGATGATTTCAATATTCTACGCTTTTGCCGGCCGTCCCCCACGCATTAGCGATGAGGACTGGTAATGAGTGAATTACTCGATGTGGATTTTATCATTGGTCATTTTCAATATTGGCTTGGCATTATTTTAATGATGACAGGTCTCTATGTGGTGGTCAGTCGGGGTAACCTGGTGAAAAAAGTCGTTGGGCTGAATGTATTTCAGACATCGGCTTTCATGCTCTATATTTCAATGGGCAAAATTACCGGCGGCACCGCGCCCATCTTTACCGGCAACCCGGAGGAGGTTTATTCAAACCCCCTTCCCCATGTCTTGATATTGACAGCAATTGTGGTGGGTATCGCCACGACATCGTTGGCGCTGGCACTTATTGTGCGCATACGCGAGGAATATGAAACCATCGAAGAAGATAATATTCAGCATCTCGAAAATGCCATACAACACGAAGAAGATCGGGATGCGGGGGCAATGATCTGATGTTTTCTGGGCCTCTTACATTTGCGGGTCTTGGCCCGCACTTTCCAATTTTACAGGTGGTAATACCGTTGATCGCTGCACCATTGGCAGTGTTTATCGGCGTGACCAGCATTGCTTTTTTGTTGGCATTCGCAGCCAGTATAGCCTCGCTGATCATCTCTTATTCTTTGTTAATGCAGGTAATCGACGGCTCGATAATTTCCTATCATATTGGGGGCTGGGCCCCGCCGTGGGGTATTGAATACCGGGTTGATGCGGCCAATGCGTTTGTGTTGCTCATCATATCGGCGATTTCCACCGTTGTGCTTCCTTACGCAAAAACCAGCATAGAGCGCGAAATAAGAGCCAGCGCACATACGCTGTTTTACGCCTGCTATCTGCTCTGCTTTACCGGCCTGCTAGGCATGGTGATAACCGGTGATGCGTTTAATGTATTTGTGTTTCTGGAGATTTCGTCACTCTCAACCTATGTGCTGGTGGCGCTTGGGGCTGAACGCGATAAACGGGCGCTGACCGCTGCCTTCAATTACCTGATTATGGGCACCATAGGGGCCACATTTTTTGTCATCGGTCTTGGACTGCTCTACATGATGACCGGCACGCTGAACATGGCCGATTTAGGCGAACGACTGCCTGCCCTTTCAGACAATCGCACCGTGCAAACGGCATTTGGCTTCATTGTCGTTGGTATGGGGTTGAAACTGGCAATCTATCCGCTGCATCTGTGGCTGCCCAATGCCTATACCTATGCACCATCGGCGGTTACTGCGTTTCTTGCGGCAACCGCCACCAAGGCTGCAATCTATGTGCTGATGCGCTTTATGTTTTCGGTTTTCGCCCCGGACTTTACTGCTGCAACCGGCGCGTTGAACCTTATCATTTTACCATTTGCAGTGATCGCGATGTTTGCAGCATCCATTATTGCGGTGTTTCAGGCCGATTTAAAGAAAACTCTGGCTTATTCCAGCATTGCCCAAATCGGTTATATGCTGCTGGGTATTGGCTATTTCAGCCATTCCGGCATTACCGCGACCATGATCCACCTCTTCAATCACGCGGTGACCAAGGCGGCACTTTTCATGGCAGTGGGTGCTATAATTTACCAGACGGGCACGTCCTTCATTCCCAAACTTGCGGGCCTCGGCAAGCAAATGCCCTGGACCAGTGCGGCCATTGTAGCCAGCGGGTTAAGCTTGATTGGCATTCCGGGAACGGCCGGGTTTATTTCCAAATGGGTGTTGATCAATGGCGCTTTTGAAAAAGGCTGGTGGTGGATGGCCATGTTGATCGTCGCCTCGTCGTTGATTGCGGTCATTTATGTGTGGCAGGTGGTGGAAACGCTTTATCTAAAAAAGCCAGTGGGCGATGTGGTTGTAAAAGAAGCCCCGCTTTCGCTGCTTATTCCGACATGGATACTGGTTTTCGCCAGCATCTATTTTGGCCTTGATACGGAGCTTACCCTTTCTTCAGCCCGCGCAGCAGCGGACGCCCTTTTGGGTGCGGCACCATTGGCGGCGGGAGCAGGTTCATGAGCATAGAACTGTCGCTTATCCTTACCTTGCTCATTCCGCTACTCGCGGCGTGGGCTAATATGATATTCCGCAATCACGAAAATCTGCGGGATGGCGCGACCTTCATCGCCTCCATTTTGCTGTTTGGGGTGGTGGTCAATCTGCTGCGTCAACACGCAGTATCACCGGATATTTCGGTTGAATTACTTAGCGTAATGCCGGGGCTTACCATCACCTTGTCGGCGGAACCGCTGGGGCTGTTATTTGCCACTATCGCTTCGGGCCTTTGGATTATCACCCATATATTTGGTGTCGGCTATATGCGCGGCAACAACGAGGAGCATCATACAAGATTTTTCACCTCGTTTTCGCTGGCAATATTCGCCACAATGGGTATCGCATTTTCGGCCAATATGTTCACGCTGTTCATATTCTATGAATTACTGACTGTTTCCACCTATCCGCTGGTGGCCCACAAGCAAACAATGGATGCCAAAAAAGGCGCGCGCACCTATCTGGGCATATTAATGGGCACCTCAATCGGCTTTCTGCTGGTGGCAATTATCTGGACCTGGCATCTCACCGGCACGCTGGACTTTGTCAAAGGCGGCATTCTTGAGGGCAAAATTGAAGGCCCATTGGTTGCCGTCCTTTTAGCGCTTTATGTATTTGGCATTGGCAAGGCGGCAATCATGCCATTTCACCGCTGGCTACCGGCGGCGATGGTTGCACCCACCCCGGTCAGCGCGCTGTTGCATGCGGTCGCGGTTGTTAAGGCCGGCGTGTTTACCATGCTCAAGGTCGGAATTTATATTTTCGGTATTGATTTTTTAAGCACCACCGGCGCGTCTGAATGGCTGATCTGGCTGGCCTCAGCCTCTATTCTTATCGCCTCGCTGATTGCCATGACCAAGGATAATCTGAAAGCCCGGCTCGCCTATTCGACCATTTCGCAACTCTCCTACATCACGCTCGGCATGGCGCTTGCCACATCTATGGGTGCACTTGGCGGCGGAATGCATATTGCCATGCACGCGATGGGCAAAATTACCCTGTTCATGTGTGCCGGTTCCATTTATGTGGCGACCCAGAAGACCAAGGTCAGCGAAATGACCGGGCTGGGCCGGGTGATGCCCTTCACCTTTATCGCATTTTTTATCGGCGCACTCAGCATTATCGGCCTGCCGCCCCTGGGCGGCTCATGGGGTAAATGGCTGTTGATTGTTGGTGCCGCCGATGCTGGCCAACAGGTCGCCATTGCCGTTTTGATGATAAGTTCGCTGCTTAATGTGGCCTATCTGCTGCCGATTGTCGGCAAGGGTTTCTTCCTTGCCAACCCGGAACCAAAACCTGCCGCCGTAGGCTCTGCCATTTCGCCAAAAAGCAAAATTGCCGAAGCGCCATTGATGGTGGTGCTTCCACCGGTGCTCACCGCCATAGGGTGTTTGTTACTATTCTTCTATGCCGGGCATATTCAAGAGTTTTTAATGCCAATTGTGACAAGTGGAAAATAGGAGGGCATATTATGAATGATAAAAAAATAGTCGATGATGCTGAAAATCTGCCCTGGCTTGGGCGTAAATTATTGTGGCTGGACAAGAAGAAAAATGTCGATCGCATTGTCTATGGTCTGTACTTTGCCTGCGCCATACTTTTTGCAGCCGACTTCATGTACAAAAAATATGTCCTTGTTGCAGTGGAGAGCATCCCCGGGTTTTACGGCCTGTATGGCTTCTTTATGGCAATCGTGCTTGTGTTGTGCGCCAAGGTCATGCGGGTATTCCTTATGCGGCCAGAAGATTATTACGCCCCAAATGATGTGGAAAGCGAAGACTACCCGGAAGATCAGCTAGAGAGGCTTGATAATAATGGCTGATGGCTTCCCTGTTGCTTTCCTGTTTTTTGCAGGGGCAGCGCTTCTCTGCATATTACCAAAAGGCAATGCCCGAGCCCTGTTATTGCTGGCGATACCAGTAATCGCCGGTTATATCATCTGGCTGCTGCCAGAGGGAAACTTGTGGTCAACAAGCATATTTGAATTGAACCTGGAATTGATGCGGGTTGATCGACTTTCCCGCATCTTCGCACTGGTTTTTGCACTCGCTGCATTTCTTGGCAATCTATATGCCTGGCATATGCGCGATATGGTGCAACAGGTGGGCACCCTGCTCTATGCAGGCTCGGCAATTGGTGCCGTTTTTGCAGGCGATCTGGTCACCCTGTTCCTCTATTGGGAGGGCACTGCGATCGCCTCGGTGTTCCTGATCTGGGCGCGCAGAACAGAAGGCGCCTACCATACGGGCATGCGCTATTTGATCGTTCAAATCGGCTCCGGCGTACTTTTATTGGCCGGAACGGTGCTTTTATGGCGAGAAACCGGCTCTCTGGTGTTTGAATCCATGACGCTTGGCAGTCTCGCGACCTGGCTGATTTTCATTGCATTTGGTATTAAATGCGCATTTCCCCTGCTGCACAACTGGCTGCAGGATGCCTATCCGGCGGCAACAATTACCGGCACTGTTATCCTCTCAGCATTTACAACCAAACTTGCTGTCTATGCGCTGGCGCGTGGTTTTGCCGGTACTGAATTGCTGATTTATATCGGTGCTGTCATGGCACTGTTTCCAATTTTCTATGCGGTGATAGAAAATGATCTTCGGCGGGTGCTGGTCTATAGTCTCAACAATCAACTAGGCTTTATGGTTGTTGGCATTGGGGTTGGCACCGAACTGGCGCTGAATGGTACGGTTACCCATGCTTTTGTCCATATCCTTTACAAGGCGCTGCTACTTATGAGTATTGGAGCGGTGATGTTTAGAACAGGGACAGCCAAGTGTTCCGAGCTTGGCGGGCTTTATAAAACCATGCCGCTGACCATGATTTTCTGTGTTGTAGGTGCGGCCTCGATTTCCGCCTTCCCATTGTTCAGCGGGTTCGTTTCAAAATCGCTCATCCTGTCAGCTTCAGTGGATGAAGGATATTACATTGTTTGGGCAATGTTGTTGTTTGCCTCAGCCGGGGCGCTTCTCTATTCAGGCATCAAGATCCCCTATTTCGCCTTTTTCGCCCAAGATAGCGGCTTGCGTCCGAAAGAAGCGCCCTGGAACATGTTGCTGGCAATGGGTATTGCCGCGTTCTTGAGCATTGCTATAGGGGTTTATCCAGCTCCACTTTATGCAATGCTGCCCTATGAGCTGGATTACGTGCTCTACACCACGCCTCACGTGGTGACACAATTGCAACTTTTGTTTTTCTCGGCCCTTGCCTTCACGGTACTTCAGCGCACCGGCATTTATCCGCAGGGACTTCGCTCAATCAATCTCGACACCGACTGGACTTACCGTCGATTGTTACCAAAAATCATCAGCGCGGTCGGCAAACCGGCAGCAAGATTATGGGACGCTATTGTTCAGTTTTCCCTGCGGCGGATCAACAATATTATCAGCGGGCTTTATCGTACCCACGGTCCAGAGGGGCCAATTGCCAAGGCCTGGCCAACCGGGTCAATGGTCTTGTGGATTGCCATATTGCTGGCTGCGACTTTGCTCGTTTCCTTTATCGACCTTATGTGAGGAACCTCCACCCCTATCCAATTTGAGAGAGATATGACGATGGCAAAATTCGAAAAATCCAAGCAGGAATGGCAGGAAACTCTTACACCGGAGCAATATCGCGTCACCCGCGAAGAAGGCACGGAGCGCGCCTTTTCCAGCCCGCTCAATGACGAGAAACGTCAGGGCATGTTCGAATGCGTGTGCTGCGGCAAGCCACTTTTTGATGCCCGCACCAAATTTGATTCCGGCACCGGGTGGCCCAGCTATTATGCCCCGGTGGATGATGCATCCGTATCCGAACACACAGACCGCAAACTATTCATGAAACGCACCGAAGTTCGCTGTGCCGATTGCGATGCCCATCTAGGCCACGTATTCAATGATGGCCCGGCACCAACCGGTTTGCGCTATTGTATGAATGGTGCGGCCCTTACATTTACGCCCAAAGAGGATGAATGAATTTGACCTTTGATCTTTCTGCCAAAGATGCGCCCATTGCCGAACTACGCCCACAAAAAGATGTGAGGCACGGCATTGAGCGCACTGACAATTACGCCTGGTTGCGAGCAGAAAACTGGCAGGAAGTCATGCGTGACCCGGATCTGCTGCAGGAGGATATTCGCACCTATCTGGACGCTGAAAATGCCTATCAAAAAACCTTGATGGCAGACACGAGTGATCTGCAAAAACAGCTATTTGCCGAAATGAAGGGCCGCATCAAAGAAGATGACAGCTCTGTCCCCTCGCCCGATGGCGACTATTCCTATGGGGTTAAATATGTGACCGGTGGCGAGCAACCAAAATTTGTCCGTGTTGCCAAAGCAGACGGCAATGAGCAGATAATGCTTGATGGCGACAGGGAAGCGGAAGGAATAAGTTATTTTCGCATAGCATCCGCCAGTCATTCACCAAACCATCAACGCCTCGCATGGGCGGTTGATGACAAGGGGTCTGAGTTTTTCACCATGCGGGTGCGCGATATTGGAAGCGGCAAAGACCTTGCTGATGAGGTACAAGACACTGCTGGCGGCGGTGTCTGGTCTAAGAACAGCCAGCAACTTTACTATGCCAAACTGGATGAGAATCACCGGCCATCCACCTTGTATTTGCACAGGGTTGGTAGCCCGCAATCTGAAGACGTAATGATTTATGAGGAAGCGGATGCGGGCTTCTTTATGGGTGTTGGCAAAACCCAGTCAGGCGAACGCATCATCATCGACATTCACGATCATCAAACATCGGAATGCTGGCACTTTGCTGCCGATGAAGAAAAACCAAATCCCATTTGCATAGCTAAACGGGAAGTTGAGGTTGAGTATTCCGTCGATGAGGGTGATGGAAAATTTTATATTCTCACCAATGCGGATGCTGCCAAAGATTTCAAGATTGTCACAGCGCCTGTGGGTGCTCCGGGCAAGGAGAACTGGCAGGATCTGGTGCCGCATGAGGCCGGACGTCTGATCCTCAGCCACACAATTTACAAGCGCCATCTGGTCTGGTTGGAGCGGCGTGACGGGCTGCCGCGTATTGTTGTGCGCGAGCTTTCAAGCGGTGAAGAACATGCAATTTCCTTTGATGAGGAGGCCTATTCGCTTGGTCTTTCAGGCGGGTATGAATTTGATACGGACATTATCCGTTTCACGTACTCTTCCATGACCACCCCAAGCCAGACTTTCGACTATGATATGAAAACCCGTGAGCGGACCTTGCTGAAAACTCAGGAAGTTCCATCAGGCCACGAGCCGCAAGATTATATTACCCGGCGGATTTTTGCCCCATCGCATGATGGTGCAAAGGTGCCAATTTCACTGCTGTATCGTGCAGATACGACACTTGATGGCTCTGCCCCTTGTCTGCTCTATGGCTATGGCTCCTATGGTGTTTCTATTCCGGCTTCGTTTTCCACCAATGCGCTCTCGCTGGTTGATCGCGGTTTTGTCTATGCCATTGCCCATATTCGCGGTGGCATGGATAAGGGCTTTCAATGGTATGAGGACGGTAAACGCGAAAATAAACTCAATACTTTCAAAGATTTTATTGCTGCAGGCGAATACCTGATTGGCGAGAACTTCACTTCCAAAGGCAATATCATCGCGCAAGGCGGTTCGGCTGGTGGCATGTTGATGGGAGCTGTCGCCAATATGGCCCCTGAACAATATCGCGGCATCATTGCCGAGGTGCCCTTTGTTGATGTGTTAAACACGATGCTTGACGATACGCTGCCGCTCACTCCTCCTGAATGGCCGGAATGGGGCAATCCGATCGAGAGCAAGGATGACTATGATTATATAGCCGCCTATTCGCCCTATGATCAGGTATCAATACAGGAATACCCGGCAATTTTAGCGGTTGGCGGGTTGACCGATCCGAGGGTCACCTATTGGGAACCAGCCAAATGGGTGGCAAAATTGCGAACCCATAATTCAAGTTCTAATCCAATCATGTTGAAAACCAATATGGAAGCCGGCCACGGCGGCGCTTCCGGCCGCTTTGCCCGACTGGAGGAAGTTGCACTGGTTTTTGCCTTTGCCATAAAGACAGCCGGGAAGATGTAAATGAACAATCTGAGTAAATATCTGATTCTTATGACAATAATTGGTAGTTCACTGGTGAGCGTTGCTGCTATTGGTGGCACACGTTTGAAAATCAGTGTTCCTTTTGAAGGCAAAAGTGAAATTGATATTCAGGTCATGCCGGGCAATAGCGCGAGACTGGTGCTTGAAGGGGGCGCGCTTTCAATTTCCCTTCAGGATGGCAAAACCCAGGATTTATTTTCAGGCATGGTAAAAGAAGAACGCCTTTTCGGCCAATGGGGACTTCATTTTGATGATTTCAACATGGATGGCTATCAGGACTTTGCCGTTGACATTTCCTATGGCTATGGGGGCGTGAATGTCTTTTCCGATATTTATACCTTTAATGCCAATACCGGTCGTTTTGAAAAAATACTGGAAGAGGTCTCCAATATTCAGGCCGACCCTTCGACAAAAACACTGCGCACTTCAATGAAAAGCGGTCCACGATATATCTCTGAAAACTATCGCTTTACCAATGGCAAGCCCTATAAATATTCAAAACAGCTTGTCATGTTTAACGGACTGGACCTTGTAACTATTTTCGATGAACCCGGGAATGCTATCCGTAAACTTGTGGTTGATCCAGCTGATAATGAGGCAGGCTCAGGCGAGTTTCAGCCGGCTGTGCGCAAGGTTTTGACCAAGCGCGCATGGCTCTATAAATCCGCCAATGACAATGCCAAAACCAGATCTTATCTGATTGAAGGCGATGAGGTGGAAATTCATGATGCAGCGGGTGATCAATATGAATGGCTTAAAATTCACTTCAAAGCCAAGAAGAAAACCATTATCCGCTGGATGAAGGCTGAAAACCTGCTTGAAGAAGGCTTTTAAACACCATTCTTTTAATGACTTTTGCTGCAGGTAGAAAATGACTCGGAATGAGAAAAGAAAAGCCTATTAAAGGTTGAAATTTGCCATTTTCCCGACATACTGGTGTACGTAACTACATGCACTAAAATCGGGGAGAATTTTATGCTGAACATTACCAAAATCATTTTAACACTACTGCTATTTTCATCATTATCTGTATGGCAATCAAGTTTCGCAAATGCAAAATCCACAGGATGGATGAAGACCCGCGAAGTAAATCATTTCATGCGAAGCCTGGGGCGATCCAATTTATTGCCAACCAAGTTTGTTTGCAAAACAAGAAGTGAGGGGTCTGGGCCACCTTTGGTTAAAGTCACATACAGAAAAAACTCAAAAAAAAAATTCAATGGTATTGGGCTTGGGGAAACAAATATCGCGAAGTGGCAAAACCAATTCTCAAATATGGCTACAAGCCTATAAGCTACAGTAAAGCAAAAGGCTTATTAGGCAGAACCACCTATTGCGGGCTTTGGCACAAGATTTAGGCCGCCAAACTTGAAGAAACCCAAAACAGCTATTTCTTCTTTTTCTTGATGGTTTTAATCGCGGGAATGGCTTTCAGATAGGCAGCAATTGCGGCCCTGTCTGATGCCGGAATTCTCGCCATATTTTCCTGCACGTCTACCATGCTGGAACCAAAGGAATCAAAAGACGGGGTAAAACCGGATTCAAGCGCATAGGCAATATCGCTTACCTCCCACTCACCAATACCGGTTTTATGCGGGGTGATATTGGGGATAAATTCATCGCCTTCAGGCGAAGGCCCACCGGCCAGCCAACGGGAATAATCATAGCCGCCGATCAGATTTCGCGGCGTGTGACATTCGCTGCAATGGCCGGGACCATCGACCAGATATTGTCCGCGCAGAACTTCAGGGCTGGCATTGGCAATGGTCATTACCGGTTCAGGTTTGAAAAACAGGAATTTCCACAGCCCCTGGGCACGGCGTATATTGAATGGAAATGGCACATCGTGCTCGGCCACCTTGTTGGATGACTTTGGCAATGTTTTCATAAAGGCCCAAAGGTCCATAACGTCCTTATCCGTCATACGAGCATATGAGGTATAGGGAAAGGCCGGAAAATAATGACTACCATTGGGCGATACACCCTTTAGCATTGCATTGGCGAAGTCGCCCTTTGACCAACTCCCAATGCCATTTGTCTCATCGGGAGAAATATTTGGGGCAAGAAAAGTACCAAATGGTGTTTTAAACTCCAAACCACCAACAAGCTGAAGTTTAGCCTCATCCTTGGATTTGGGTGCCGCATGACAGGATGCGCAACCACCGGTCCAAAACATGATTTCGCCATTTGCCACATCGCCGTCGGGCAGCTTTGCCACCCTTTCGGCTTCAAGCACGGATGGCGCACTCAAGAACCATAAAAAACCGGCGACAACAACGCCTAGAACGACTGAAATTATCGCCAGCTTTTTTAACATCTATTTATCCCATTCAGGAGAGTCAGTTCTTTTTCACGCGGTATTCCTGGTGGCAGGCCTTGCAGTTAGCTGCAGCCTTGCCAAAGGCGACACCAAAGGCTTCCTTATCAAAGAACTCCAGTTCTTCTGGCTTTACAAAACCAGCAGAAGTATCCGCCTGAAATTTAACCAGAGCAGCATCAAACCCACCCATATCGGACCAAATTTTTGGTGATGCTGTCGTTTCCATGCCGGCTTCAGAACCTTTTGGAAACAAAGTACTATAGCTCAGAGATGCCTGGTTCATCACCCGCAACACCAATTGGCCCGCAGCCGGGCTATAGTCCATTTTACCCTTCAACATCGCCCCGCCCATTTTGGTGGCCTGAACGACATTTTGCATCACCGCCTTACGGGCAGCGATCGGATTTTCCGCGGCAATTGTTGAGCCAGCGAACAATGCAGCACCGGTTGCCAAAATAATTGCAGTTTTTTTCATTTTATTTTCTCCTAAATCGAATTTGACTGAATTTCCTGACGCGATTGGTCATTGAAGAATTTTCAATAACCACGTCAAATTAGTATCAATTCAGATTTACTCCCTCACTTTATGGTTCTTATTGATCGCCAATTCAATAAACTGTTGATTCAGAATCAATCCACAACTCTATAAATTTGTTGCCATTTTCCCAAATCACATTTTCGTTGATTGCCAACAAAAAACCGGACTTTCGCCCGGTTCTTTATTTGGTAATTTCAATCAAATCACGCAGATGCTTTTTCAAACAGCTCGCTCGCATATTCCCAATTGATCAAGCTATCAACAAAGGCTTCCAAATATTTAGGACGCGCATTGCGATAATCAATGTAATAGGAATGCTCCCAAACATCGCAGCCCAATATTGGCGTTGCACCATGCACCAACGGGTTTTCACCATTTGGTGTTTTCATGATTTCCAGCTTGCCGTCTTTCATTGCAATCCAGCACCAGCCAGAACCGAATTGTGTGGCACCGGCTGCCATGAAGTCAGCCTTGAATTTGTCATAGCCACCAAGGTCTGAATTGATTGCAGCTTCCAGTTTACCCGGAATTTTGGTGCCGCCACCATTTGGTGCCATCCAGTGCCAAAAATGCAGATGGTTATAATGCTGGGCCGCATTGTTAAACAGGCCGGCATTAGTGCCGAAGCTGGCCTTTACAATTTCTTCCAGACCATTGCCTGACATGCCGGCTGCTTCAGCCAGTTTATTGCCATTGTCAACATAGGCCTGATGATGTTTGTCATGGTGATATTCCAGCGTTTCAGCTGACATGAATTCGCCCAGCGCATCATATGCATAGGGCAGTTCTGGTAGTTCAAATGCCATCAATTATCTCCTTGATAGAACAAAATTGGCGACAGAATCCTGCCGCCATGAATGGGGTGTTCTTGTATATTGTAGTTTGAATTGGGCGTTTCAGCAATGAATTATATGGCTAATCAACACACTATAGGCAATTTATCAATTGTAGGATTTATAGGGATAATGAAAAATCAGGACCCCATTGCAGAACTCTTATCGTGTGTCGCTATGCGTGATCAGGCGGCCTTTTCCCGGCTGTTTGACACCATGTCGGCGAAACTTTTCGGCACTTCGTTTTGTATATTAGGTAATAAAGCTGATGCGGAGGACGTTTTGCAGGAGGTGTTTGTAAAAATCGGGGATAAGGTCAGCCCGCTTCCTCGCCAGGAAACGGGCTGGGGATAAATTAGCATAGTTGAGATACATAAGGGTCAGACCCCACTTTAGGCATGGGCCCAATCCCAGTACATTTTCTTGGCTTTGGCCGCCACTGGGCCGGGCTGCAACTCCCGGTCCATAAACTTGTTGATCGGCATGACTTTAGAATAATTGCCGGTAGAGAAAATCTCATCAGCTTCTTCAAAATCCTGAACCGACAATGTGGTTTCCACCACTTCAAGGCCTGCTTCACGCATTAAAATTATGCTGCGCCTGCGGGTAATGCCGGATAAAAATGTACCATTTGGTGCGGGCGTTAAGACAACACCATCCTTGACCATGAAAATATTGGCGGTTGCAAGCTCTGCCACATTGCCCAGCATATCAAGCAGCAAAGTGTTGTCATAACCTTCGGCTCGCGCCTTGGTGAGCGCGCGGGCATTGTTGGGATAAAGGCAACCGGCTTTCGCATTAACCGGCATACATTCCAGTGTCGGACGGCGGAAAGACGAGAGATTAACTGAGAACCCGGTCGGCATATCCGGCATTGGCGTATCATACAGGCAAAGGCAAAAGCGGGTGGATTCAGGATCGGCGGCCACCGCATTGGCAAGCCCGTCAACCGCCCAATACATCGGGCGAATATAGAGCGCTGTATCAGCAGAGAATTTTGCCACTCCTTCCTTGGCAAGCGAATAAATTTCATCTGAATCCATAGTAGGTTTTAAACCCAGCGCCAAGGCCGATGCGTTGACCCGCTCACAATGCAAGTCGAGATCAGGGGTAACACCTTCAAAAGAACGCGCACCGTCGAATACGGTTGTGCCAAGCCATGCCGCGTGGTCTCTCGGACCAATGATCTGCGGGTTTCCCTCATGCCAGTCGCCGTCAATATATGTCCAGGTTTCAGACCATTCTACCATTTTTCATCACTCCAAATTGAAATCTTAATGTAGTTGTAATCCTCAAATACGGCTTGACGCAATCAAATTCCTGCCGTCAAATAAAAACAAATATGGGAGAGCGATTTGACCTATAAAGCTTATATTTTTGATGCCTATGGAACTTTGTTTGATGTGCATGCGGCTGTTCGCGAATATAGCGATGAAATTGGCAGGGATGCCGCCCAATTGTCCGATATTTGGCGCATCAAACAGCTGGAATACTCTTGGATACGCGGCACAATCGGTGCCTACAAGGATTTCTGGTCGTTGACCGAACAGGCACTCGATTTTGCCTTTGAAAAGGTGCCATCTGCCGACCGCTCAACCCGCCAATCTCTGTTAGATGCCTATTGGACGCTGGATTGCTATGCCGAAGTGCCGGCGGTTCTGGCAAAGCTCAAGTCTGATGGCGCAAAACTTGCCATCCTGTCCAACGGCTCAAGCGACATGCTGGCGGCAGCGGTTAAATCGGCCGGGCTTGATGAACTTTTGGATGCGGTTATTTCCGTTGACCGGATTTCCACCTTCAAGGCAAACAGTGCGGTTTATCAAATGACCGAAGAAGAGTTTGGCATGAAAGCGGTCGAGATGTCCTATCAATCCTCCAATCGCTGGGATGTGGCGGCAGCCGTCAACTTCGGTTTTCGCACCATATGGATCAACCGAACCAAACAACCGGATGAGTATCGAGATTTTTCACCGGCTAAAGTGGTGGATGATTTAAACGGGATAATAGATTGAATTTATATCCCGTATAATTTACCAAATTTCGCATCAAGATACTTGACCAGCGCCAGTTCATCCGGCGCTTTGCCGCAGATCTTCTGCATCAAGTCCTGGGCTGAATATACATGGCCGTGTTGATGAACTTCGCGGCTCAACCAG
>JALSIJ010000170.1 GCA_026981655.1 Rhizobiaceae bacterium | reverse complement strand
CAGTCGAATGAACGGTGACATTGGATGGTGCCGCAAAAAATCAGCACAATTCCATAGTTGACGATAGGCGCACTGAATCCTAAACCAATAGGACCAGAAGGAACCAGGATTTGGAGCCAGTTTCAATGCAACACTGACCCTTGCAGAATTGAATTAAAATCATGCGCGATATGCTTTTCACCCTTGATCGTGAGGCAAAAAAAAGCCTCCAGGCACAAATAAGGGAGTTTCTTGTGACTGCCATACTGGAAGGGCATTTGAAAGCACGGGAAAAAATGCCGTCGACAAGGCGGATGTCTGAGCAATTAGGTGTTTCTCGAAACACAGTTGTGCTGGTCTATCAAGGCCTTACCGATGATGGTTATCTTTTGGCAAATGAGCGTTCGGGTTATTTTGTTGCTGAAACAATGCTCGAGCTTTTGCCAATTATGCGAGACCGCGAAATTATCAAAGGCAACAACGAGGTTGATTGGCAACGGTGGATTTTAAAAAACCCAACGACCCAGACCAATATTGAAAAGCCGCTCGACTGGCAAAGCTGCGAATTTCCATTTGTTTATGGCCAGTCTGATCCCTCCCTATTTCCTATCTCGGATTGGCGTGATTGCGCTTACAAGGTCGTCGGGAAAAAATGGGTTGATGCCTGGAGCGCTGATACGCCCGACAATGATGATGATATGCTGGTTGATCAGATTAGGACCAGAATATTGCCGCGGCGCGGAATATTGGTGGATGAAGACCAGATTTTGGTGACTATGGGAGCGCAAATGGGGCTTTATCTTATTGCCAGCCTGTTGGTCGATAGTTCATCCCGATTGGCGATTGAGGACCCTGGATATTCTGACGTTCGCAATATTTTCAGGCTGCGGACGCAGAATATTATTCCCATTGCCGTCGATGAATTGGGATTACCTGTCGATAAGCGCATTAGAAGTGCGGATATTATTTATACGACCCCCAGCCATCAGTTTCCGACGACGGTCACGATGCCGTTTCAGCGAAGAAAAGAGCTATTGGCATCGGCCAGCAAGAACAATGCGTTGATAATAGAAGATGATTATGAGCTGGAAACCAATTATCGGGGAAAACATATTCCGGCTTTGAAAAGTCTCGATCGGGATGGCCGGGTTATCTATGTGGGCAGCTTTTCCAAAACCCTGTTTCCCGGCTTGAGATTGGGTTTCATGGTGGCTTCAAAAGAGCTCATTTCGGAAGCGCGAGCGCTTCGCCGGCTGATGATGAGGCATCCACCTGCCAATAATCAGCGGATCACTGCTTTTTTCCTGTCTCTTGGATATTATGATGTTCATTTGCGCCGTTTGCACCGGGTTTACCGGCAGCGGTGGGAGGCAATGTATGAGGCTTTTGACAATGAACCATCCATGCTGACAAATGTTCCTGGGTTTGGCGGTACGTCCTTTTGGGTAAAGGGTCCAGATGATCTGGATGCCGAATTACTGGCAAAAAAGGCGTTTGAGCAGGGAATTATCATTGAGCCTGGACGTGTATATTATGCGGAAGAACCCCGACCAAAAAACTATTTTCGGCTGGGGTTCTCGTCTATTTCTTCTGAACGCATTGGGCCAGGCATCAATAAATTGTGCGGTATTATGCGGGAACTAAAATAACACTATTTGCGGTTTTTTTCCCATGGACTATCGACTGTGCAGGTATAGCCAATGTTACAAGCGTGGTGATTTCGGGTGCGTACATAGGCAGGTTTGGTATAGTCGCCAATTGGGCAAAATGAGCGATCAGCAACAAAGCGATCATAGGTGTTTCTGCCGGTGCTAAGAACTATGGAGCCGCGTGAATATACCAAATCCTGGGCCTGAGCGCATGAAAGCCTAGTGGTATTTATCCTTGCTTCGGCAATCGGAACAGCGATTGAAGTGGCGATTGCAGCGGTGACCAATGCGGTTGTAAGTACTTTCATGAATATCTCTCCATTGTTATTGAATGCCAGGCACAAACAATTTTGCCCGTTCTCGGCTTATATATGGAGCGCTGCTCAATTTTGCAATGTGCTCAAAAGCACATAGGAAGCAATCAGTTGTGTAAAAACTGCTGCTGATTGAGCCGTATATTCAGCTCTGGTAGGTGCGCTTCCACTGGGTCAATACATTGACCATACCGTCGTCGCCCAGATTGTCTGCCACATCCTCGCGCTCATGGCCTAGTAACCATTCGTCGGGCAGGGATGAAAACCGCATGCGCATAGGTGTGGCCAGGCCTTCTCCAAATGCAATTGCTTCGCGGTTGCCGATAGATGAGAGAAATGAAATCGTGCTGGCGGATGAGGCGGATATGGCTTTTCGTACAATATCCTGGTCTATTTCGTTCGATAGCCGAAGCGAAAATACGGTGCTGCATTGGGAAAGAATGGTGGCATCCAATTCACCTGGCCGCTGTGAAATAATACAAAGATAGGTGCCGTATTTTCGGCCTTCTTTGGCAATGCGGGCAATGGATTGGCGGGTTGGTGCAAATCCAAGGCTTTTGTCATCCGGGATATACCGATGCGCCTCTTCGCAAACGACTAAAACCTTTAATCTTCCGGCCGATGACAGGGTTAGATCGAAAGCCATACGGCAAATTACTGAAACCAGCGAACTGACAACTTCGGAAGGAATGTCTGCCATTTGCAATATGCTAATGGGTTTGCCTTCGGCTGGAATGCGGAAAATCCGACCAAGAGTTTCCATCGCATTGTCGGTAATCATGCGGGATGAAAACATGAAACGAAAACGTGGGTCATTGCTCAGCGATTCGATCCGGTTTTTCAGGGATTTAAGGGTTGCGCGATCCATTGTTGAATCCAGCAATCCGATTTGTTCTTCCATTACCGCTAGTAAATCTGAAATTTTATAGGGTACAGGTGAATCTGCGGTTGTTGTGCCGGTTTTGGCGGCCTTGCGAATGCTGACCGTTTCCTGATGTTGCGAATATAATGCCTTTGCGGCCGGTATAAGTTCACGCAATGCATCGCGTTCGGCAATGATTGGCGGATTTCCGCGAAACAAAACTTCAGCAAATTCGTCGAGTTGGAACATCCAGTGTGGGAGATCCAGCGTATTCATGTCGATTGTCACAGATGTATCACGAAAACCACGTGAATATTCATTATGCGGGTCGAGGATCAATATTCTCAAATCGGGGCTGTTTTCCTGAATTCGGTGCAAAATCAACGAAGTTGCAGAGGACTTTCCGCTACCGGTTGAACCAAGAATTGCAAAATGTTTGGAAATCAATTCATCAACATTGATATTTGCGGAAACGGACGAATCCTGTGAAAGCTGACCAACACTGGCGCAGCTTCTTCCGGTTTTTTCATAGATTGTTTTTAAATCGTTGACCCGGATCTTGTGGGCGATTGCGCCCGCATGCGGGTAGTTAGAAATGCCTTTTTTGAATATTGCATCATTGGTCCCGTCTGCGTCAAACACTTCGCCTTGCAGTTCGGTGTGAACAATAATGGCATTCTCGTCTTCAGTGTCCCAGGATTTTAGCGAAGATTCAATTTTGTAAATCAGACCAACAATCCGGCTTTTGCCGGTATTTATAGAAATTAACCGGCCAATTGCCCATTGGGTCGTGTCATTTTCTGTCACGTGGTCTGCGACCGTTTGAATGATTGCCCGGCTGCCATCACAGGAAATGACGTAGCCCATAGCCCGGTTTTTGTTTTGCTCACCATCGCGTTTTTCGTCGGCCCTTGCTTCTGCCAAATTGGTAACAGAAGCGGCATTGGCGAGTTTTTCCGATAAGGGCGCCGTGCTTGCGTTTGCAGGGTGAGAGTTATTTGTGAAAGGCGTAACCTGGGTATGGGAATTAGATTGAGCAGAGATTTCTGTTGGCATTGTTTCATGCGGATTTGGTTCAATGGTGCTTGGCACGGGCGCTAATTGCTGTACAGGTGATGGCGCTGATAATGGTGCCTGTTGCGTTGAAACCGGTTGTACAGATGCCGGTTGCGCGCTCGCTGCTGTTAAGCTGGTCATGCCATTAGATGATGTCTCCACGGCAGATCCTGCCATGCCAGCGCTTGCAAACCCAACAGGATTTGGCGCGGATTTAACTCCGTTGTCAAACATATTAACCCCTTAAAATGTTACAGCCCAGAACAGATGATATTATCAAGCAGGGGTTAACATAGTAGCCAATTGGCATGTTTAACAATTTGACTATTTCGGGTGCAGAATTCGTTTGTTTTTGTTTAGAAAAAATGCCTAATTATTAATTCCTTCTCACCCCCTTCCTTTCAGCAGGTTCAAAATACAGGAAAGATCTATGGCTGGTCTGATAGCGCTTGGCTTCTCTTATTTAATGAGCCAGTTTTTTCGCTCATTCCTGGCGGTGCTTTCGCCTGCATTGTCGAGCGAACTGGCAATGACACCGGGGCAATTGAGCAATGCGCTGGGGGCATGGTTTTTAACCTTTGCGCTGGCACAGTTTGTCGTTGGGCCGATGCTCGACCGGGTGGGCCCAAAGTTTACCGCTGGTGCATTGTTCGGGATTTTTGCCGGTGGAGGCGCCTTATTGTTTGCCGTGGCTGACAGTGGAATGATGATCATAATTGCGATGGGGCTTATCGGCATTGGCTGTGCGCCGGTGCTAATGGCCAGTGTATTCATATTCGCTCGCACATATTCCGCATCGAGATTTGCGGTTCTAACCTCGTGGTTTATTGCGATTGGCAGTTCGGGCAATCTGGTTGGTTCAAGCCCGCTTGCCTGGCTGGCTGAGATATATGACTGGCGTACGGTCATGTTTGGGCTGGCAATTTTTACTATCGCCATTGCTGTCTCCATTTTTGTGTTTGTGCGCAATCCGGAAAACCCTGAAAGCGGAGAGGGCAGGAAAGGCAGCTATCTGGACCTGCTGAAAATTCGCAATCTGTGGTTTATTATTCCAATGATGATGGTGGCCTATTCGTTGCCGGTGGGTTTGCGCGGGTTGTGGGCCGGGCCATTTTTTGCTGATGTTTACGGTATGGATACACTTGGCATTGGCCAAATTACCTTTTGGATTGCGATTGCAATGATTGTTGCAAGTTTTCTTTATGGGCCGCTCGATACAATATTCAACACGCGAAAATGGGTGATATTCACCGGCAATTTTTTCATGCTGATAGCAATTTCCCTGCTAGCCTATATGCCGATGGGTGGGGTGCTGATGTCGACGATCCTGTTCATACTGGTCTGTATGCTGGGCCTTAGCTATGCAACCATGATGGCCCATGCCAAGGCATTTTATCCGCCGCATTTGCTGGGGCGAGGTGTGACCTTGATGAATTTCTTCTCGATTGGCGGTTCGGCAAGCATTCAGTTTGTATCAGGTTATGTGTTTGAATTTTCACAATCGCCAGGCAATCCTGTAGCCGCATTTCAAAACCTGTTCTGGTTTTATGCGGCAGCAACCGGAATTGCCGTTGCAATCTATCTGTTTTCGAAAGACGCTAAACCATCCTCAAAGTAAAACCGGCCTCAGGAGCAAAAAAATGTCAAAAGCAATTCTCATTCATGAACATGGTGGCCCGGAAAAGCTGATTTATGGCGATGTAGATGTTGCCGCTCCCGGTGCTGGAGAGGCGCTGGTACGCCATTCGGCGATCGGATTGAATTTCATCGACGTTTATCACCGCACCGGGCTTTATCCGGTATCTGATTTTCCTGCCGTCATCGGCATGGAAGGAGCAGGCGTGGTTGAGGCCATTGGCGATGGGGTGAGCGATGTGGCTATTGGTGACCGGGTTGCCTATGCGGGCATGCCGATTGGTGCTTATGCGGCAAGCCGGGTGATGCCGGCTGCGATGTTGGTGAAACTGCCAGACACAATTGGCGATGATCAGGCGGCCGCGATGATGTTGCAGGGGATGACCGCGCAATATCTCATTCGAAGCACCTACCGTATTAAAGCGGGCGAGACCATTTTGCTGCACGCAGCTGCTGGTGGTGTTGGCTTAATCTTGAGCCAATGGGCGAAATCGCTCGGTGTGAGCGTCATCGGCACGGTTGGCAGCGAGGAAAAAGTCGCACTTGCCCGTGCCCACGGGGTTGAACACACAATCCTATATAACGACGAGAACTTCACCGAACGGGTGCGCGAAATCACCAATGGCAAGGGCGTTCCGGTGGTTTATGATTCGATTGGCAAGGATACATTTGAAGGCTCGCTCGACTGCCTATCACCGCGCGGCTTTATGGTGACTTTCGGTAATGCGTCCGGCCCGGTGCCTCCGTTTGAACCGGCAATATTGTCGCAAAAGGGCTCGCTTTACATCACTCGACCAACATTGATGGCCTATACGGCCAGCCGCGAAGATTTGTTGGCCTCGGCCAATGATCTGTTTGATGTGGTTGCAAGCGGGGCTGTCAAAATCAATATCAATCAGCGCTATCCATTGGCGGAGGCAGGCCAGGCGCATCGTGATCTTGAGGCGCGCAAAACCTCCGGTTCAACAATTCTTTTGCCGGAGTAGGGCGATGAGCAATCTGGAGCGTCAGGCGGCCGAAAATTTATGGGGCCATTGGCAGGGGGATACATGCATTGAGACATTGCCGGAAGCCTGCTGCCCGGCTGATTTGGCCGCAGGATACCGCGTGCAGCGGGAACTGGTTGCAGTGAGCGGGCAAAAGCCGGTGGGTTATAAAATCGCTGCTTCAAGCCAGGCCGGGCAGGCGCATTTGAAGATCACCCATCCGGTCTATGGTCGGTTGTTGGAAAACCAGGTTATTGCATCGGGCGACAAGGCCAAATGGATTGATCACCCCATGTCTGTTGCCGAACTTGAATTTGCTTTTCGCTTTGATCGCGATGTGCCGGAGCGGGCAGAGCCTTACGAAATGGACGCGGTGATGGCGCATGTCGGTGCCATGCATATCGGTATTGAACTGCCCGGGTCGCGCTTTGTCGATCCTGCTGCGGCAGGCATTGCGCAAATCATCGCCGACAATGCCAGCGCCAACATTTATGTGCTGGGGCCGAAGGTTGAGGGTTGGCGTGATGTTGATCTCGCTGCTCATAAAGTGAAGATGATCATTGATGGTGAGGAGAAAACCAAAGGGCAGGGAAGCGATGCGCTTGGCGACCCGCGCCTTGCGCTCACCTGGCTGGTGAATGAACTTGGCGGGCAAGGATTTCCCATGCACCGCGGACAACTTGCCACCACCGGCGTTTGCGGCATGCCGGTGCCGGTATTTAAAGGCCAAAAAGTGATCGGTGATTTTGGCATGTTTGGGAAAGTGAGGGTTGAGTTGTCGTTCGTCGCGTGACGGTTGACGGATACGTTCGTTTTTGGTAAGGTTGAGAGAATGAAGATTACCAATGTAAAGCACAAGGGATTACGGCGTTTCATCCTTAAAGACGACACATCAGGTCTGCCAGCGCAATATGTTGGTAAAATTAGTAATATAATTGGCTTTCTGCAAGATATGGACCGCGAGGAAGAGGTGAGGAGCATTCCAATATGGAAGGCGCACCAACTTTCTGGTGGCAGAAAAGGGACGTGGAGCCTATTTGTTTCCAGAAACTGGCGGATCACATTTGCAATTAACAAGGATGAAATTGAGATTATTGATCTTGATTTTGAAGATTACCATTAGGACAGTAAGAGCATGGAAACTTTACAGGAATTGCGCTTGGTCAAACCACCTCATGTTGGAGGTTTTGTAAAAATGGAAATTATTGAACCTGCGGGTTTGAAAGTCGTTGAAGCCGCCCGTATCCTGGGGGTATCGCGTCAGGCTCTATCCACATTTTTAAATGAACGCTCTGATCTTTCAGCAGACATGGCCTTGCGGATAGAAAAAGCATTCGGTGTTCGCATGGAAACGCTGATGAAAATGCAAGCCAGCTACGATATTGCTCAAGCCCGCTTGCGGGAAGATGAGATTGATGTTCAGCGGTATGAGACTGCGTAGTAAATACGGTGTTTATTTCCGTAATTTCAAAGTTAAAAGATTTTGATATGAATAATTTGTCTGTGTTTTTGAAAGTAGTTATTGTGTCTGCATTCATTTGCTCGATTCCGTTAGCTACTGAATCTCTTGCACAAGGACTGACGCAGTGTGCAAGCCCAAAATTATCTCAAAAAAGTGCTGAGCTGCAGAAGCGGCTCCAGAGTATAATTGATTCATCTGAAAATATTTCAGTACTTAATTCAAGACTGAAGACGGAAGGGGAATTAGGAAGTATCTTGGTGGATTACGGTGCTTATATGCAAGAATTCTCTACTGATAGAAATCCTGTGAGGCTGGCCGGAAGTAAGCGGGAAAAAGTTCTAAACTTTCATATCGTGAACATGTTTGCTTTGGGCGGGAATAACAATCTCTCGTCAGATTTTATTTCTTCTCATTAATACTTTTTGTTTGTGAACAGTAAATATTGCGCGTTTAAGCATGATGGGTTCGTAGTAAATTTGGTTGGTTCATCATTCAATACAAATCTGGAATATATACTAATTAGAAAAGAAAGGCAGAAAAGATTTCGAGCGCTTGTTAAGAGTTATCGATATTTATCTGCTTATAAAATAAAGTTTGTTGAAGATGTAGATCAAAACGCTTACTTGAAAACGTATATTAGAATATTGGGTAATGTAGATAATTCAATTCTTCAAGAAGAGATTGATTTTTGGGGTAATAAATTTGGGTATAAAATATCTGACAAATCATCTGAGGATTCCTCAATAAGGGAATTGCTTAATATTCCAGAAAGTAGAATTATTTCCTCTCAAGGTATTAAAAATTATAACAAGATATTTGACAGGCAAATGTTTTTTGGAAGAACTATTGGAAAGTTTACGAAGAAATATGTACTAAATATAGTGGAACATAAAATTTCCTCTATGCAAATCAAATCAAAGGTTAATCTAGCTAAGGTTTTGTTGTGTCAAATATATTTGGTGCATAATCAGGAATTACTTCAATTCTATGTTTGCGAGAAATAGAGCAAAAATTCGATATTAAGGGGATGATGTAATTATGGTGGCTGTCATCGCTGCAAATCCCTCAAACCAAATCATCCAAATCAATTTCAAGTACATTGGCAATGCTTTTGATTGCCGAAATGCTGCCGTCTTTTTTGCCGGTTTCAAGTTCAGAGATATAGGCGGCGCTTAGATCTGTTTTTTGCGCAAGTGCGCGGGCGGTCAAGCCGCGATGTTTTCGCCAGACCCGAATTGGGTTTTCGCCATCAAGTAATGCGTCAACGATTTCGGAGGGAACCCATTCGTCTTTGCCAACTTTTATATCGGCAATCACTTTTGAGGCCGCTGCAATATCATTTTGCATCATGCAGCTTCCGTCGTCAGCTTGATTCCGAGTGCTTTTAGCACACCAAAAAGGGTGGACATGCGCGGGTCGCCCTTGTCGCTGAGGGCGCGGTAAAGCGCTTCGCGGGTAACGCCTGCGTCTTTGGCGATATTGGTCATGCCGCGGGCACGGGCAACCACATCCAAGGCTTTCCTAATATATGCTGTGTCTCCAGTTTCAACTGCGGACTTGATAAATTCGTATTGGGCTTCTGGGGTATCGATAAATTCAGCGGGATCGAAAGGAGTTGTTTCCAAGGTCATTGAGCCTCCTGCGCCATTTCTTTGGCGCGCTTGATATCACGCTTTTGAGAACCTTTGTCACCACCACAAAGTAAGATGACAATGGTTTCATCGCGTTGCGTAAAATATACCCGATAGCCGGGGCCGATATGAATACGAAGTTCACCAATGCCTTCAAAACGCTTTACATCGCCAAAATTTCTATTTTGCAGCCGGAATATACGTTCTGCAATGGCGGCCTTGGCTTTGTGGTCTTTTAACGCCCTTATCCATTTTGCGAATTGTTTTGTTTGGCGAACCTCATACATGTGTCTATGTAGTTTATAAGTTACGATTTGTCAATGATTTCGTAATTTAAAAGTTACAGGCTATTCCGCCTCACCCCCTCAATAGGGGGCGTCGACATCGCCCATTTCAACATAGATGGATTTAATCTGGCTGTAATGTTTGATTGCGGCTTTGGCGTTTTCGCGGCCCATGCCAGAGCGTTTGACCCCGCCAAATGGCACGCCGACCGGGGTGATGTTGTAATTGTTGATCCAGCAGGTTCCGGCCTGTAATTCGTTGATGACCCGGTGCGCGCGGGCTATATCGCGGGTGAAAACGCCTGCGGCCAAACCAAACTCACAATCATTGGCGCGGGCAATCACATCTGCCTCCTCATCGAAATTCATTATTGAAAGCACCGGGCCAAATATCTCCTCCCGCGCGATGCTCATATGGTCTTTCACATCGGTAAAAATAGTCGGCTCAATGAAGTGGCCATTTTCCAACCCCTGCATGGTGACAGCATTGCCGCCGAAGATCAGCTCCGCGCCTTCCGCCTTGCCTTTTTCGATATAGGAAAGCGCGATGTCGCGTTGTTTGGCCGAAATCATCGGCCCCATATGGGTTTCCTCATCCAGCGGATCGCCGAGTTTTATCGCCGCCGTGCGTTCTAACAACCGCTTAGTGAATGCCTCCTGGATGCCCGATTGAACGAAAACCCGCGTGCCGTTGGAGCAGACCTGACCGGTGGAATAGAAATTGCCCAAAAGCGCGCCGGATACGGCATTTTCCAGGTCAGCATCGTCGAATATAATAAGCGGTGACTTGCCGCCCAGCTCCAGCGTTACCAGTTTCAGGCTTTCGGCTGCACCTGCCATGACGCGCGCACCGGTGGGCACTGATCCGGTAAGCGATATTTTGTCAATTTCCGGATGGGTGGTGAGTACCGCACCCACATCGCCCAGGCCTTGAATGATGTTGAACAAGCCATCGGGCAGGCCTGCCTCTGTCAATATTTCAGCCAATATGAGCGCAGATAGCGGGGTTGCCTCCGAAGGCTTGAAGATGAGGGCGTTGCCACAGGCGAGCGCCGGGGCCGCCTTCCACGAGGCGACCTGAATGGGATAATTCCACGCACCTATTCCGGCGCATATGCCCACCGGTTCATGTTTGGTAAGGGCAAAACTCTCGCCCAGTGGAATGTGTTCGCCGGTAAGCGTTGCTGCAATATGGCCGAAATATTCGAAATTATCGGCAGCAGAAACCGCATCCACATAAAGCGTTTCCTGCATCGCCTTGCCGGTATCCAGCGTCTCTATGCGGGCAATTTCGTCATTGCGCCGGCGCAGTAATTCAGCCGCACGCAGCAAAATGCGACTGCGTTCCACACCCGGCCGGGCGGCCCATTCCTTTTGGGCATTCTGGGCGGCCTTTACGGCCCTAGCGACAATATCGGGCGTTGCTCCATAAACCTTGGCAATCACCTCACCAGTTGCCGCATAGCAGCTTTCAATCAGTGTTCCTGCTGTATCTTCAATATAAGCGCCGTTGATATAATGCGAGGCGGAGGGCTGGACTTTATAGGGGTCTTGATGGCTCATTTTGAAAAGATCCTGAATAGTGTCGCGTGATAATTACCCAAATAATAACGTGGGCAATAACAAAGGCTTGATAGCGTTGTCACAGTATTAACAAATTATTGGCCATAAACCGCTTTAATGACGAAAATCCCTGTCGCAAAGAGTTTATATTATGAATAAAATCTCCCTGACTGCCAGCGCCGTTGCGCTATCATTTGCCGTGACGGCCTGTACCTCTGATCCTTATACCGGTGAGCGGCAAATTTCAAAATCCGTTATTGGCGCCAGTGCCGGAGCAGCGCTTGGCGCGCTTGGTGGCCTGATTGTTGGCAACTCGACCAATGCGAACAAGCGAAATGCAATATTAATCGGTGCAGGTATTGGCGCGTTGGCCGGTGGCAGTGTCGGGGTTTATATGGATAAGCAGGAATCAAGATTGCGCGAGCAGCTTCGAGGTTCTGGTGTCAGCGTTACCCGAAATGGCGACATTATCAAACTCAACATGCCGAGCAATATTACTTTCGCCACTGGCCAAAGCGGCATTAAGGCTGAATTTTATAATGTGCTGAATTCTGTATCGCTGGTGTTGAAAGAATATAACCGAACCATCGTCAATGTGTTTGGCCATACCGATAGTGATGGCGGTGATGGTTATAATCAGGATTTGTCTGAGCGTCGAGCAGTCTCTGTTGCGCAATACCTGATTGATCAGGGCACTGATTCCAGACGTTATTATGTGGTTGGATTTGGCGAAACCCGCCCGATTGCGAGCAATGCCTCAGCTGGCGGAAAAGCCGCTAATCGCCGGGTTGAGATTGAAATTTCGCCGCTGACTGAGGGCTGATAACGGGGTCTTCAATCCTGCGTGATGGAACCAATATCGGGTTTGGCTGATGCGTTTAAGCATGTCGGTTTGGCGTGTCACCACTAAAGGCCATTGTTATTCCTCATTTTCAACAGCTGGCACAGCCTTTAAATAGGCTGCAATGGCTTGTCGGTCTGAGGCTTTTAACATTGCGAGGTTTTGGCGAACTTCAGCCATTGTTGTCGTGGGCGTGGCTGATGGCGCATGACCTGTTGCCGGTTTTAAAGAGGCAATAATTTCTTCGGTTGACCAGCCGCCAATGCCACTCTCACTTGGGGTGATATTCGGTATGGTTTTGTCACCATTTTCATCCATGCCGCCACCGAGCCATTTTTTGTAGTTGAAGCCACCGACTTTATTACGTGGTGTGTGGCATTCTCCGCAATGGCCTGGACCTTCGACGAGGTATTGACCGCGGGCGACTTCGGGCGAGGGGTTGTTGAAGCTGATGACTTTGCCGCGTTTGAAGTATAAGTGGTTCCAAAGCCCCATTGCCTTGCGGGATTTAATCAGGCCGGAAATTTTGTGGCCGCCGGGCTTGTTTGCAACCGCGGGCAACGTTTTGAGAAAGGCCCAAAGATCGCTCACATCTTTTGGGTTCATTCGGGTATAGGAAGTGTAGGGAAATGAGGGGTAATAGTGGGAGCCATCGGGGGCTAGCCCGTTTAGCAGTGCATTGGAAAAGTCAGATTTGTCCCACGTGCCAATGCCGGTTGCCTTATCGGGTGAAATATTCGGTACGGTAAATAAGCCAAATTGAGTTTTTAGCGTTAAGCCACCTCCCAGGCGCATTCTTCCAGTTTTGTCGGAACCCGGTGCCGCATGGCAGGATGAGCAACCACCGGCCCAAAATATCTGCTGGCCATTGGCAAGGTTTGTAATTGACGGGAAATTAATGTCCGGCGGCTTCTGGGGCGTTGTATCTGAAACGCAGGCAGATAATGCGAGCAAAACGGCTGTCAAAAGCAAAGTGCTTTTAAAGATGTTTCCCGGCTGATTCATAAGAGCTTTAGAATTTATAGGAAACGCCAACAATGAACTGGTTGCTGATAATATCGGTTTTTAACCAGCCACCATTTTGCAGATCCGCATTGATCTTCACATAGGCGCTTTTGAATTCGGTAAATACCGACCAGTTTTTGTTTATTTCAGTGCTGACCCCAACAAGCGCCAGAACCGCCGGGCCGCCAAATTGATATTCAAAAGTTTTGGATGTTATTGCAGTATTGGCAACTTCCACGTGGGGGGTGGTGAAGCCTGCCCCAATGCCAAGGTAGGGCGTAAAGCGGGATGTGTTTTTAAAACGATACTGAAGATTGAGCGTATAAATATTTATGCCGTCGGTAAATTCCAGTTTTTCGAAACCCGCAGGCATTGGATTTGCCGCGACTTTTGAATGCGAGTTATCCAGTGCAATGCCCCAGCCGGGATAGGATTCAAGCCACCAGGTGGCGCGCAGGCCAAAATAGGGCGGCATAACGAAAGGTTCCCCATCCCATTTTACTGTTGTTGATTGACGCCCGGCACCAAGATTGAAATCATAATCAACGACTGAATGGGGTGATGTGTTTATGCCACTATAAAATGAGAGTTCCAACTCTGCCCGGGAAGGGTTTGTCAGGACCGGGGTTCCAAGGCCCGTGGATATCAGCAGGGCTAAACCAATGGCGGTTATTACGTTTGTTTGGGAGTTGCGTTTACTCATTTGAACCTGGTTTCCATTACTCAATATATATCGGAGAATCAGTTCAAGTATGAGGAATACCAAAAGCGCATGTGTTGATTTCAATCAAACGCAAGGTAAATTGCGGATGCATCTTAAGCATAGTCCGTGATTGAAAAGGAAAGATGGCTCCCCGGGCAAGATTCGAACTTGCGACCGATCGGTTAACAGCCGATTGCTCTACCACTGAGCTACCGAGGAACACGCGGTAAATTGGCTTTGCCAAATCACCAAAGGCCTCTTAGCAAGAGAATGG
The DNA here is from genome assembly GCA_026981655.1 of Rhizobiaceae bacterium. GTDB lineage: Bacteria > Pseudomonadota > Alphaproteobacteria > Rhizobiales > Rhizobiaceae > SZUA-100. The sequence goes on along the minus strand of JALSIJ010000170.1, from coordinate 924 downwards.
CAGAAATCGCAAGCGAAAAGATAAATTTTTTTATTGTGTCGGGCCAGTTTATTGTAATGCTCTAATTTGTATGTCCCTGCATCCGGTTAATGGCGAAATTAATGATAAAAAACAGCAAACCGCGGCAAATCAAGATAGCTGGCCGGGTTTACCCATTGCCCGGGTCAGCATTTTTACGGTTATTGCTCGGTATATTATTGATAATAGGCGGTATTTTAGGTTTTTTACCGGTTCTGGGCTTTTGGATGGTGCCTTTGGGTTTTATGGTTTTATCTGTGGACTTTGCACCCATACGCCGATTGCGCCGTACCCTTGAAATACGAATATTGCGCTGGTGGCGAGCCAGAATTGGGTAACTGAGGTTTCCCCATGATCGAGTGCCATTAAACCTGCACAATTTCAAAAATATTTTTCAATAATTCACAAACCCGCTTGCCGATAGACAAACCCTCTGTTAAGCGAATGCCGCTAACACCAGCAGCGAAGGCCTCGTGGCGGAGTGGTGACGCAGAGGACTGCAAATCCTCGCACCCCGGTTCGATTCCGGGCGAGGCCTCCAAGCTGTTAAAGGTGATGCAGAACGATTGTTGGCCCGATGTCGAGATTGTATTGATTTTGACAGGGGCAGAACCAATTGGAGTGGCTATGATCGATCACGAACAGGCACGCACCGTTATGGTTGACTGCCAGATACGCCCAAATGATGTTACCAGCTTTTCGGTATTGGAAGCTTTTGGATCCGTACCAAGGGAAGAGTTCGTTCCCGCGCGAAATCGCGATCTTGCCTATGTTGATGAAGATATTGCGGTTCATGTGGATAGGGTCGATGCCTATAAGCGCTATTTAATGGAACCAATGTCAATGGCGCGACTGGTGCAGTTGGCGGATGTCCGCAAGGATGACATTGTGCTTGATGTGGGTTGT
>JALSIJ010000169.1 GCA_026981655.1 Rhizobiaceae bacterium | reverse complement strand
CAGCTTGAATTGATAAAATTGTATCTATCTCATAGATGCTGGGTAAACCACGGTATTGCGGGCTTTCTTGTGTATTTTAGTTCCATAATATATCTTATGCAACTTTGATGTATCTATATGTAGGAGAGAGTTTACAAATTAATTGCTGATTGGTTGTCGATAAATATCAGCCCTCTTTTAGAACCATTCCCTTTATTTTCACGGCCTTTTCAAAATGATCAAGTTTGTGGGTTTTGATCCACCACACAGCCGCCTCCATCAATAGTTCAGGATCGTCATTGCGATTTTTAAAGAATGCATAGAATGATAATCCGACATTGGAGCCTTTTGTTGCGACCTTGGCGTCACACACTTCAATTATCTTTTGTTTCAATTGCTGGTTCATGTATTCTTCTATTATTGAAAAGTAATTTGGGATGATAACTATTCGCTATGAAGCATTTTTTGAGAGTTATGCTTATCTCCATAACGATTTTTTTCCTCACTACAATCGCAGCTCTATATGTATTGCAGGATAGCATGATATTTCCGTCACCAGCCACCCGTGGCGCGGTCTATCAGGAAAACGGGTTCAGGCCGGTTTCAATCCATACGCCGGATGGTGAAAGCCTTGCTTCATTTTATCGTCCTCCCGAAACAATTCAGCCAACTATTTTAGTCTTTCACGGCAATGGTGATGCCGCCGCCTATCAGCAGTCCAAGGCAAATCAATTGGCCAAAAGTGGGTTTGGCGTTTTACTGGTCGAATATCGTGGGTACGGTGGTAGCAGCGGTGTTCCCTCAGAATCCGGCTTGTATATTGATGGGATGGCCGCCTATGACTTTGTGCGCCAACAATCCAGCCAACCAATTGGATTATATGCCCACTCATTGGGCAGCGGAGTTGCCGTCCTACTGGCAACCAAACGCAAGATATTTGCTTTAGTTCTGGAATCTCCTTTTGATTCACTTATGGCCGTTGCCAAAAGGCGGTTTCCCTGGGTGCCCGTAAGTCTATTGCTAAAGCACAAGTTTCAATCAGACCTGCTTATTGGCAAAATAGATGTGCCAATATTGATGATACATGGTTCTGATGATCGCGTAATACCAATTGGACATGGTAAAAAACTGGCTGAAAAAGCCCCGTTCAACACCAGATTTGAAGAAATTGCCGGCGCGGGACATAATAATTTGCAACAGTTCGGCTCTGTCGATATGGCCGTTGAATTTTTTAAATCAACTGAATAGCATTCGAATTTAGAGCGCCGCAATATCGCCCCTCGCCCACTGCTCTGTTGTTTCTGCTTTAAAATCGTTGAATGAGCCAGCTTCAATAGCTTGTCTCATACCGCGCATGAGGTCTTGATAGTAGGAAAGATTGTTCCAGGTCAGCAACATGCCGCCTAGTGCTTCGTTAGCGCGTACAAGATGGTGTAAATAGGCCCGAGAATAATCTCTTGATGCCGGGCAATTGGACATTTCATCCAGGGGTCGGTGGTCTTCGGCGTGCCGCGCATTTTTCAAATTGATCTTGCCAAAGCGCGTATAGGCGGTGCCGTGACGCCCTGCCCGTGTTGGCATAACACAGTCAAACATATCAACGCCGCGCGCCACAGATTGCAGCAAATCATCCGGTGTACCAACGCCCATCAGATAGCGCGGCTTGTCTTCTGGAAGTGCCGGGCATGTTATGTCCAGCATAGAAAGCATGACGTCTTGCGGTTCGCCAACTGCTAAGCCACCAATTGAATAACCTTTTAAATTCAATTGTTTCAGTGATTCGGCTGATTTAATTCGCAAGGCTGGATTGTCGCCGCCCTGCACGATACCAAACATTGCACGGCGGGCATTATCCGGCTGTTTTTCAAATGCTCTTGCTGATCGTTCTGCCCATCGAAGCGACAATTCCATTGCCCGCTGAATTTCTTTTTCTTCTGCCGGTAGAGCGATGCATTCATCCAGCTGCATTTGAATATCAGAATCCAGCAGCGCCTGAATTTCAATCGAACGCTCCGGTGTCAGTTCATAGGAAGTGCCATCAATGTGAGATTTGAAGGTAACCCCCTGCTCGCTCATCTTGCGCAGTGCGGCCAGTGACATTACCTGAAAGCCACCGGAATCGGTTAAAATCGGATAGGGCCAGCGGGCAAATTCATGTAGTCCACCCATTTTCGCCACCCGTTCAGCACCGGGCCTCAGCATCAGATGATAGGTGTTCCCCAAAATAATATCAGCGCCAAGATCGCGTACCTGCTCCATATACATGGCCTTGACCGTGCCGGCCGTACCAACCG
>JALSIJ010000168.1 GCA_026981655.1 Rhizobiaceae bacterium | reverse complement strand
ATCAGTCCGGAGGTAAATATGATAAACTCAAATATTGTACCGATTGCCAGGCTGAAAAACGTGATTGATGACACAAATACTATTGTGCCTTGAGTTTCGCGCCACGATTGAATTTGAGCAATTTGCGCCGCAATAAACTCTGGTAGAACGGTCCCTGTTGTACGGGTTGCCAGTGACAACACCATCGCCGCAACGGCCATCGCGACAAATAGTTGCCGCCACCAGGACCAAAGCCTGCGCGGTTTTGGCATTAATGTATGGGCCAAATGACCAGGCAGCACCAAGAAGCACTCGATTAAACTTGCGATCACGACGGCAACTACAACAAATGGCAATACGCTGAATATCTGGCCTATAACTCCGCCTATTACCAATATGGGGGCAAAGGCTGCAATTGTTGTTACCATCGCAGCAACAACCGGAACAAGCATGCGTCCGGCACCCATTTCGGCGGCATCGAAGGGCGCATCGCCATCATTGTAACGTGTGGCGGTATGTTCGCCGACAACGATCGCATCATCAACGATAACGCCGAGCATCATGATCAGGCCAAAAAGAGAAACCATATTGATCGACTGCCCGCTGACATACATCAGGCCAATAGTTGCAAGCAATGCGGTTGGAATGCCCACGGCGACCCAGAATGCAATTCTTGCATTGAGGAAGATAAACAATATTCCAACCACCAGTACCAAACCACCCAATCCATTGCGAACCAGCAACATAATGCGTTCGACCAATGCATTGGCGCGGACATCGTATTTTTTTAATGTAATGCCCGGCGGCAGGGTGTCCTGAACTTCTTTCAGATAATCTTCAAATATTTTTGCGGTGGCTAGGGTATCTGCTGTTTCAGCCCGCTCAATGGTAATCTGGATCGCCTTGTCACCGGCCGAATAGCCTTGCGGTTGATCCTCATCAAAGCCCCGGCTCAACCTGGCAACATCGCGAAGCCTAACCTTCTCTCCGCTGGCAAATGATTTTATCTCAATATTGCCAAGCGATTTTACACTTTCGGCATTGGCCAATGCGCGCAACTGTTTTTCCACATTGCCTTTCACCTGACCGGAGGGCAAATCACGGGAATTGCTCTCGATCTTGCGTGAAATATCCGAAATCGTCAGCCCCAGTCGACGCAATTCCCGCTCTGGAATATCGGCCTTAAGTTCAGCATCGCGCAGGCCTACAAATGAGACTTTGTCGATGCCGCGCTCGATTAAGTCATCCCTGATTTTCTTGGCATAAATACGAAGTGCAGCCTCCGGCACATCGCCGGTTATCGCCAATCGGGCCACCCGGTCAAAGAACGCTGCACGCACAAAGGTTGGGCTCTCAACATCATCTGGTAAATTGGTAACAGCTTTTACCGCAGTTTCCAGATCACCCTGGGCTTTTTGCATGTCGGTCGAGGCATCATATTCCAGCACGATTGTGCCAGATCCCTCACGCGCACTTGAGGTTATTTTTTCAACACCATCAAGATAACGTACTTCCGGCTCAACAATTTGCAGAATATTGGATTCAACATCTTCAGCACTGGCACCGGTCCAGGCGTAAATAACTCTGATCACTTTGATTTCGATAGTCGGGAAAAACTGGGTATTGATACGGCCAATGGAGAATATTCCAAAGATAACCATCAATGCCATAACCAGATTGGCGGCATTACCATGTCGGGCGAACAGGCTGATAATACCACTGCCACTCTTAGGCGTGTTGGAATTAAAACCCGGCTTCATCGGCTAGAGTCCTGGTTCCTGCTTACTTTCTCGCTATTTTTTTTATCTGCCTTGGGTTCAGCAGGCGCGCCTTCTTCTCGCACATTCAGCCCCTCGCCCACTTCTGCTATTCGGGTTGTCAGAACTTTCTCGCCGGATTTCAGTCCAGCGGAAATTAACACGAACTCGCCGTCAAATGCTGCAATGGTAATCTCGCGCTTATGCAGCTTACCATCTTCAACCACATAGACATGCTGATTGTTATAAATGGACTGTTCGGGAAGTTTGACCGTATCGTTAAATGTCTGGTCCGGCACTGTGATTTCAACAAATGCACCGGGCCTTATGTCGAAGCGCGAGCCGAGATTTTTCAGGTGCGCAAAAACCTCTACACCGCCTCGATTTGAGTTTATATCCGCGCCGATGCGCTCAATTATTCCCTTATATACCTGCTGTTGTCCGCCGGTACTCCAACTGATTTTGACCGGACGACCAATCAGGCCAGCAGTATCATTTTGGAGTCTGCCAAATTCAGCATCCGTCAAGGTAAACTTGGCCTCAAGATTTTGCGGCTCATAAAGTGTTACC
>JALSIJ010000167.1 GCA_026981655.1 Rhizobiaceae bacterium | reverse complement strand
ACCACCATACCATAGGGAAATCGGTAGGGAAACCACGGCTCAACCCGTGGTTCACCGCCTGGGAGCAAGACCATACCATAGGGAAATCGGTAGGGAAACCACGGCTTGGCTGATAGTGCCTATCAACTTGTCGCCACCATACCATAGGGAAATCGGTAGGGAAACCACGGCGGCTAACAGTTGAATTGTGTTTACTGAATACCTGGCCATTTGATGGGTTTCTTTTGCCCATCAAATGGCCAGGTATTCAGTAATTTTTTAGCAAAGCGCTGATTGTACGTTTTTGAATCGACAGTGTAAGGCGATAGTCGCTGCTTACCGCCTCAGTTAAACGTGAAGCTGTCCGATGTCGTCATGAATGCGAGAAACAGCTCAAATGCCTTGTGAGAATTCACGACGGGTAATTATTTCTCTGGGTATATCTGGTTATCCCCAGATATGGTTACCAATTGATTTAATCTGGTTGCCAATTGGTTGCCAGCGGCAAAATAATTTTTCTTTCGCAATTTTCAAAACAGTTAAATTATTGAAATATATAGTAAATTTGGTAGCGGGAGAGGGACTTGAACCCCCGACACGCGGATTATGATTCCGCTGCTCTAACCAGCTGAGCTACCCCGCCACAATCATTTTTCAGCTGATGTGGGCCTGAATAAATTCAGGCAGCTACAGTCTGGCAATGATAATACGATTTTGGACAAATATTTCAGTATCCATGCCGCAAAGTGCTTTGTTGCGACGTGGCGCATATAAAGAGCAGAGCAATTGCCTGTCAAGCAGTTATCGCCCAAATTCATAAGCAAAATACCCGAGCACTTCTTCCTCCCAAATTTATTGCTTCTTTCAAAGCTTAAATTGGGAGCGAAATGCATTCTAATATTGGGCCGCTGCCGTCTCGTCTATGATAGATTGCAGAAACGCATTCACCTCTTTGCTCACTTTGTGTGAGGTCCGCGACGCGCCAAGTATTGGTTGGCGATATCCAACGCGGGTAACGCCGGGCTCTGCCTTTGTCTCATAGGCAAAAACAATATAGGGGCAAATACCAAGATTTTCCGGGCTTGCGCTCACGGCTTTCTGGGTGAGTTTTGCAGAGCAGAACAAAACATACTTGGCAGATTTATAGGGGGACTTGCTGCCGGTTTCTGTAACGCTCTTTGTAACAACAGCAGTGCGCTCAATCATTTTGTCCACATGCCCAACCAGATCGATCACCAGGCCTTTGTTGACTAAAACATCCTGCAGTTCGCTAAATACATCATCAAATCCGGCATTGATTTTGATAATCGAATAACCGGGTGAAACATGGCTGTCGGCTAAAGCAAATGATGGTGCCACAATCGCAAAAAGCGCAGCAATCAGTGTAATCACAGATTTTTTCATTGTCATTCTCCATATTGAGTTGCCCGCCGGGCAACGGGAATATTAAACTGTCTTAAGCAAAGCGCCAAATCGAAAGCCTTTATCTCGATCCACAACCATGTCGGTAATGCCAGCCGAGACCCACATGGCCGAAAGGGCAACAATTGCGGTGAGCGAGAATACCGATACGCCGGTAAGGCCGGCACCAACGGCACAGCCGCCGGCAAGCATGCCGCCAAAGCCCATCATAACCGCCCCGGAAATATAGCGACCCATGCCTGTTTCAACGCTGAAACGCTCAATTTTGAAACTGCCGGAAAGGATGGATGCAATGAAAGAGCCCGCGAATACGCCTGGCACCAATCCGATGCCAAAACTCAATGGCAGGCTGGGCTCATTAATCAGCGCCATCAAGGTGTTTGCCGATGGTCCGGTAAAGGTAATGCTCTCTATTGCAATTGTTTCAAATGAAGCCGCGGACAATTGGGATGTGTAAAGCCAGCCGCCAGCAATGGTTATGCCAACGATAATGGAGCCAACAATTTTATAAACTCCAACATGTGTTCGTGCCGCCAGGACCAGAGCCATAATGATTAAAGAAAGGCCAAGAATAATGCCAAAATGCTCCGGCAGATATTCAGCCACATTGCGTTGTTCCGGTTGTATTAACCAAAGGCTGGATAGTTGCTCGCGAACCGGAGACAAAATTCCTCGTAACGACGATTGGGCAACAACCGTTAACAACAATCCGCTCACCAGTGCACGAAGATTACCTGTTGCAGACAGAACCAGAATTCTGCTGGCGCAACCGCGGGCAAGTATCATGCCGCTACCAAACAGGGCGCCACCGATGAGAGCGCCGGAAAGAGAGCCAACACTGGCCAGTTGACGTACATCTTCCAACGGAATTAAGTTCAACGCCACAAGAGCCTGCACAGAAACCAT
>JALSIJ010000166.1 GCA_026981655.1 Rhizobiaceae bacterium | reverse complement strand
GACAGGCTGGACCTTTACGAGCCGCTTGATACGTTAAAGCCGGTCGCAGAAAATATCTGGATCGTTGACGGCCCCGAAATAAAATTTAACGGCATGCCGTTTTCTACCAGAATGACCATCATCCGGCTTGCCAGTGGTGATCTTTTTATCCACTCACCGACCCCTTTACCAGATTCACTTAAGTCCGAGATTGATGCGCTCGGCACCATCAAACATCTGGTTTCATCTAATTTCATCCATTACTGGTGGATTGGCGAATGGCATGAGAAATATCCACAGGCAATAAGATGGGCCAGCCCCAAGGTTCGGCCACGCGCCGCAAAACACAATATAAATTTCGACCGTGATTTAGCCGAACAGCCGGAACCGGAATGGGCCGACGAGATCGACCAGATGATTATACGCGGCAGTTGGGCCATGCAGGAGGTCGAGTTTTTCCACAAACCATCTCACACTTTGATCTTAACCGATCTGATCGAGAATTTTGAACCGAGCCGGGTTCATTCATGGTGGATAAAAATCCTGATGCGGCTTGGCGGGGTTGCCGACCCGGATGGGAAATTGCCGATTGATCTGTATTTTTCGTTCCTTGGTCATCGCGATATACTAAAAGCCGCCATCCAAAACATGATCGATTGGAAGCCTGAACGGGTGATCATTGCCCACGGTCGCTGGTATGAGGAAAATGGTGTTGACGAATTGCGCCGAGCCTTTCGGCGGCTGGGTAAATTCAGCTGATCAGGCATTTGCGCGAATATTGAGCATATTGACAAGAACCAATTGAGCGAGAGTCAGGCTCTGACATCCCGTGAGGGATAAACCTGTTCAAGATGAATTTACCATTGCTCTTGAAGCGGGTATTGAATACATCAGCTGCATGACAACACATCCCGATTCCATTCTGATTATCGATTTTGGCAGCCAGGTAACCCAGCTGATAGCAAGGCGGGTACGTGAGACCGGCGTTTATTGCGAAATCGTCCCGTTTCAACTGGCAGAAGATGCCTTTAACAAAATGATGCCCAAAGGCGTGATTTTATCCGGCGGACCAGCCTCCACCGCTGATATTGGCTCGCCGCGCGCACCGCAACTGGTGTTCGATGCCGGAATTCCGGTGCTCGGGATTTGCTACGGACAAATGACCCTTTGCGTGCAAAATGGTGGTGAGGCGGAGGCCTCCGATCATCGTGAGTTTGGCCGCGCTTTCGTTAATGTGGAAAAGAGCTGCCCCCTGCTAGAGGGTGTCTGGAATAAAGGTGAAAGTCATCAGGTCTGGATGTCGCATGGTGACAGGGTGATCAACCTGCCGCAAGGCTTTGAGGTTTTCGCCCGATCAGAAGGCGCGCCTTTTGCTCTGTTCGGCAATGTGGAACGCCGCATGTACGGCATGATGTTCCACCCGGAAGTGGTGCACACACCGGATGGCGCAAAACTGCTGGCAAATTTTGTTCACAATATTGTCGGCATTAAAGGCGACTGGTCGATGGCCGCCTATAAAGAAAAAGCGATTGCCGACATCCGCAAACAGGTGGGAGATAGCAAAGTAATCTGCGCGCTTTCCGGCGGAGTGGACTCGTCCGTTGCCGCCCTTCTTATCCACGAGGCGGTGGGTGATCAACTAACCTGTATATTTGTCGACCACGGTTTGATGCGGCTGAACGAAGGCGAAGAAGTCGTCAATATGTACCGCGAACATTACAACATGAAGCTGGTACACGTGAACGCCGTTGATATGTTCATTGATGCGCTGGAAGGTGAAAGTGATCCTGAGAAAAAACGCAAGATCATTGGCGGACTTTTCATTGATGTGTTTGAAGCAGAGGCTAAAAAAATATCGTCAAATGACGATCCGGTTAAGTTCTTAGCCCAGGGCACACTTTACCCCGACGTGATTGAAAGCGTCTCTTTTACCGGCGGGCCTTCGGTTACCATCAAATCGCACCATAATGTCGGCGGCCTGCCGGCTCGGATGAATATGGAACTGGTGGAACCTTTGCGCGAATTGTTCAAGGACGAGGTGCGCGCTTTGGGGCGCGAACTTGGCCTGCCGGACCATTTTGTCGGACGGCACCCCTTTCCAGGACCGGGGCTTGCCATTCGCTGCCCGGGCGGTGTTAGCCGCGAGAAACTTGATATTTTACGTGCCGCCGATGCGATTTATCTCGATGAAATCAGGAAGGCCGGGCTATACGATACCATCTGGCAGGCATTTGCGGTGCTTTTGCCGGTGCAAACGGTTGGAGTTATGGGCGATGGACGCACTTACGAATTTGTCTGCGCCTTGCGCGCCGTCACCTCCGTCGATGGCATGACGGCTGATTTCTATCACTATGATATGGAATTTTTATCCCGCGCCGCCACCCGCATCATCAATGAAGTTAAAGGCATCAAC
>JALSIJ010000165.1 GCA_026981655.1 Rhizobiaceae bacterium | reverse complement strand
GGCGCGCATTGACCCGAGTGAGTTGATTGTACCGGAAACGGTGTTTCATGACCCGGCCCTTCATCCCTTATTTGACATGATGAAGTTCGAGGTCAGCCCCCAACCTTCCATATTGTTCGAAAGTGCTACGGCCGCAAAACGGCTTGCCGGTTATTTTGATGTCAAAACACTGGATGGATTTGCCGCCTTTTCGCGGGTCGAAATTGCCGCTGCATCCGCCATCATTGCCTATATCGAAAAAACCCAGATTGGTGAGCGCCCCAGTATCTCCCGCCCGGTACGGGAATCTGCCAATGGCTCATTATTTATTGATGCGGCGACCCGCACCAATCTTGAACTTGTTAAAACCCTTTCCGGCGAGAAAAAAGGCTCGCTGTTAAACTGCATTGACCGCACGGTAACAGGCGGCGGCGCGCGCCTGCTTCGCGAGCGCTTAAACAGCCCGCTTACAAACCCTGAAACCATATCGGCAAGACAGGATGAAATTGCCTTCATGTTGTTGCAGGATCGTTTTGCTCAAGATTTGCGTGCAGCCCTCAAAAGCCTGCCGGATATGCCGCGCGCCCTTTCCAGGTTAGCGCTTAATCGCGGAGGCCCGCGAGACCTTGGGGCCATTCAAAAGGGCTTTGAATTCGCATTGGAAATTGGCAAGCTGCTGGGTGAAATATCACCATTGCCGAAAAATATTTCCACCTCACTTGATGCGGTTAATAACCTGCCGCAAGACGCGCTTCAACTCCTGCAAAATGCGTTGGATGATGATTTGCCCCTGTTGAAACGCGATGGTGGGTTTGTTCGTGCGGGCTTTGACGCGGACCTCGATGAGTTGCGGGACCTGCGCGACAAAAGCCGACAGGTGATCGCCGGGCTGCAAATGGATTATGCCGGTGAAACCGGGGTTAAAAATCTCAAGATCAAACATAATAATGTGCTGGGGTATTTCATTGAGGTGACGGCGCTTAATGCTGGTCCGTTGACCAGTGAAGAAGGTAAAGCCCGGTTTATCCATCGCCAGACTATGGCAAATGCCATGCGTTTTACCACAACCGAACTGGCAGAACTTGAAACAAAAATAGCCAATGCCGCCGGTAAGGCGCTGGAAATTGAGCTGACTATTTTTGATCGCCTGTTGGGCGAAATTGTCAAAATTGGCGATGCGATCAAACAGGCCGCATCTGCTATTTCAATGCTGGATGTCGCTAGAGGTTTTGCGGCCCTGAGCGAAGAGCAGGGGCTGGTGCGCCCGAAGGTCGATAATTCAATTACCTTTGATATTGTTGCGGGCCGCCATCCGGTTGTTGAACAAACCTTGCGGGCAAGCGCATCAGATCCGTTTGTTGCCAATGACTGCAATATTGGTGCAGACGATGAGAACGAGAACGCCAAAATCTGGCTGCTGACCGGCCCGAATATGGGCGGTAAATCAACCTTTCTTCGTCAAAATGCCCTGATTGTCATTATGGCCCAAATGGGGGCATTTGTACCGGCAGGGTCAGCGCATATTGGCGTGGTCGACCGGTTGTTCTCCCGTGTCGGAGCGGCCGATGATTTGGCCCGCGGCCATTCGACATTTATGGTTGAAATGGTTGAGACTGCAGCAATTCTCAATCAGGCAGGCGCCCGGTCGTTGGTGATACTGGATGAGATTGGCCGGGGAACCGCAACCTTTGACGGGTTATCTATCGCCTGGGCGACGATTGAATATTTGCACAGCGTCAATAAATGCCGCACACTTTTTGCGACCCATTATCACGAGTTAACGGCGCTTGCCGAGCCTTTGGAACAGTTGGCCAATGTGACGCTCAAGGTGAAAGAATGGGACGGCGATGTGGTATTTCTGCATGAGGTTATTCCAGGCTCGGCCGACCGTTCCTATGGTATTCAGGTGGCAAGTCTTGCGGGTCTACCGGTAAGTGTGGTTGAGCGCGCGCGCGATGTGTTGAAGCAATTGGAGGAAACTGACCGCGGTTCTCCTATGGCCACGCTGGTTGATGAATTGCCTTTGTTTGCGGTCAAGCAAACACCTGCGACAAAAAAAGCTGCACCCGATCAGCCGCTAAACGACCAGCTGGCAGATATTAACCCGGATGAACTAACCCCTCGTGAGGCTCTTGATGCGCTTTACAAGCTTAAATTATTGGCAGCCGATTCTAACGGTTAAAAACCCGCCTGGGCTGAAACATGCCTTTTTCAATCACACCAATTGCAACCACTTCGCCGTGGTAGGTGGCGCAAATTTCATCGACCTCAAGCGGCGCATCCCTGCCGAGCACCAGAACGGCATTTCCCAGTCTTATTCTATTGGCGGCATCTTGCGGGAAATCGATTGAAGGCAAGTCGGCCAGTGCGGCGCCGGGGCTGATTAACAGCTGATCAAGTTTCTCAAAATCACCTTCAAGTGCAATAAGCTGCTCAAGCTCAATCATTTCATTCTCGTGGAACGGATTGACATTGACCCGGTGCAGGGCACTGACATGGCCAAAACAGCCAAGCGCAATGCCCATATCGCGGGCAAACGAGCGCACATAAGTGCCTTTGCTGCATTCAACTTCGAAGGTGGCGCTGTTTTCATCTCTGGTCTCAACCAGATCAAAACGATCAATATAAATTTCACGTGGCTTGAGAACCACTTCTTCACCGCTGCGCGCCAGATCATAGGCCCGTTGACCATCGATCTTTAAGGCGGAATATATTGGCGGCAACTGCTCAATTTGCCCCAGATAGGTTTTGATCAAGGCTTCTATTTCTGGCCTTTTGGGTCTGTTATCGGAACTTTTGAGCACATCGCCTTCGGCATCATCCGTTGTGGTTTGCGCACCCCAGGCAACGGTGAACCTGTATGTTTTCATACCGTCCATGACATAGTTTACGGTCTTTGTGGCTTCGCCGAGCGCAATGGGCAACATGCCTGTTGCCAGCGGGTCAAGTGTGCCTGCATGCCCGGCTTTTTGGGCCTGAAACAACCATTTGATTTTGCCAACTGCCTGAGTTGATCCCATATCATAGGGCTTGTTGAGGATGAGCCAGCCAGAAATTTTCCGGCCTTTTTTCTTGCGCGCCATTAATAGGTCTTTCAGCTTTCTGGGTCGTTTTCATCTTGTTCTGAAAGATCCCGGGCAACCTTGCTGGAACGAAGCAATGCATCAATGCGGGCAAAATTGTCAAAACTTGTGTCCGGTTGAAAACGAAAATTCGGTTGTGATTTCATTTGTTTAAGCAAGGGTGCAACGCGAGCGCGAATCTGCTTCACATTTTTTGCCAAAGCTTTAATCACCGGCTTGGTATCTGGCTGACCAAGGGCGGTCACATAAACGGTCGCAATTTTCAGATCAGGAGACATCGCCACTTCTGAAACAGATAAAACAACCTTTTCCAACAAAGGGTCTCTAATCTCGCCACGCTGCAAAACGGTTGTTAGCGCCCGGCGAACAATTTCACCAACCCGGAGCTGACGCTGCGAAGGCATCTTACCTGATAAATTTTGGGGCATGAGGATATTCCAGTAAATGAGCCTGCAAAAAAGCCGCCGCCGATAGATGGCAGGTCAATGACAGGCCAACAGATGAGGCCAGCTAACAACCGACCTCACCCTGATTATTACAGTGTCCGCGAGATATGTTCCACCTGGAAGCACTCGATGACATCGCCCTTGCGCATATCCTGATAGGCTTTAAATGCCATACCACATTCAAGACCGGACTGAACTTCGCTCACTTCATCCTTGAAGCGTTTCAGCGTAGACAATTCACCCTCGTGGATAACCACATCATCGCGAATAAGCCTGACACCGGCACCGCGTTCAACCTTGCCTTCAGTAACCAGGCAACCGGCAACCTTGCCGATTTTCGAAACATTGAAGATGTCCAGAATTTCAGCATTACCAAGGAACGTTTCACGGCGTTCAGGTGAAAGCATGCCTGAAAGAGTGTCTTTTACATCATCGACCAAATCATAGATGATGCTGTAATATCTTATCTCAATACCTTCCCTCTGGGCCATGTCACGGGCCTGTGGGTTAGCACGAACATTAAAGCCGATAATCGGCGTATTGGATGCCATAGCAAGTGTAACATCAGCTTCGGTAATACCGCCAACACCGGAATGTACCACGCGGGCCTGCACTTCATCATTACCAAGTTGGGACAACGAACCGATAATAGCCTCAACAGAACCCTGTGTATCGCCTTTAATTACCAGCGGTGCGGTATCAGCCCCCTTGGTTTGCAGATTGGTCATCATCTGTTCGAGCGAGCCACGGCTACCGGCCGCATGCGCAATTTCCAATTCACGGGCAGAACGTTGACGATATTCAGAAATTTCACGCGCCCTGGCTTCATTTTCCACCACGACCATACGGTCGCCTGCAGAAGGTGCACCAGAAAGTCCGAGAATTTCAACTGGCATGGATGGTCGCCCGTCTTTTACATTTTTACCTTGATCATTGATCAAGGCGCGCACCCGGCCCCATTCGCTACCGGCAACAATAATTTCGCCGATATTCAAGGTGCCGCGCTGAATAAGGACAGTTGCAACAGCGCCGCGCCCACGTTCGAGGCGAGATTCAACAACAATGCCTTCTGCTGCGCGATTTGGATTGGCCTTCAGTTCCATAACTTCCGATTGCAACAAAATTGCATCCAGTAACCCGTCGAGATTGGTGCCTTCCTTGGCAGAAACCTCAACATCCATAACTTCACCCCCCATAGATTCAACAAAAACCTCATGTTGAAGCAGCTCAGTGCGTACTTTGGTCGGGTCAGCGCCCTCAAGGTCGATTTTGTTAATCGCCACAATAATCGGCACATCAGCCGCCTTGGCGTGATTAATAGATTCAATTGTTTGGGGCATCACCCCATCGTCAGCTGCGACCACAAGAATGGCAATATCTGTAGACTCTGCCCCGCGCGCGCGCATGGTGGTAAAAGCTTCATGGCCCGGCGTATCAATGAAAGTTATGAGGTTGTTGTCTTTTTCAATTTGATAAGCACCAATATGTTGAGTGATTCCGCCAGCCTCGCCGTCAACTACTTTTGAACCGCGCAAAGCATCAAGCAAGGAAGTTTTACCATGATCCACATGGCCCATAATGGTCACAACCGGTGGGCGCGGTAGCAAGTCTTCTGGATTATCTGGTTTGTCGTAAAGGCCTTCCTCCACATCACTTTCAGATACCCGGACAACCGTATGGCCCATTTCTTCTGCAATCAATTGCGCCATATCTGCATCAATTATATCGCCGGGTGTCATCATTTGACCCTGTTGCATCAAATATTTGATAACATCAACAGACCGTTCCGTCATGCGGTTCGCCAATTCCTGAATAGTAATGGTGTCAGGAACTGTTACTTCGCGCATAATTTTTTCACGAGGGCCGGTATTCAGCGCACGTTTTTCTTTTTCGCGGCGACGACGCATTGCTGCAAGCGAACGGCCGCGTTGCGGATTATCATCAAGAGCATTGGAAAGGGTAAGTTTCGTTCGGCGTTTGTTGTCACCGCTTTTCGGTTTTGACGGCCGCTGCGCTTCATTGGTTTTGGGGCGATGCGCCTCCCGCAATGTTGTCGGAGCGGGCGTGGCTTTTTTCGATGCAGGCACCACCCGTTCATCATCAGCAAGTGCAGCAACAGAAGCATCGGCTGCCGCCATTTTTGCGGCTTCCTCTTCCTGCTTCTTTTTTGCGGCGTCTTCTTCAAGTTTTTTTGCAGCATCAATTTCCTGCTGCTGTTTTTGTTCCTCTGAAGCAGCTTTTCTGGCTTCATCTTCAGCTGCCCGGCGCTTTTCATCAGCCTGAGCCGTTTGCCGATCAATTACTTCCCGGACTTTGGCCTCTTCAAGTGCGCGGGTACGTGCGTCCATTTCATTGGCTGAAAGTTTTTTCCCGGTATTATCCACGGGTGCCGGTTTAACCTGTTCCGGTTCCTTTTGTACGGGCTCAGCGGCGCGGGTGACCATCGATTCTTTTTTCGGAGCAAATACCTGCTCAGAATCTCCTGGACGTTTAATCCGGCGCTTTTTGGTTTCAACAATAACAGCGTTGCTGCGACCGTGTGACAGATTTTGCCGCACAGTTCCCTGACCGGGACCACGTTTGATGGTCAGTGTTCGAGGAGCCCCGCTTGAAGGGGTGTCATTGTCTGTTTTTGAATCACTCATACTTTGCATTCGTCCTTTGAAAAACCATCATTTTTTTGCTGATGAGTTTTTCCTGCTTCCGGAGAACCGCCCCGATACCGGACAAGCGTTTCTGCGCGCTTGATAAATGAATTTGCAGCACCGCCGCGGGTCAATGCAGCATGTACCACGTTTGCGCCACCAAGGGTAAAGCTCATTTGATCGGAATCAAACAAATTATATACCTTGGTGGTATTCCCACTTGCATCAGACGCGTATACTGCGCCGGACAGTTTTCTGATGCCATCGGCTGCTGCATTGTCGGCATGCACCAGCGCAACTACTTTTCCTACTCTCAATGCACTGTCAACTTTGCTGGATCCGGTAACGCATTGCCCGGCTTTACGGGCAAACCCCAACCCGGCCAGTGCCGAGCGTTCCAACAATATATCGACTTCACTACCAAGTGATGACGACACAGTTACATTCTTTTTCAATCCACGTGCAAATAAATTCTTATCTGCTGCCTGATCAACCTTTTCGCGACATCCATATACCCACACACCGCGACCTGGAAGCGTTCTTTTCAAGTCAGGAACGATACTGCCATCCGGGCCAGCTACGAACCGGATCATATCATCCGGGTCATAACATTTTTTGCTCACGATGCAGGTTCGCTCAATCATCCCAACCATACCAAAATTACAGTCTAACGACCTCAAATAGTGATGAAATGTATTCCATCAAGATTATCCATCATATTCTACTGCGCCGCTCCTTCGATTACATTAATGACAACAGGTTCAGCATCCGCTTCTTCTGCCGTTTCCGCTTCAGTATCTTCTTCTACCGCAGGTGCAAGATCTTCCTCTGTAACCCATCCGGCTTTCAAACGTGCTGCCATAATCATTTCATCAGCATCAACACGTGAAACCTCAAATTTATCCAGATAACCAGGATGACGAGTTGTTTCACCGTCTTTTCGTTCAGTCCAGCCAATCAGGTCATCGGCCACTGAGCCGGCAAAATCTTCAAGCGTCAGAATTTTGTCATCGCTCTTGCCCATGGCAACCAGCATTGCGGTGGTAAGGCCGGGAATTGCAAACAGATCATCTGAAATTCCAAGCGCCTTGCGCTCTTCATCCAGTTTAGCTTCCTGGCGCTCCAGATATTCACGCGCACGCTCCTGCAGTTCGCCCGCTAATGTTTCGTCAAAGCCTTCGATTTCAGCAATCTCTGCGACATCAACATAGGCAACTTCTTCGAGGTTGGAAAACCCTTCAGAGGCCAGTAGTTGAGCAACCAATTCGTCGACATCCAATGCTTCGCAGAAAACTTTACTGGTTTCTGTAAACTCTGTCTGACGACGATCACTTTCTTCCTGCTCGGTCATTATGTCGATATCCCAGCCGGTAAGTTGAGATGCCAGACGTACATTTTGACCGCGTCTGCCAATTGCCAACGACAATTGATCATCAGGTACAACAACTTCAATACGGGCTGCATCTTCATCCAGAACAACTTTTGCAACTTCTGCCGGTTGCAATGCATTCACGATGAACGAGGCCGCATCTGGTGACCAGGGAATAATATCAATCTTCTCGCCCTGTAATTCACCAACAACTGCCTGCACGCGTGAACCGCGCATACCAACACAGGCACCCACCGGATCAACGGAAGTATCATTTGATACGACGGCAATTTTTGCGCGCGATCCAGGGTCACGGGCAACCGAGCGAATTTCGATAATTCCGTCATAAATTTCAGGCACTTCCATCTGGAACAGTTTAGCCATGAATTGCGGATGGGAGCGTGAAAGAAAAATCTGCGGACCGCGTTGTTCGCGTCTAACATCAAAAATATAGGCCCTGACACGGTCACCGTATCGATAGGCTTCGCGTGGAATGAGTTCATCGCGTCTGATAATAGCCTCACCAGTACCCAAATCGACAATCACATTGCCATATTCAACCCGTTTAACAGTGCCGTTTACGATTTCACCAATACGGTTTTTAAATACCTCAAACTGGCGATCACGTTCCGCATCACGAACTTTTTGAACAATCACCTGCTTTGCGGATTGTGCGGCAATCCGGCCAAAATCCATTGGTGGCAAAGGCTCTCCGATAAAGTCGCCAAGTTTTGCTTCGGCATTTTGCTCAAGAGCACCTTTAAGGTCAATTTGAACTGCAAAGTCTTCAACTTCTTCAACGACTTCCAAAAGCCGCTGGAGCTTGATAACACCGGTCTTTTCGTCAATGTCGGCACGAATATTGGTGTCTGCACCATAGCGGGATTTGGCGGCCTTCTGGATGGCATCAGCCATCGCATCAATTACGATTGACTTATCAATTGATTTTTCCCGAGCCACAGCATCGGCGATTTGAATAAGCTCCAGTTTATTTGCACTAACGGCCATTGGGTTGCTCCACGGTCATGCTCAATTTCCCTTTCGTTTGATGCGGTATAGCCAGCGCCATACCCGGTTTTTATAGTTTCGATACCAGTCAGAAATTCCCACTCTAACTGTCCAGTTGCCCTGCTTCTTTTTCATCAAGACCATTCGCGCTTCGCAATGCTTTATCCTGTTTTAAGGCCGCGCGTATCAGTTCATCCGTTAAAATCAGCCGTGCTTCAGCAATTGCTTCCAGCGGAATAATTGCATCTTTGTCCTCGTCTGGTCCGGCATTATCACGCCGTAAAATCAGATCGTCTCCATCAACGCGAATAAGTGTTCCACGAAATCTTTTGCGCTCATTTACCAGATAACGGGTTTCCAGTTTTGCCACATGTCCCGCCCAGTTTTCAAAATCAACCTGCCTGACAAGCGGGCGATCAATCCCGGGAGATGAAACCTCAAGCGAATAAGCGGTATGAACCGGGTCTTCGATATCCAGTACCGGAGAAAGCGCTCTTGAAATGGTCTCGCAATCTTTAACATTCATCGAGCCGTCAGGGCGTTCAGCCATAATCTGCATGACCGGGCCGTTATTATTGATCATTCGAATTCGAACAAGCTGAAATCCGAGATCGCTTACAACAGGGCCAACAACCGCGGCAATTTTTGCATCGGTTCCAGTCTCGACAATCAACCGGTCATCATCATGGAAGGCTTCACTGTTCAAATCTAATAATCCAACTTTCAGTTTTCAGATCATCTGTCCCAATATGGGTAATTATGGATTGGCACAAAAAAGAGCGGGTACCCGAAGGTCCCACTCTGACAAATGTCCGAGAATGTTGCGTAGCTTATAGGCCTAAAATTATTCTATTGCAAGTATTTTCCTGCATGAGGTAATCCAATGCTGTCCACCTGATTAACGAATATTTACGCGCAAGCCATAAACATCGAGTGGCGCACCGCGCCCGGAAATATCTACAATCATAGAAATAGCGGCGCTTTTTTGAGTTGTCTTCGCTTCAAATTCTGAAAAGTCCTTCTTGAACGTAAGTGTTTTTTGCTCGCGTCCTATTGTGAAGCGGTTCCGGCCACAATTGCCCAAAGTTCCAAATTGGCATGTTACAATAAATTGCTGATTATCCTGTGTCCCGGATTTAACAATGAGTTCAAATACGGCCATTTTTCCTAGGATGGCCTCAATAATACCGGGTTCAATGACGAATTTGAAGCTGCGTTGTAAATCCCCGGCTGCCGATTTCAAAGTAACAAAAGTCCCGCTGGCATCTTTACTCAATATAGCTGTTGATGAAGCTGGTGTAATTAAACCAATAGGATCATCGGTTTCAAATATGGTCACCCATTCGCCCCCCTCCAGGGTTTCTTCTTCAAGGGGTGAGCTTTCAGCTTCCAGTAATTTAGGCGGATTGGGAACGCTATTATCCCTCATTTCTGCGGGCATGGTCAGGTTTTGGTCATAAATCCACCAGGCGCCAATTCCCACTGCCGCAAATACGATCGTGCTAATCAGCAATAATGCAAAAGGCCGACGCCAAAATGATTTTGGCCTTGGCTTTGCGAGTTTTTCAGGATGATCAACAACTTCGACGGGTGGAGCCACCGCCGGTGAAGGTACTACCACCGGTGAGGGAGGAGCAACCTCCGGCGAATATGATTGAGGTATTTCAACTTTATTATGGCCAGCCTCAATGCTTGATATTGCATCCTCAAGCAATTGTTGTTGAGTGGCTATATTTTCCGGGCTAAGTGAACCTGCATTATTCAGCATATTTGCCAATGTAGCGCGTGCCGAATTATATACCCGTTCACGTTTATTAGCGGAAGCTGGCTGGTGTTTCTCAAGCGCTCTTAAAATGACGTCTTCAAATCCAGCCAATGCGGTTATTCCATTCTTATCTGCCCGCTGGTATTTTGGCCGAGCTGGGTGAAATTTGCAAGCCGCGCAAACCCACCAAATCCTTGGCCAAACATATTAATTTAATTGGTTGGCCCTATCGGCGACGTCTGCGTCGCTCCGATGCTGGCTGAAACGCCAATTTGGAATGAAACTCGCAATAGGGGGTAGTGTCTTTTGAACGGTGACCGCAAAAGCTGAAATCTTCATTCTGCGGGTCGCCATTTGGCCATTTACATGTTTCTTCAGTTAGCTGCATCACTTTGAGGTGTCTTGAGATTGGCACAACCACATCTTCAGCTGGCTTTTGCCGGTAACGGATTTCCGCAACCGCATCTACTTTGAGTGCATTTGCGCCATTAGTTCGCGGCGCTGCCCTGGGAGCGCGGGAAGAAGCATAGCTGGAATTACGCGGACGGCGTTTAACCCTGTTGGCTGATGATGCAGATTTTGCCCTGCCCGAAAGGCCAAGTCTATGCACCTTGCCAATAACAGCATTGCGGGTAACCCCCCCAAGATCTGCAGCTATTTGACTGGCACTAAGACCATCTGCCCATAATTTCGTTAGTCGGCCAACCCGATCATCTGTCCAGCTCATAAAAGCCCCCTTTAATATATGCGCGGCAGAATCCCTCATCATCCCCCTGAATGGTGTCAGGAGGTCAGTTTGAAGCGTTTAGTTTAACTTTGGGTTGCCGCTATTTTTTGTTGCTGAAAACAAACTACATCACGCTGCAAACAGGTGACAAGAGCGTTAGGTGCGGAACGAATCATTTTTTCATTTTGTCCCCAACTATGGGAATCGCTTTGCGTAAAGTCCTTACAAAAGGTTAATTTTAAGCAATATCTTTGCAGCTAAACATGTGTGTATTTACTGATTGCGGCTGTTTTTTGATTTCTCAGCTATATTTTGGGCAAACTTTCCCTGCAGATATTTCTGAAAATGAATAGCAATCAGGCATTTTCAGTGGTTTTTTGGTGAAATACAGATAACTCGCCGAGATTGACACAATTAAATGTATCATTAGTATAACGGCAATATCCGCCCCTGAGGCGGTATTTTTGTTTGGCCTGAAGAACGCAAGCCAATTCTATTCCTCAAACGATCAATATCACTCAATTCTCGGAAAAACCCGTCATGTCTTCAATACTTGCGAATGAATCTCCCATATTCAATACATTTGCCCGGGCGCCAATTTCTTTTGAGCGCGGTGAAGGCGTACGATTGTTTACTGAGCAGGGCGATGAATATATAGATTTTGCCGCTGGAATTGCTGTGAATGCGCTCGGTCACGCCCATCCGCATTTGGTAAAGGCATTAAGCGATCAGGCATCGAAACTCTGGCATGTATCCAATCTTTACGAAATTCCGGGTCAGGATGTGCTGGCAAAAAGATTGTGCGATGCAACATTTGCAGAAAAAGTTTTCTTCACAAATTCCGGTGCCGAGGCGTTGGAATGCTCGCTTAAAACCGCGAGGCGTTTTCATTTTAGTAATGGCAATCCTGAGCGAGTGGAAATTCTTACCTTTGAAGGGGCTTTTCATGGCCGGACACTTGCGACAATTGCAGCCGGTGGACAGGAAAAATATCTCGAAGGATTTGGTGAAAAAACCCCGGGCTTCATCCAGTTGCCGTTTCTGGATGAGGACGCGCTGAATGCTGCGATTAATGAAAAGACCGCAGCGATATTAATTGAACCTGTACAGGGCGAGGGAGGAATACGGCCTGTGCCCGCAAGTTTCCTTAGGCGCTTACGTGAGTTATGCGATGAAAACGGATTGCTCCTTATATATGACGAGATACAGACCGGCGTTGGCCGAACCGGCAAGCTCTTCGCCTATCAATGGTCTGGTGCTGCCCCCGATATAATGGCGATTGCCAAGGGCATTGGTGGCGGGTTTCCGTTGGGTGCTTGCCTTGCGACAAAAGAGGCAGCTGAGGGAATGACTGTAGGCACCCATGGTACGACCTTTGGCGGCAACCCGCTTGCGGTTGCTGTTGGCAATGCGGTTTTGGATGTGGTGCTTGTGGAAGGCTTTATGGACGGTGTTCAACAATCGGCTTTATATTTGCGTCAGCAACTGGCTGAGTTGAATGATGCTTTTCCAGACCTGATCGAAGAAATTAGGGGTGAAGGACTGCTTCTCGGTATCAAATGCAAAATTCCCAATGTTGAAGTTGTGACCGCCTTTCGCGAGGCCGGGCTCTTAAGTGTGCCCGCAGGTGAAAATGTTGTTCGCCTATTGCCGCCGTTGATTGTGTCCGTTGATGATATTCGAGAGGCGGCTGAAAAAATGCAGGCAGCGATGACCAAATTGAAAAATACCGAGACGCAGGATTAATTAATAATGAATACGATAAAGAACTTCCTGGATATTCCGGACCTTGAAGCTGCAGAATTAAAGGGAATTATATCCCATAGTATCGCTATGAAAAATGCACCAAGGGTTAGGGAGGCATCTGGTCCCCTGGTCGGTAAAACACTGGCGATGATTTTTGACAAACCCTCAACCCGCACGCGGGTATCGTTTGATGTGGCAATGCGCCAGCTGGGTGGCGGTATTGTCATGCTTGATCAAAGTGGCTCGCAACTTGGGCGTGGTGAATCAATTGCAGATACGGCGCGGGTTTTGTCGCGCTATGTTGATGCAATTATGATGCGGACATCTGAACATGACCGCCTGCTGGAGATGGCTGAATATTCCGATGTTCCCGTTATCAACGGCCTGACAGATGATACCCACCCCTGCCAGATTATGGCCGATGTGATGACCATTGAAGAGCATCGAGGCCAGATTGCGGGCCAAAAGATTGCATGGGTTGGCGATGGAAACAATGTACTGCAAACTTTCCTGCAAGCGGCGGCGCGCTTTGATTTTAGCGTTCATGCGGCGGTTCCTGAGGGAAAAGAGCCTGAGGCACGCTTTGTTGAATGGGCGAAAGCCAATGGTGGTCGATTGCAGATCACCCACAGTGCGGAAGAAGCGGTGCATGATGCCGATTGTGTGGTGACTGATACGTGGATTTCAATGGGTGATGAACAGGTTGGAAGGGGTGAGAACACCTTTCTGCCTTATCAGGTCAATCAGCAATTGATGGACAAAGCCAAGCCGGATGCAATATTCATGCATGATCTCCCTGCTTATCGGGGAAAAGAGGTTACCGCAGAGGTTATTGATGGACCGCAATCGGTTGTCTTTGACGAGGCTGAAAACCGGCTGCACGCCCAAAAGGGTATTCTGGCTTGGTGCCTTGGTGTTGATGCGGATACTGGCACCTGATTGCGGGCGGTTTAATTATGGCTGACAATATAGATGCAATGAAAGAAGCTGGTCTTGATCAGGTAATCCCCTTTCAGGTGGAGCCGTTGGATGCCCGCGGACGGGCGGTGCAGCTGGGTCCGGTCTTAGACAGTATCCTGCATAGGCACAATTACCCGGAAGTGGTTTCCGCACTTTTGGCGGAAGCCATTACCTTAACCGTTTTACTTGGCACATCGCTCAAATTTGACGGTAAATTCATCGTTCAAACCCAGACCGATGGCCCCGTATCGATGCTGGTGGTTGATTTTCGCACGCCGGGAAATATTCGTGCCTATGCAAGATTTGACGAAGATCTGCTGCAAGCGGCAATTAAGGCCGGAAATTCCGACCCCATATCTCTGATGGGAAACGGCATATTGGCAATGACCATTGATCAGGGCAAATATACCCAACGCTATCAGGGCATTGTGCAATTGAAGGATTGCGGTCTGGAAGAGGTTGCCCAGCAATATTTCAAGCAGTCAGAGCAAATCCCGACACAGGTCCGACTTGCCGTTGCCCAGTCACTGACCCGACAAGACGGTGGAAAACCCAGCCACAGGTGGCAGGCGGGTGGGTTTTTAGTGCAGTTTTTACCGGATTCAATTGAGCGCATGCGGTTGAGAGATTTGCCGGGTGGTGATACTCCCGAGAGTGACCAGCCCGAACATGCAGAATTTTTCAGCGAAGATGATGCCTGGCTTGAGGTGCAATCACTGGTAAAAACGGTTGCGGATGTGGAGCTGGTTGAGCGGGAAGTATCATCAGAAAGACTGTTATATCGCCTGTTTAATGAACATGGCGTCAGGGTGTTTGAATCTCAACCCGTATTGGACAATTGTTCATGTTCTGAGGAAAGCATAAAATCCATTCTTTCCAGCTTTAATCCTGATGAAGTCATTGAAAGCACGGTTAATGGAGATATAGAAGTAAATTGCGAGTTTTGTAGCAAAAGCTATCTGTTTGATGCAAAAGAGTTTTCTTCTTGAGTTATTGATGTTTTGGAAGTTTCCAAAGGCCAATAAGCCAATCGCAAATTTACCACATTGCCGATCTTTAACTTGTCTGGCAAAGCACTCCTGTCATATTCTGTCCGTTGGCATAGTTTTTCGGGGCAGGTTTATAATAATTATCTGGTAACCCACATAGATTACACCAGATATTTTAGAACAGCCGACAGGGTTCCCGCCATGTAAGGCACCTGTCATACAATGGAAGTTTTCAATATCACTGATGCTTGATAAAACCAAAGATATTGACCCGGAATTTATTTCACAGGCGAATGAAGTGTTCATTCCGCCTAGTAACCAGCCGTCAATTTTACGAAAATTATCAAAGGGCTTGCTGCAAATCATATTGATGGTTGCAATTTTGGCGACCTCTGTTTTTGTCATGAACCGAATGATAAAATCCAAGCCAGCACCCAAGGCCAAGCACGCATTCAAAACTGTTTATACAATCAAGACCGCAACGGTGAAACGCTCTGCACATCAGCCCGAATTTATCTCTTACGGGCAGATTGAGGCGGCCAGAAAAGTTGATTTACGCTCCCTGGTTTCAGGCGAAGTCATATCTGTCAGTGATAAATTACGGGCCGGTGCAAAAATTTTAAATGGAGAATCGCTGGTTGAAATAGACCGGTTTAATTATCTTGGTGCCTTGCAGGAGGCCCGGGCGAATTTGAAAGAAACACAAGCCCGATTGCTGGAATTTAAAGCAAGAATTGTTTCGGAAAAATCAAAATTTGCGAGCGCAAAAGATCAGCTGCTGATTGCCGAGAAAGATCTGACCCGGGCAAAATCACTTGTAAAAAAAGGCGCAATGACCACACAACAGGTTGAGGCACGCACCCTTGTTTATTCACAACGCCAACAGGCGTTGAACCTTTCCGAGAATATGGTGAAAATCGAGCAGGCCAGACTTGGCCAGCAAGAGGCCGCAGTTGAGCGTTTGCAATGGCGGGTTTCGCAAGCCGAGAAGAATCTTCAAAATACGGTTTTAAGAGCACCATTTACCGGCATTGTGCGTTCAAGTGCGGTTGAAGTTGGAAAACTGGTCAGCGCCAATGATGTGGTGGTAACACTTTATGAGCCGCAAAATCTTGAGGCCAAGTTTACCTTGACGGATGCTGAATTTGGCCGGCTCCAAAATGATACTGCTGGCCTGATTGGTCGTCCGGTCAAAATCAGTTGGAGTACCGGCGGACAACAGCAGGTATATAAGGGAATAATTGAGCGCATCGGCGCGGATATAAACTCAAATCGAGGC
>JALSIJ010000164.1 GCA_026981655.1 Rhizobiaceae bacterium | reverse complement strand
GCTCAGTCGCCATTATCAGCGATGTGCCAAATGGACTTGGATGAAATCCGTAATATATTTCAAGCCCTTCACCTTTTGCTTTATATACACCCGGCGACATCGCCTCATGGGTGACAAAAAGATCATGCAATCGGCCTGGTCCGGAAAGACCCAATTCAAAGGATGCATCCAGAAGCGGCAAATCGCTTTCCAGCAGGCGCTTGGCATGGTCCAGGGTGACGGCTTGTAAAAATGCTTTCGGGCTCAAGCCCGCCCAGCGGGTAAAGGTCTTTTGTAACTGGGTGGTAGAAAGATTAACCGCCTCGGCCAGCACTTCCAGCTGCGGTTGATCGCGCCAGTTTTCAGTGATCAGCTCAATGAGCTTGCTAACAACTTTATAATCATCAACATTTGAAATGTTGGACGCATCCGGCAAGACGGGCGTTGAAGGTGAATTATCGTTTTTTAGCATAGGCTTGATCTAGGGTCTGGACTCAATCAGGAATACGGCTGTGCAACATAACAATTTTGACCCCACAAGGCGAAAATGATCAATTTGGTTGGCCACCAATGAGGAGTTTTCAACGACGTGAGGCGAAATTGTCGTGCTGCCCCAAGGGTTGGAGTTAAAATGGCCCACTTCAGCGTCAAAAAGCCTTGTCGATGGGCAACATCGCCTGCATTTTTTTCCTTGAATTGAACCATTTTACCTCCAACACAGCTCGTAATCTTAATTGAGTTCAGGCCCTAGCTCGCTGGTGCGGGCAATTTCAAGCATATGTACATGATGGCTGATCATCCGCCACCCGATTCTTGCAAGGCCTGAAATAGGTTGTTAAAACCGCTTAGCGTTTGGCGTTTGCCAGGGCTGCACCAAATTCACGGGCAAAACTTTCGCGGTCATGCGGGTTTAGAAAATCGCCAATTCGAAGCCGCATTTTCCGCGACAGGATTTCCATGCTGGTAATTCCAATCTCGTCATGTCGTTTAACCAGAAATCGCGTCCATATTGGATTAAAAGTGTATGTTTTGCATGTGCCGCTGGGGCTGGTTTTCAATATCCGCATTTCCTGACGTGAAA
This sequence comes from Rhizobiaceae bacterium, assembly GCA_026981655.1. Taxonomy (GTDB): domain Bacteria; phylum Pseudomonadota; class Alphaproteobacteria; order Rhizobiales; family Rhizobiaceae; genus SZUA-100. Next base: position 1,364 of record JALSIJ010000164.1, on the reverse strand, counting down.
TCGAAACTTCCTCAAAGGCGCGCGCATCGCGGTAATTCACTTTAAATGCGATATAGATCGCTAAAACATCAAGCCCCATAAATCCAAATACCGGCCAGGCACCAATCGACCAGAAAAAGCCGCCGATTCCGAGGCATATGACGGCAATGAAACTGATCAAAAAGATAAATCCCCTACGCCCAAGCGAGCGATGCGGATAGAGTTTGGCGGAAAACAGGGTCGGCTGACCGTTTTCATCAGCCGATTGTTGTTCGCTTGCAGATTTCGGATTGTGATTTTTCATAACCGATGTTTATAACGAATTTATGAGCAATTTTAAGTCTAAAAACATGCCCGATTCGTCGCAGTCTGCAAAAAAGGCCAGACCGGGAAAAAAGCGCCTGCCACGCTCACGTTATAAACGTGACGAGATCGTTGAGATTTTTTCGCGTTTTAAACAACAGCGGCAGGCACCTGAAGGCGAGCTGGATCATGTCAATCCGTTTACCCTTTTGGTTGCGGTTGTCCTATCCGCCCAGGCAACTGATGTCGGTGTTAACAAGGCAACGAAGAAACTATTTAAAATCGCTGATACACCGGAAAAAATGCTGGCTCTGGGCGAAGAACAGGTGCGCGAACATATTCGCACCATTGGCCTTTACCGAAACAAGGCAAAGAATGTTATTTTACTTTCAAAAATGTTGATTGAAGATTTTAATGCGCAGGTTCCAGAAGATCGCGATCAATTGATAAAGCTCCCCGGTGTTGGGCGAAAAACCGCAAATGTGGTGGTATCTATGGCGTTTGGCCAACCAACTATTGCGGTGGATACCCATATATATCGTATCGGCAATCGGCTTGGGCTTGCACCGGGCAAAACGCCAGATGAGGTGGAGGCAATTCTGGAAAAAATCATTCCGGAGGAATTTTTGTTTCACGCCCATCATTGGCTTATTTTGCACGGGCGCTATGTGTGCAAGGCGAGAAAACCCGACTGCGAGGCCTGTATTATCGCGGATCTGTGCAAATCCAAAGAAAAAACCTGCGATGCCCCGGCAGCCATTGTGAAGCTGGCGAATTGAACATGATGGAAATCTCCAAATTGAGTTCAGACCCTAATATTTTCTATGCAACTTCTTAAACACGTGCATCATAAGCGCTGCTGCAAAGAGCGGTGTTAAAAGATTGAGCAGCGGAATGCTTAGGAAAATGGTGATCACCAACCCGCCGATAAACACCGTACCAGAAGCCTTGTGCCGAAGATTATCGGCCTCTTTAGGAGATAAGTAGCGCAGGGCGGCAAATTGAAAATATTCACGTCCCAATAAATAGCCATTTGCCACAAAGAAGACAATCAGATTGACCCCCGGAACAAGTAATAACAT
>JALSIJ010000163.1 GCA_026981655.1 Rhizobiaceae bacterium | reverse complement strand
GCTCGGCACCATATTGGCCGGAATTGCCACACCAACAGAGGCCGCATCCGTTGGCGCTGTCGGTTCGATAATGCTGGGGGCCTCAAGGCTCAATGGGCGATGGCAAAAAATTGCCCTGATCTTTGGTGCGGCATTGCTCAGCCTTTTCGTGTTGGCACAATTTTTCGATCTTCGTGTCGGGCGTGATACGCTCTCCACTATTGATCAGGGCGGAATTTTCGTGGCCATTGGGCTGGTAGTCGTGCTGGTGGTCTCGCTTGGATTTTCGACCAAAGCGCTTTACGGGGCAAGAATATTGCGGCCTGCGCTGGAGACCACCGTTCACATTACCACGATGATATTTGTCATTTTAATCGGGGCAACTATCTTCTCGTTGGTGTTTCGCGGGTTGGGGGGGGATGAGAGCATTCGCGATCTATTGCATGGCTTGCCGGGCGGTACGTTCGGGGCGTTATTGGGCGTCATGGTGCTGATGTTTTTCCTTGGCTTTTTCCTCGATTTCCTTGAGATTACTTTCGTGGTTGTGCCATTGGTCGCACCCATATTGCTGCAAATGCCGATGGCTGACGGCAGTTTGATGAGCCCGATCTGGTTGGGTATTTTAATGGCGATCAATTTGCAAACGTCATTTTTAACCCCGCCATTCGGGGTTGCGTTGTTTTACCTCCGTGGAGTGGCGCCAGCCTTGATCAGAACCATTGATATTTACCGGGGAGTAATGCCATTTGTTGGCATTCAATTGCTGGTTTTGGTGATTTTATGGAAGAATCCGGTTCTGGCAACCTGGTTGCCGGATTTGGTCTTTAGGGTGAATTAGACACTAAATCTGAATGTTGAGCGCGTTTGAGGCTCAATTAATCTTTCACTAAAAATAGAATATCAGCGTAATCCTTGACGGAAAATTATTTTCCACCGCATATTCTTGCGTTTTTGCAGAGTTAGCGCCAATTTGCATTGACCCCGTCGGTTTGAGGGTGAAAAATTGACGCATGACTCGATAGATCAAGCAGAACTTCTGGCAGGAGGTAGCCGTGGCTCCCGAAAACACAACACTGAAAAATGTTTCTCTTGATGATAAATATGATCTTCAAAAAGATCGGGTTTTTATATCCGGCACCCAGGCGGTTGTGCGGCTGGTGCTTACTCAAAAACAACGAGATCGCAATGCGGGCCTTAATACGGCTGGATATGTAACCGGCTATCGAGGTTCACCGATTGGCGGGTTGGATCACGCAATGTGGCGCTCTGAAAAGCAGCTGCAAGAAAACGACATTGTCTTTTCACCCGGCCTGAATGAAGATCTTGCCGCAACCGCTCTTTGGGGCACCCAGCAGGCCGAAATGCGCGGTGAGGGAAAGTTCGATGGGGTTTTTGGTGTCTGGTATGCCAAGGGGCCGGGGGTTGACCGTTCGGGTGATGTTTTTCGTCATGCCAATCTGGCTGGCACCTCCAAAAATGGCGGTGTGATTGCCCTGATGGGTGATGATCATACGTGCGAATCCTCGACCACGGCGCACCAGTCTGAATTTCATTTTCTTGATGTGGCGATCCCTGTGCTTAACCCGGCCGGTGTGCAGGAGATAATCGACTATGGAATTTTAGGCTATGCGATGTCGCGTTATGCCGGAACATGGGTTGGCATCAAATGCGTCAAGGACAATATCGAGGCAACCGAGGTTGTTGATGGTTCAATTGATCGGGTGAAAATTGTTATTCCTGATGAATTTGAATTGCCGGAAAGCGGCTTGAATATCAGGCCCAATGATCATCCGCTGGTGCAGGAAGCGCGCCTGCACGATTATAAGCGTGATGCTATTTTGGCCTTTTCAAAGGCCAATAAGATCAACAAGATGATCACCAGCGGCGGCAAATCACCCAAGGTTGGGGTGATTACTACGGGCAAAAGTTATCTGGATGTTCGGCTTGCTATGGATGATCTTGGTATTGATGAAGTGCGCGCCGGTGATCTTGGCTTGCGGCTGTTTAAAATTGGCTGCGTTTATCCTATTGGCAAGGACGAGCTGAAAGAGTTCGCCAAAGACCTGGATATGATTATCGTGGTGGAGGAAAAACGCTCGCTGATCGAAGTTCAGGTGCGTGAGGAGCTTTATGGCACTGAAAATCAACCCGTATGCGTTGGTAAAAAAGACGAAGAAGGCAATTGGCTTTTCCCCATTAAGGGTGCGCTGGATTCCAACAATATTGCCGTTGCCATAGGCGAGCGGTTGTTACGCTTTAACAAAGATACAAAGCTTGCGGAAAAAGTTGCGCATTTGAAAGATGCACAACAGGTGCTTGCGACAACCAAAAGCGTTGCGGAACGTATTCCCTATTTTTGTGCCGGTTGCCCGCATTCCACATCAACCCATATTCCTGAAGGTGCGCGTGCCTATGCGGGAATTGGTTGCCATTATATGGCGCAGTGGATGGACCGCGACACCGAGGGATATACCCAAATGGGGGGCGAGGGAGCGAACTGGATTGGCGAGCGACATTTCTCTACCCGTAAACATGTATTCCAAAATCTGGGTGATGGAACCTATAATCATTCGGGCATTCAGGCGATCCGTGCGGCTGTCGCGGTCAATGCCAATATGACCTATAAAATATTGTTCAATGATGCGGTTGCGATGACCGGCGGGCAGCCCAATGAGGGCGGATTGAGCGTTTTGCAAATTGCCAATGAGGTTACAGCAGCCGGTGTTGACCGGTTGGTTGTGGTGAGCGATGAGCCGGAGAAATATCCGTCAAATGCCAAATGGCCGACAGGCACGAGTGTTCATCATCGTTCAGAGCTTATTCCTGTCCAAGAAGATCTGGCCAAGGTCAGCGGTGTCAGCGTATTGATTTATGATCAGACCTGCGCCACAGAAAAACGCCGCCGCCGCAAGCGTGGCACTTTTCCTGATCCCGATAAGCGGGTTGTTATCAATGAGCTGGTTTGTGAGGGATGTGGCGATTGCGGGGTTAAATCCAACTGTGTCGCGGTTGGTGCGGTTGAGACCGAATTTGGCCGCAAAAGACAGATTGAACAATCTTCCTGCAACAAGGATTTCTCCTGCGTCAACGGTTTTTGCCCAAGTTTTGTAACCGTGCACGGGGCCAAGATTAAAAAAGGCAAAGGGGCTGTTACGGCTAAATCTTCAGTTGAAGTGCCAATGCCGGAAATTGCCACTATTGATGGCACCTATGGCGCAATTATTACCGGTGTCGGTGGCACGGGTGTGGTGACCATCGGAGCCATCATTGGCATGGCGGCGCATCTGGAAGGCAAGGGTTGCGGTATTATCGATATGGCCGGGCTTGCCCAAAAGGGTGGCGCAGTTGCGAGCCATGTGCGGATTGCAAACTCACCTGAAGACATAAAAGCCATTCGGATTGCAGCAAGCGGTGCCGATCTCATTTTAGGTTGCGACATGGTGACAACCGCATCATCGAAGGTTCTTGCATCGATTGAAAAAGGCAAGACCATTGTGGTGGTCAACAGCCATGAGAAGCTCTCGGGCGAATTTACCCACAATGTGGATTTTTCTTTCCCGACCAAAAAGATTATTCAAACCATTATTGAGCGCACCGGCGAGCAAAGTGTTTCGGTGGTGGAAGCGCAAAAACTTGCAACCGCCCTGTTGGGCGATGCGATTGGCACCAATATGTTCATGCTGGGCTTTGCCTGGCAAAACGGCGGGTTGCCGCTTTCTCATGAGGCGCTGAGCAAGGCAATTGAAATGAATGGTGTTGCGGTGGAAATGAACCTTGCCGCTTTTGAATGGGGCAGGCTTGCCGCCCACGATCTTTCAGCTTTGCCGGCTTCTGAAAAAGGTCGTGGTGAGATGCTTGATCACCGCCGGATTTCGGAAAATCTGGATGAAATGATAGAACGACGCAAGGATGGACTTGTTCAATATCAGGGTAAGGGGTTGGCGCGGAGATTTGAAAAGCTGGTTGAGCGGGTTCGTGACGCCGAAAAAACCCTTGAAACCGAGAGTGAGGACTTGACCCGGTCGGTCGTTCAAAACCTGTATAAACTGATGGCGATCAAGGATGAATATGAAGTTGGTCGACTGTTTGCCAATGGTGCATTTGATGAGCAATTGAAATCACAGTTTGAAAGCTGGGATCGGCTGGAATTTCATTTGGCCCCACCGGCAACCGCCAAACGTGATGCCAAGGGTCACTTGATCAAGAAACCCTATGGCGCCGGCATGATGAAAGCCTTTGGCTGGCTGGCAAAGTTGCGCTGGCTTAGAAAAACACCGTTTGATCCATTCGGCTATTCGGCAGAACGAAAAGTTGAGCGCCGTTTACTGGCTGATTATATTTCCACGATCAATGAGATTTTGGACAAGCTTAACGCCAAAAACCTTGAGGCTGCCGTGGCATTGGCTTCTTACCCTCGTGAAATCAGGGGGTTTGGCCATGTCAAAGAGGCGGCGATTGAGAAAGCTGATCATCAGCGTCGTGAATTGTGGGCAGGCTTCGTCAATCAAGGCTCGAAAATGCTGGAAGCCGCGGAATAACCGACCGGATGGTCAATTAATTGGTATTAGACTAAACTATCGCTTGAAATCCCGTATATTCTGCATAGACTGCAGTCATAATAAGGTATCTGTAAAAACAGAACCGGGAGGAAGAGTGCAGCATATGTCGTCGAACAGTGCCGTAAAAGAGAGCGCGCCGGAAACATTTCCGCAATATCTGAACTTTAATGCCAGGCGATTTGCTGATCGCCCGGCCATGCGCCACAAGGATTTTGGTATCTGGCAAAGCTGGACCTGGTCGCAAATGCAGGACGAAATTCGGGCTTATTCAATTGGCCTTTCTGAACTTGGTTTAAAGTCCGGCGAGAAGGTTGCTATTGTTGGCCAAAACCGCCCCGGACTATACTGGACATTTTGTGCGGTGCAGGCCTTGGGTTGTGTTCCGGTGCCTGTATATGCGGATTCAGTCGCGGAAGAGATGGTCTATGTTCTCAATCATGCGGAAATAACCTTTGTTGTTGCTCAGGATCAGGAGCAGGTCGACAAAATATTGTCGATGGGTGATGAGCTGACCATGTTGCGTCACGTCATTTATGATGAGCCACGGGGCTTGCGCGACTATGACCACACGAAGCTGCATTCGATAAAGCAAGTGCAGCAGCTTGGTCGCGATGTGATTGCCAAAGATGGCGATGGTGAATGGCTGAAACTGGTTGATCGCGCAAAAAGCGATGACCTTGCGGTTATGCTTTATACATCTGGCACCACCGGCAAGCCGAAAGGCGTGATGCTGAGTTACCGCAATCTGGTTGAGTCTGCGCGCAATGCCAACTCGTTCGATAACTTTGATGAGCATGAGGAAATCATTGCCTATTTGCCGCTCGCCTGGGTGGGCGACCACGTGTTTTCCTATGCGCAATCCTATCTGGCTGGTTATTGTGTTTGCTGTCCGGAAAGCCCGGAAACCGCTGATGAAGATCGGCGCGAGATTGCGCCCAGTTATTTCTTTGCCCCGCCGCGGGTTTTTGAGGTTATGTTGACTTCTATTCTTGTGCGCATGGAAGATGCGGGCAAATTGAAGAAAAAAATGTTCGACTATTATATGGCCCATGCCCGCAAGGTGGGTGAGCGCATTCTTAATGGTGAGAGCGTTGGTTTTTGGGATCGGTTGCAATATCGGATTGGTGAATTTCTGGTCTATGGACCGCTGAAAAACCGTATGGGTCTAACCCGGATGAAGGTTGGTTATACGGCGGGCGAAGCCATTGGCCCTGAAATTTTCAGGTTTTATCGCTCACTTGGTCTAAACCTCAAACAGCTATACGGACAAACAGAAGCAAGCGTTTATATTACCGCGCAGCCGGATGGTGAAATCAGCGCCGATACGGTGGGCAAGCCTTCGCCCGGGGTGGAGATTGAAATCGCCGAAAGCGGCGAGGTCATGTATCGCTCTCCCGGGGTTTTCCAAGGTTATTTTAAAAACGATGAAGCTACCAAAGAAACAAAAACCAAAGATGGCTGGGTGCACACGGGTGATGCGGGCTTTATCGATACGGACGGGCATTTGCGGATTATCGACCGGGCCAAGGATGTGGGTAAACTCTCTGGCGGCGGCATGTTTGCTCCCAAATATATCGAGAACCGGCTCAAATTCTTCCCTAATATCAAGGAAGCGGTTGCCTTTGGCGATGGGCGTGATTTTTGTGCAGTGTTCATCAATATAGACCTTACTGCGGTTGGCAATTGGGCTGAGCGCAACAATATTTCCTATGCTTCCTATCAGGAACTTGCCCAGCACCCGGAAGTTTACAAAACCATGAAAGAACATGTGGAGCAGGTGAACCGGGATTTATCCACTGAAGATATGATGGCTGGATCGCAGATCTCCCGGTTTCTGGTTTTGCACAAAGAGCTTGATGCGGATGATGGCGAACTTACCCGCACCCAAAAAGTTCGCCGTTCGTTCATTGCCGAGCGGTATGGAGAGCTGATTGAGGCGCTTTATGATGGTTCAAATGAAAAATATGTGGAAACCGAAGTGATCTTTGAAGATGGCCGCAAGGGCGTAATTTCCGCAACCATTGTGATTTCAGATGTGCCGACTTTTGACCAGACCGGGCCAATGAAGGAGGCGGCGGAATGAATGTTGCAACACCTCAGGGGGAAGCCTCTCTTGGCGCCCGGATTGTTGATGATGGCATTGAGCCGGGGGCTGAACTGCTAAAGGTTGAAAACGTATCGCTGTCATTTGGCGGCGTGAAAGCCATTCAGGACATCAGCTTTGATGTGAAAAAAGGCGAAATTCGCGCCATTATCGGCCCTAATGGTGCCGGTAAAACTTCGATGCTGAATGTCATTAACGGGTTTTATCACCCGCAGGAAGGCACCATTACTTTTCGGGGTAATGTGCGCACCAAAATGCGCCCCTATATGGCGGCCAGTCAGGGAATATCGCGAACATTTCAAAATGTTGCGCTGTTTACCGGCATGTCGACGCTGGATAATATTATGGCCGGGCGGCAATTGAAAATGCACAAGAATTTCTTTTGGCAGATGTGGCGCTATGGCCCGGCTTTTAACGAGGAGGTTGAGCACCGGCTTGAGGTGGAAAAAATCATCGACTTTCTCGAAATTCAATCGATCCGCAAAACCCCGGTCGGGCAATTGCCCTATGGCTTGCAAAAGCGGGTTGAACTTGGCCGGGCGCTTGCGGCCGAACCATCATTGCTGTTGCTGGATGAGCCGATGGCAGGTATGAATTTGGAAGAAAAAGAGGATATGAGCCGTTTTATTATTGATGTGAACCAGCAGTTTGGCACGACCATTGCTTTGATTGAGCACGATATGGGGGTGGTGATGGACCTGGCGGATAGGGTTGTGGTGCTGGATTATGGCAAAAAAATTGCCGATGGTTTTCCAGCTGAAGTTCAGGCCAGTCAGGAAGTTATTGATGCTTATCTTGGAGTGCCGCACTGATGGACCTGCTCTATAATATTTTTGTTGACCCGTTTGTGCAAATGGCTGGTACACCGGATTTCTTCCTGCAAGTATTGTGGGAAGGGTTTGTCACCGGCACGCTTTATTCATTGATTGCGCTTGGCTTTGTGTTGATCTTCAAGGCTTCTGGCGTATTTAATTTTGCCCAAGGTATTATGGTGGTGTTTGCTGCTTTATCACTTGTTGGTTTTCATGCGCTGGGAGTGCCTGCATATCTGGCGTTATTTTTGGCGCTTGCTGTCATGGCGGCACTTGCATGGACCGTTGAGCGGGTTATTTTGCGCAAGCTGGTCAATCAACCGGAAATCATTTTGTTTATGGCAACCATTGGCTTGTCATATTTCCTGATTGGTTTAGGCGAATTCATCTTCGGTGGTGAGCCTAAACCAATGATCACCGAGGAGCTCGGTCTGCCGACCGGGTCCACCGTTGTTGATGTGGCAGGTGGGATTGTTATTCTGCAGCATATTGATATTGCGGCTGCGCTGATTGCGGCAGTTCTGGTGTTGGGACTTGCGATATTCTTTTCCAAAACCCGTATTGGTCGTGCACTTCGCGCGGTGGCTGATGACCATCAGGCGGCCCTTTCAGTCGGGATTTCACTCAATCAGATATGGGCGATCGTCTGGTTTGCTGCCGGCATAGTGGCGCTTGCCACCGGCATTATGTGGGGTGCGCGTTCCGATGTTTCTTTCGCCTTGCAGATTGTTGCGTTGAAGGCCCTGCCGGTGCTTATTCTTGGTGGCTTTACTTCGGTGCCCGGTGCCATTATCGGCGGGTTGATTATTGGCTTTGGGGAAAAAATATTTGAAGTCTATTGGGGCGGGCTGCTTGGAGGTGGCGTTGAAGGCTGGTTTGCCTATGTGCTTGCACTGATATTCCTGTTGTTCAGGCCGCAGGGCCTGTTCGGCGAAAAAATTATCGAGAGGGTGTAAATGTTTTACCGCGAAGCAGGGCAGTTCAAAACCAGCTACAAGGCCGATCAGGCAGTCTTTCCAATTTTACAGGATCGGCTGGCGATAGCCGCATTTTTAGCAATTGCATTTATTGTAATTCCGTATTTTGGCAATGATTTTTTTATCAATTCGATGATGATCCCGTTTTTGATATTTTCGCTTGCCGCAATCGGGCTGAATATCCTGACCGGATACACAGGGCAAATATCGCTTGGCACCGGTGCGTTCATGGGTGTTGGAGCCTATGCCTGCTACAAGATGACGTCGATTTTTCCGGATGTTAATATCATAATACTGATTATTGGCTCCGGGTTTTTCTCGGCCATTGTGGGTATGATATTTGGCTTGCCATCGCTGCGTATCAAGGGCTTTTATCTGGTTGTAACGACGCTTGCGGCACAGTTCTTTCTCGAATGGTGCTTTATCACGATTGGCTGGTTGTACAATTACAATGATTCTGGAGCGATTGAAGTGCCACAACGCGAGATGTTTGGAATTATTATAACAGGTGCATCCGCCTCGCCGGTGACGCGTTATCTGGTTGTTTTATCGATTGTTGTGGTGATGACCTGGGTTGCCTCCAATATCATTCGTGGCCGGATTGGTCGCGCATGGATGATGATTAGAGATATGGATATTGCAGCCGAGCTTATGGGTGTTCGCCCGCTACAAGCCAAAATTTCTGCCTTTGCCGTATCTTCATTTTATGCCGGTGTTGCCGGCGCGATGATGGTGTTCTTGTGGCTTGGGGCTGCCGAAGTTGAGAGCTTTGATGTTAATCATTCATTCCTGATTCTTTTCATGGTGGTGCTTGGGGGGCTGGGGAGTTTGCTCGGGTCGTTCATGGGCGCGGCGTTCATTACCTTGCTGCCGATTATTCTTGGCGCAATTCCTGGAATATTGGGGGTGGATATTAATGCTGCGACGCTCGAACATGTGAAATTCATGATTATCGGCGCGCTGATTATATTCTTCTTGATTATGGAACCACATGGGCTGGCGCGCCTTTGGGCGATAGGTAAACAAAAGTTACGTGTCTGGCCATTTCCATATTAGGTTAGGCATTGGATACAGCCAAGCGGCCGGGGAACCGGGCTGGTTGGATGGAAAATACAGGTTTCGATTGAAAAACGGGTGGTGCAATTACCATTCGTGTTAAAAGGGAGGAACTTTGATGTTCAAGAAATTAATATTAGGTGCCACGGCCATGGCTATGATTGGTGGTATGCAAATCCAAACGGCGAGCGCAGAGGACGTACTTTATGTTCCTTCTCTGAGCTACCGTACTGGCCCATACGCCGGTAATGGCACGCCAATTGCAAATGGTTTTGCCGATTACATGAGTATGTTGAACGCACGCGATGGTGGCATTGGTGGCCTCAAAGTTGTCGTTGAAGAATGCGAAACCGGCTACACTGCGCAAAAAGGCGTTGAGTGCTATGAAGCGACCAAAGGCAAGGGAGCGCTTGTTTACAATCCATATTCAACCGGCATAACCCTGCAGTTGATTCCAAAAGCACCAGTGGATAAAATTCCGGTTCTTTCCATGGGCTACGGCCTTTCAGCTTCTGCTGTTGGTGAAAAGTTCCCTTGGACTTTCAACTATCCAGCAACTTACTGGAGTCAGATGTCCTCAATCCTGAAGTTCATTGACAGCCAAGATGGTGGCATCAAGGGCAAGAAAATCGGTTATATCTATCTTGTATCCGGTTACGGCAAAGAGCCAATTCCTTTGCTTGAAAACCTTGCAAAAACTATGGGCTTTGAAGTTGTTCAGTTCCCGGTTGCGGGTAAAGAAATGCAAAATCAGTCGTCTCAATGGCTGAATGTGCGTAAGGAAAAACCAGACTGGATGATCATGTGGGGTTTTGGCGCGATGAACGCTACAGCTGTTAAGGAAGCTGCAAAAATCCGCTTCCCAATGGACCGCTTTATCGGTAACTGGTGGGCTGGTGCCAATGCTGATCTCGATCCTGTTGGTAAAGCAGGTACGGGTTACCGTTCGGCAAATGTGGCGGCCGCTGGCACTGACTTTCCTGCCCTTCAGGACGTGATCAAACATGTTGTGAGCCAAGGTAAAAGCCAAATTGATGACCCAACAAAGGTTGGTGATGTGCTTTATAACCGTGGCCTGTTCAATGCAGTTATCGTGGCAGAAGCCATTCGCACTGCCCAGAAGATTTCCGGCAAAGCCAATATTACCGGATCTGACATGCGTGATGGATTGGAAGCGATTGACCTTTCTGCCGCACGTTTGAAGGAGATTGGTCTTGAAGGCTTTACCGCTCCGATCAAGGGTTCTTGTAAAGACCACGCCGGTGGCGGTTCAATCTTCTTGCAACAGTGGGATGGTGAAAACTGGAAGCGTACTTCTGATTTGATTGCTCCAATGACGGATATTGTTCGTCCGCTGCTTGAAGCTGCTGCAACAAAGTATGTTGCTGATAAACCAGAGTGGAAAACCCAGACCTGCAAATAAGGTTTTTGTCAGAATAACAAAATCTTCCAGCCCCGTTCATTCGGGGCTGGCATTTTATTCAAAATACAGATGAGTTTTTCCATGAGCATTGCCGAACAAACAGAGCCTGCTGAGAATATTCTGCAAGTGAACAATATTGAGGTGATCTACAATCACGTCATTCTTGTTCTCAAGGGTGTGTCGCTGCATGTGCCCAAGGGTGGAATTGTTGCAATACTTGGGGCAAATGGGGCCGGGAAAACCACTACGCTAAAAGCGATTTCAAATCTTTTAAATGCTGAACGCGGTGAAGTTACCAAGGGAGATATTCAGTTTGAAGGTGATGAGGTGCAAAACCTGTCGCCTAACGAGTTGGTGCGTCGCGGTTGTATTCAAGTGATGGAAGGTCGCCATTGCTTTGGCCATCTGACCATTGAGGAAAACCTGTTAACCGGGGCCTTTACCCGCAAAGATGGTGCGGCGGCTATAAAGCGCGATATGGAAATGGTCTATGATTATTTCCCGCGGCTACGCGAACGTCGCTCCAGTCTGGCTGGTTATACTTCCGGTGGCGAGCAGCAAATGTGCGCCGTTGGCCGGGCGCTTATGTCAAAACCCAAAATGATTTTGCTGGATGAGCCTTCCATGGGTCTTGCGCCACAATTGGTGCAGGAAATATTTGAGATTGTGAAAAAACTCAACAAAAAGGAAGGCGTTTCTTTCTTACTGGCTGAGCAAAATACCAATATCGCGCTTAAATATGCTGATTATGGTTATGTGCTGGAATCGGGGCGCGTGGTTATGGATGGCGTCGCCTCAGAGCTTCGTGAGAACGAAGATATTAAAGAGTTTTATCTTGGTGCCGGCGGTGGTACTGAAGGTGAAGATCGTAAATCATTCCGCAATGTGAAGCATTACAAGCGTCGCAAACGCTGGCTGGCATAAGGGCGTATAGTGTTACTGCAATTTAGCACGGGGCGATGAAATGCACCAGTTCCGCTATTCCCGTTCCCGTTTCTGGACCATGATTATTGCCTCACTAGCGCTGACGATTGCCATAACTTTTACTACCTATGTGCTGCTTTCAACCTTTGGCGTGCGCCATTACAAGGCCTTCACCTTTGCCACCGGGTTGATATTTTTTGGCTTTCTTTCCGCCCGTGTGATTTATCAGTTCATCCGAAATGAGGTGATCCTTTCGATTCATCAGGGGGGCATTATGGATATAAGGCAATCAGGTGAAGTACTTGCCTGGGATGATATAAAGGCCATCGTTCTGGAACAGGTGGAGCAGGAGCACCAATTGCGAGTGTTCTTTTGGCAGGTAAATAATGGAGTGCGGCAAATGAAGGTTGTCAATGCAGTAATAAATACTGAGTTGCTTGATGGAGATGCGGAAGAAATTGTAGCATCAATTGAGCGTTACCAACCGGTGGTTCGCGTATCTGGTCAGGCGCAATTTGAGCAATGGCAGTAATCATATCGACCAAATTTTGTTGTCGATATGATAGCGAGTGAAGAACGAGCCGCCGTCAATGCGGCGCGTCTCGTAGGCCCGAAACGAAGTGGAGGAATAGCCGTGAGAGAAAATAATTTAAAGGCAAGGCGTTTGGTATGAGTGATTTTTTTGATGATTTTGAAATTCAGGATGCTGATGAGCGTGAGGAGGCGGTATTTTTTCGGCTGCCGGATTATCTACGTCAGGCCGTTGCTGTATCCTCTGGCCTTGCCAAACATCTGGATGGCTGTGATCTCGCCTCTATCACATCTCGCGAGCGACTGGCCTCTTTGCCGGTGTTGCGAAAATCAACTTTAATGGCAGCGCAAAAGGCCGATCCGCCCTTTGGTGGTTTTGCCAATATGGCAGCCCTTGCAGGCCAGCGGGTATTTATGTCGCCTGGCCCGATCTGGGAGCCGCAGGGTTTGGGTGCGGACCCCTGGCAGGCAGCGCGGTCATTATATGCGGCTGGGCTTCGCCCCGGCGACCGGGTGCATAATGCGCTTTCTTATCATATGACGCCGGGCGGCTTTATTCTCGATGAGGGCGCGCGCGCACTTGGTTGCATTCTGTTTCCGGCCGGCATTGGCAATACAGAAGCACAGGTAGAAGCAGCCCTCGCGCTTCAACCGATGGCTTATGTGGGCACGCCGGATTATCTAAAAATAATCCTCGACAAGGCGGCTGAAATGGGCGCTGATCTTTCCTGTATTACCAAGGCACTGGTTTCGGGCGGGGCGCTGTTTCCTTCCATGCGTGAAGATTATTCCGCGCGCGGTGTGAATGTGCTTCAGGCCTATGCGACCGCTGATCTGGGTGTCATTGCCTATGAAACAAGCCACGAAGGCGCGCTTTGTGAAGGCATGGTGATTAATGAAAACCTGATTGTTGAAATCCTCCGCCCCGGCACCAATGACCCGGTTGCGGAAGGTGAGGTGGGTGAATTGGTGGTGACCAATTTTAATCTGGCCTATCCATTGGTGCGGTTTGGCACGGGTGATTTGTCTGCGGTACTATCCGGCCCATCGCCTTGCGGGCGCACCAATACGCGCATTAAGGGCTGGATGGGGCGGGCCGATCAACGCACCAAAATCAAGGGCATGTTTGTTGACCCTGAACAGGTCGCCAAAATCGTCAAACTGCATGACACCGTGGAGAGCGCCCGCCTTGTGGTTGCGCGCGAAGGTGATAGCGATGCGATGACTTTGATGGTCAAGCCTGCAAGCAACAGTGCCGTTGATATTGCGGCTATTGCGGCAAGTTTGCGCGAGATCACCAAGCTTAAAGGCGAAGTAGTTTTGGCCGATGATCTGCCGAACGATGGCAAGGTGATCGCCGATGAGCGGGATTATGAGGGGTGAGGGAGATTTCTCCCTTCCTTCTCCCACAAGGGGAGAAGGAAGAGTATTTTAATTGCTCTTGGAAGATATCAACACCATAGCGACAGGCGGGCGGTTGATTTTTCACCTCATGGGCGCTTTGCCAAATTTGCACTCTTTGATCGACGAGCATACACAACCGGGATTACATGCCGCACGAAAACGCAATGTGTGTGTTGGTCGCCCTCGATCTCTCACACCTGCACAGATAAAACATGCAAAGCAACTGATTGTAGTTCGCGTTAGTGTTTGCGCTTCATGATTATACTATAGATTGTTTTTCCGGCTCGGAATTTGTACCTGATCTGCTCCCGGTTTTTGCACTCTTTGCAATACCATTTGCTGAGCGCTTTTGCGCCGTTTTGTACAAAACCCCTGTCCACTTTAACTTTATCGGCGATCAATTGCATTAAAAATGTCGGGCGTTGCTTGAATTGAAGGCGGTTGAGTTTTTTCATCGAAGGCCCACCAAACGATAGAGGTTTGTAGTCCTTTTCCAAGGTAGGGTCTTTTTTTATAATAACATCAATACCTGGTATCGGGTCACTGCCACCAAGTGCAAAGCTTGGTGTAATATTTGCCACCGATATTGCTGCGGCCAGAATTGTGGCACTTGAAATTTTGCGTATGGTCAATATTTATAATTCCCTTAAATTTGCATTTTCTTTTTGCGACGACCAGATAATCTGGCTACCCCAGAGTTTGTACATTGCCAGTAAATAACAAATCAGATGAACGTAATCTGAATTTTACAAAATCTTTTGTCAAAGAACTACGGCTTTGTATCATGTTTCATAATGCTTACTATGCAGCGCAATTAAAATACAAAACGGCGCTATGTTTTCACAAAGCGCCGTTGATTAATTTGCATTGTAAGCAATAACCTACATGCCTTTGATGCGGCCTTCGATTTTTGGTGAAACCTCGCCCTTTTCGCGGATATAGGCCATCACATCATTGGCCAGAAGTTTGGCGGAAAGACCGTCGAGCAGCACTTTCGCACCGCGCAACATCTTGTAGCCATCACCGCCACCAGCAGCATAATCGTTGGTTGCCAGCTTGTACATTTTTGCCATATCCAGTGGCGCATCGCCAACCATCACATTGCTAACCCGTGAACCGGCAGGTTTGCTTTTGTCGTAGGTGAAGCTCATGCCGGAAATCTGCGGGAACCGGCCTGCGGTCTTTTCCACCTGGCTGACGCCGTTTTCAAGCACTGCAAGTACGGTTTTGCCATCAACTTCCAGCAGGATATTTTTGTTGCCAAACGGCAGTTCGGTCAAAATATCACGGCGGGTAAGCGTTGTTCCGGCGTCGTAGATTTTGTTGCCACGAATACCGCCACCATTGGCCAAAGCAATATCGGCACCGACGGCTGCGCGTTGGGCATCGGCAATCAGATTGCCAATAGCGGTTTCCCCAGTACGAACCGAGGTCTTTTTGGAATCAAGCTCCGTAGTGGTTGTGCCGATTGCCACATCCAGCTCCTTGGAAAGGGTTGCCTGATAGCTTTCGACTTTGGCCAGGGTTTCTGGGTCGGGTGTAAGTGTTGCACTATCGACAATGCGGAAATTGGGCCACCACTTGACCCGGCGCTTGCCGCGGCTTTCAGAGACAGTGAATTTGACATCCAGAACAACAATCAGATCACCCTCGGCGCGGGATTCGGCCAATACAGCCTTGCCATTATACAGTAGCGCCAGATCGTGATCATGGCCGGATATGACAAAGTCAAATGAGCCAGATTGATAAAGCGCCATGTCTGTCTTTAGTCCTTCGTGCAGCACGGCAACAACAATATCAGCACCTTCACTGCGCAGCTTTTTGGCATTGGCCATGGCGGTTGGAATGGAAGGTGAAAATTTCAGATCACCCGGGCTGGAAAGAACGTCGGAATCTTCCTTGGTAAGCCCGACAAAACCGATTTTTATGCTTTTCATCGGGTCAGAGGCGTCACCAAATGTCTTCATTATGGTGTCTTCGATGCCGGGAACTTTTGAACCATCGGCGCGGCGCAGATTGGCCGATAGAATTGTCGATTTCAACTCGCCCATACGTTTGAGGAATACATCTTTGCCGAAGTCGAATTCATGGTTGCCGGGGGCAACAATATCCGGTGGCGCGATGTTGGTTAGTTCAACAATATGTTCGCCCTTGTCGAAACCTGAAAGCAGAGAAGGCGACAAAAAATCGCCGCCATGAGCGTAAACGACATTGCCGCCCTTGGCGCGCTCGGCCTTGACCAGCGCGTTAACACGGGCAAAGCCGCCTCGCTTGGATTTTTTGGTGGCCATTTCATAGATGTCGCTGATGGCGATAAATGTCACATCAATATC
>JALSIJ010000162.1 GCA_026981655.1 Rhizobiaceae bacterium | reverse complement strand
ATAAGGAAAATTCAGCACTGGCGATTGACTGGGAAGATGAATTGGCGAAAGCCACCTGCCTTACCCATGATGGCAAGATTGTGCATGAGGCATTTGCCGGATCCGTAAAGTCTAAGCCATCCGAGGCAAAAACTGTTGTGCCGAAAGAGGCCTTAAAGCCTGCCAAGAAAGAAAAGCCGGTAAAGAAAGCTGCAAGGAAAGCATCTACTAAAAATGCTGATGGCGATGACCTTACCCGCATCAAAGGTATTGGCCCGCAAAACCGCATCAAGTTGGGCGAAATCGGCATTAAAACATTTGCCGATGTGGCAGCCCTAAGCGCAAAAGAGCAGGCGGATATTGGTGAAAAACTGGCGTTCCCCGGCCGTATTGAGCGCGAGGAATGGGTGAAACAGGCGATGGAAATTATCGCCAGCGAGAAATCTAACGGGGGAGATGCATAATGGCGAATTCAACTCTGGAAAAAGCAATCGAAGGATTGGGGGTAGCCGTTGATGCGGTTGAGGATGCGGCAAAAAACCTGCCGGCGATGAGTGAAGGCGCTGTAAGTGCTGTAAGTGATGCGGCGTATGGCGTATCGGGCGGAGCGATTGACCCGTTCGTATTTCAGCTGTCGATCTTCGTGCTTGCAATCTTTATTGGCTACTTCGTTGTCTGGTCGGTAACCCCCGCATTGCACACGCCGCTGATGGCGGTGACCAATGCAATCTCCTCGGTCATTGTGGTTGGCGCGCTGTTGTCGGTTGCTGTATCTGCGACCGGTGGGTTTGCTACCGCATTCGGCTTTATCGGATTGGTATTGGCGGCAGTGAATATTTTTGGTGGATTTCTGGTGACCCAGCGAATGCTCGCCATGTACAAGAAGAAGGAGCGCTAGATCATGTCTGCAAATTTAGCTTCAATCTTCTACCTGGTTTCAGGTGTTTTGTTCATTCTGGCGCTTAAAGGGCTTTCGCATCCGGAATCCGCGCGCCGGGGCAACACTTACGGAATGGTTGGTATGGCTGTTGCCATTATTACCACGCTTTTTGTGGCGTCCCCCGGTTTTGGCGGGTTGGCTCTGGTGATTATTGGTCTTGCGGCCGGTGGTGGTGTTGGTGCAGTTGTTGCCAATCGCATTGAAATGACCGCCATGCCGCAACTGGTTGCCGCTTTCCATTCACTGGTTGGCATGGCCGCCGTTATGGTGGCGGCTGCGGCCCTTTATGCACCGGAAGCCTTTGGTATTGGTTCTGTTGGTGCCATTCATGCGGCAAGCCTTATCGAAATGAGCCTGGGTGTCACCATTGGTGCGATCACCTTTACTGGCTCCGTCATTGCCTTCCTTAAGCTCGATGGTCGCATGTCCGGTACACCGATTATGTTGCCCGCAAGGCATTTGATTAATGCAGCACTGTTTGCGATAATTGTGGTGCTGGTGATTGTTCTTGCCTCAACCGAAAGCCATTTTGTGTTTTGGGTAATCGTGCTTTTATCCTTCTTGTTTGGTGTGTTGATTATCATTCCGATTGGTGGCGCGGATATGCCGGTTGTGGTTTCCATGCTCAATTCCTACTCGGGTTGGGCGGCGGCCGGTATCGGCTTTACGCTGGGCAATCTGGCGTTGATCATCACCGGTGCGCTGGTTGGTTCATCCGGTGCTATTCTTTCCTACATCATGTGTAAGGCGATGAACCGCTCGTTCATCTCGGTTATTCTGGGTGGCTTTGGCGGTGAAGATGCGGTGGCTAGCTCCGGCGATGAAGAAGACCGCCCGGTCAAACAAGGTGCTGCTGAAGATGCCGCATTCCTGATGCGTAATGCCTCAAAAGTTATCATTGTGCCGGGTTACGGCATGGCCGTGGCTCAGGCGCAACATGCGCTGCGTGAAATGGTCGACAAGCTTAAAGCTGAAGGTGTTGAGGTTAAATATGCCATTCATCCGGTCGCCGGTCGTATGCCGGGCCATATGAATGTGCTGCTGGCTGAAGCCAATGTGCCTTATGATGATGTGTTTGAGCTGGAAGACATCAACTCCGAATTTTCCCAGGCTGATGTGGCCTTCGTGATCGGGGCGAATGATGTGACCAATCCGGCGGCGCGCGATGATCCGACCTCGTCGATCTATGGCATGCCAATTCTTGATGTCGATAAAGCGGCCACAACCTTGTTCATCAAGCGCGGTATGGCCTCTGGTTATGCGGGTGTGCAGAACGAGTTGTTCTTTAAGGACAACACTATGATGCTGTTCTCTGATGCCAAGAAAATGGTCGAGAACATTATTAAAGCGCTTGATTAAGGTTTGTTAGTTTGATGTGAAATTAGTACGGCGTGGTTTGGGAAACTGAACCGCGCCGTTTTTTTGTCTCACTCCGCTTCGGCAAACCGTTTTCGGTACTCACTTGGGCTGATGTGCAGGCTCTTGCGGAAGTGGTAGCGCAGGTTTTCAGCGCTGATAAGCCCGACCGC
>JALSIJ010000161.1 GCA_026981655.1 Rhizobiaceae bacterium | reverse complement strand
AAGGCCTGCAATTCTTCAATCGCAGCCACACCCACACACAATTTTACAAGATTAAGCGCCATAGGCCGAGTTTAGGACGACATCATTTGAAAAGCCATGCCATATCACCGCGCATGTTGTGGATAATCAGTCTTCATTACCCACAATTTTTAAACCAATTGCGCCTTCACTCATTTGCTCGCCGATTGTCAAAGCAAAATCAGTTATCAGGCCCGAAATTGGGGCAATAACTGCATGCTCCATTTTCATGGCTTCAATGGCAAACAGCAAATCACCAATCTCAACCTCATCGCCACCTTCAACGCTGACACTGATGATTTTGCCATGCATGGGAATGCGAACAATGCCGTCACTCGCATCACCATCACCACCATTGCCGGCAATCAAATTGGCCGCAATGTAATTTTCGAGTTTAATCTGCTGACCATGCAACAAGGCAAACAGATGATTACCCGCATTTATAACAATGGCGTCTGATGCGGGCTCAACAGCTTTCCCCTCATTATCCAATACAAAAACTTCTTTACCCACAAATTGAACCATTGAGGAACAAACTTCACCGTCCTGCAGATATTTAAAGGGCAGTATTCGCGGCTGGCCACCGGTGAATGCGTCATTAACAGACCAGGGAGAGTGCAGATCAATTTTCGATTGCCTGGCAATCCGTGCCTGTTCAGATTTTATCAGTGCAACAACACCGGCAGCCGATAGGGCCGCTCCCTCGTCGCGCAAACCCGTTAACTCATCAAGATTATCATCAATCAGGCTAGTATCAAATTTCTCACTGCGAAAATCTGGATTATCAATCAGTTCTGAAAGAAAACGGATATTTGTTTTTGGCCCGGCGATTATTGTATCTTGCAAGCCGCGTTTTAACGCATCCAATGCCGCATTTCGGTTTTCGCCATGAGCAATCAATTTTGCAATCATCGGATCGTAAAACGGGCTGATTTCATCGCCGGTCTCAACACCCGTATCTGAGCGAATATTTTCAGGAAAACTCACCATCGCCAAAGGTCCGGTTGACGGCAAAAAGCCCGTATCAGGGTCTTCCGCATAGACGCGCGCTTCCACCGCATGACCATTAATCTGCAACTCATCCTGAGATTTAGGCAGTTTTTCTCCATTGGCAACACGCAACTGCCATTCCACCAGATCGGTGCCGGAAATTAACTCCGTTACCGGATGCTCAACCTGAAGCCTTGTATTCATTTCCATGAAAAAGAAACCGTCTTCGTTCAACCCTTTTTCACCATCTACGATAAACTCTACGGTTCCAGCCCCCTCATATGCAACCGCTCGGGCCGCATCACATGCAGCTTTACCCATAATTGCCCGTAATTCTTCGCTCATACCGGGCGCAGGCGCTTCCTCTACGACTTTTTGATGGCGGCGTTGAAGCGAGCAATCGCGCTCAAACAAATGCACAACATTGCCATGGCTATCAGCGAAAACTTGAATTTCAATATGTCGTGGTGATGCGATGAATTTTTCCACCAACATACGATCATTGCCGAAGGAAGACTTTGCCTCGCGCATTGCAGCCTCAAGTGCTGCGTCAAATTCAATGGCCTTATTGACCCGGCGCATACCTTTTCCGCCGCCTCCTGCAATGGCTTTCAGCAGAACCGGATAGCCGGTTTCATAGGCCTTGCGCTTGAGGAATTCAGCCCGTTGCATCGAACCATGATAGCCTGGAACTACAGGAACACCGGCTTCCTGCATGATTTCCTTGGCCCGGTCTTTTAAACCCATTGCTCGAATTGCCGAAGGCGGAGGGCCAACAAATATCATTCCAGCTTCAGCACATAATTCTGCAAAATCGGCATTTTCCGACAAAAATCCATAGCCGGGATGGATCGCGTCAGCGCCCGCATCCTTGGCGATCTTCAAAATGCGCCCGGTGCGCAGATAGGATTCCGCAACGGGTGCTGGCCCCAAACGGTGGGCTTCATCCGCATCGCGCACATGGCGCGCGTTCTGGTCTGCATCTGAATAAACCGCAATGGTTCGAATGCCCATTCCGCGAGCAGTTTTTATAACACGACAGGCAATTTCACCGCGATTGGCAATGAGTAGGGATTTTATCATAATACTGTTTTAAACGGTTTTTACCGGGAGGGAAGCCAGAATAGTTGCTCTGGAAATTTTATTTCCAATTTTCAGCAAAACCTACGCAGTATTCTGAATATTTAATTTAAGACCAAGTAAGTAAAAAATGGTAATTTTCCAAAGCCTGTCCAGCGCGCTTTTTATGAATTAAACAACCTTCCAGGGCCAGTCATCTTATCTGATAATCCGGCAAGTTTGATCATATGCCATGCAAGCGCCTGATTACTGGAAATAACCGGTTTTCCGATTGCTGCTTCGGCCATTTCAATAATACGGAAACTACGCAAATTTGTACATGAAGTAAAAACAATTTCAACATCATCAGATTTGCCCACTTTGCAAATTGCATTGAACAGTGAGCGATTTGATATTCTGGCGACAACGGATTCTTCAGCCTGCTCAAAAGAGCCAAAACCCGAAATAGTGCACTGGTGGTCTTCCAGCAAATTTCGCATCGCTTGCGAAACTGTCGCGATATAGGGCGTTACCAATCCAATTTTGCTCACCCCCAAATGCCTGCACGCAGCCAAGACTGCCGTGATGGGATCGGTAACTTTTGTATTGGGGTGCTTGGTTTGAATTAATGTGGCAACTTTATCTGCACCGATCACAGTCGCACCTGATGTGCACCCATAGCCAATAACATCCAGGGGCCGTGCATTGGGCAGCAAACCTGCAGCCTTTGGAAGTGCATGCTCCATTTGCAGCAAAGTTGATCGGCTCACCTCGGCAGAACTCGGAATTCTGGAATGATAAAGCGCAACACCAGGGTGATTAAATATCGTGCAAAATTCAGCCTCAAGCGTTTCATCGTTCTGTAAAACGATAATCCCAAGTGCGGCAAGGGTGGCCTCTCCTCCATCTGTTTCAAAAATCAGTGCCATCGCAGTTCTCAAATAATTGGTAGCTCGGGGGCCGCGCGTTTGCTCAACAATTGCGGCATACCATCACGAATGACGATGTTTTCTTCATGTACCATCATTTTCCCCTCACCAACCATCATACTAGGCTCAAGTGTTATAACCATTCCAGCCTCCAGCACCGTTTCGTCAAATGAAATGATTGACGGGGTTTCAGTTAACTGCAAACCCAATCCATGCCCATACCGGCCCACATCACTGCTATTCGATCCGATAACCTTGGCCATGACGCTAAAAAGTTCGGCGCAAGTTGCTCCCGGTCGGGCAATATCTAGCGCCGCCTCAGTGGCTGTGTATAAGGTTGCATAGGCTGTTTTTGCCGCGTCATTTGCCGATTCAATGGCGAAATTGCGATCAAAATCACAAAAATACCCGCGCAAGGTCGCTCCGGTATCAAGCATCAACACATCACCCTTTTTCAGTGGAGTATCATCGGGCGGAGAAATCACATCTTCATACCCACTCTCGCCTGCACCACCGACAAGATAAGGCACATCTTCCGCGCCCTGTTTAAGCAGCTCGATCTTAAATGCCCTAAAGGCTTCGTTGAGCTTTTGCCCCTCATAAAACAAGGTGTCGGCATTTTCGAAACTGTTTGATGCAATGGTGCAAATGGCTGAAATGATTTCAATCTCGGCAGAAGATTTGAGCATCCGCAGCTCAGAAACCATTGGACTCACATCAACAAATGAGGCTGAACGCAGGTTCGCCTGTAGCGTGTTAAAGTCAGCCAACGGCATGCGCAGACTGCTTTCACGCCCCATCATCAAACCAATTCGGACAAATTTTCCCAACACCGAAGACAGTAATGATATGCCGTCATCATCTGCCGCCGGCGATGCCCACGTTCGAATATCATCTATCCATGTGGTGCCCATTAAAGCAGCACCAATCTCCGGAATCACAGCAATTGGTTTGCCTATGGATGGTAAAACCAAAAACCACGGACGGGCCGGACTTTGCCAAAAGAGTGTTCGAAAACCAGCAAAATATCGTATCTCGGCTTCGCTGGTGAATAATATTGCATCGATATTT
Source organism: Rhizobiaceae bacterium (assembly GCA_026981655.1). Lineage (GTDB taxonomy): Bacteria > Pseudomonadota > Alphaproteobacteria > Rhizobiales > Rhizobiaceae > SZUA-100. Next base: position 12,274 of record JALSIJ010000161.1, on the reverse strand, counting down.
CCTGCATGCATGGCGAACTGCACGCGCTCAAGCCTGTGTTCAAACTCGGCAACGGGAAAATCAGCCATCCCCATCAGCCGGCCCCTCTGTGATATAGGCAAGAATTCTTGAACCACGCCCAATGCCCAAACCCGCAAAACAGGACTGCGCCGATAACAGGCCAGAAAGACCTGCAGCACCAGAAGGCGATGAAATTATTCCGCATTCACTAAGCATTGCTACTCCTGCAACTGCCTCGTCTTCGCTGATGGTCATGAAGTAATCAGCTTCCCCAGCCAAATATTTGAGCGCCAGATGTGAAGGTTCCTTGCAATCAAGCCGCCCCATATTGGAGATCGGACCGTTTGCCACAACCGGAGTATCCGCCTCTATGCTGTTAATCAGTGCAGGTGCATATTCCGGCTCAACCACGATGATTTGTGGCACAGCTCCCCAATATTCGCGCGCTGATGCACAGCAGGCCGCAGCAAGCCCACCAACACCGGCTTGCAGGAATATATGAGTTGGCGCCCGCTCGATCTGTTCTGCAACTTCAGCCCCCATAATCAGATAGCCTTCCATCACATCACGGGCAGGTTCACCATATCCAGCCCACGAGCTATCCGATAATAGCGCCCACCCATTGGTTTCTGCAGCCAATTTAGCAGCTGCCATACTGACTTCATAGTTTTCGCCATACCGCACCACCTTTGCAGATTTCCCCCGCAATCGATTGGCAAAATTTTCAGGAACCGTATCAGAAAGGTACACGACCGCATCAGCGCCAAAAAGTCTTGCCCCGGCGGCCAGAGACAGTCCATGATTGCCCGCGCTGGCGCAAACAAAAGTTTGCCCGCTCAATGCGTCTTCATATTTTGCGGCCAAGCCAGATTTAACGCTTTCAGCCGCAAGTTTCGCAATAGCATAAGCTGCCCCTAATGCTTTGAAGCTGCCAAGGTCGAGGCGCGAGCGCTCATCTTTCAAATAGATTTCATCCACTCCCAGCTTTCCGGCAAGCGGGGAGCATTTCGTCAAAATTGTTTTGTGGGCTGCTGGGCACAGACTAAAGAGCGCAAGCGGAATTGAGGGGTCAACAAGAATTTCCCCTTCGGCCATACCCACCGTGGAAGTTAACCCCTTACCTTTGAGTGGGTTTTTAATAACTCTCAAATCAACACTCCACCGTATTGACCGCAAGTCCGCCCTGACTGGTTTCTTTGTAACGCTCGTTCATATCAAGGCCGGTTTGGCGCATGGTTTCAACACAGCTATCGAGCGAGACAAAATGCGAGCCATCACCGTGAAGCGCCAGCGATGCAGCGGTTACGGCCTTAACCGCGCCAAGCGCATTGCGCTCGATGCACGGCACCTGAACCAAGCCGCCAACCGGGTCGCAGGTCATGCCCAAATGGTGCTCAAGCGCAATTTCAGCAGCATTTTCAACCTGTTCCGGAGTGCCCCCCATAACGGCCGCCAATCCGGCAGCAGCCATCGCAGAAGCTGACCCCACCTCTCCCTGACAACCGACTTCAGCCCCGGAAATTGATGCATTATGTTTGATCAGACCACCAATCGCTGCGGCAGATAGAAGAAACTCCGCTACCCCCTCATCATTCGCACCTTCGCTGAAACCCAGATAATAGCGAATAACAGCGGGAATAACGCCCGCAGCACCATTAGTCGGCGCGGTCACAACCTTGCCACCGGCTGCATTTTCCTCATTTACCGCCATAGCAAAAAGGCTCAACCAATCATTAGCCGCAAGCGGATTGGTGTGATTGTTCTTCCACTGTTCGTTCAATCGCTCATGCAGGCATTTTGCCCGGCGCTTAACCTCAAGTCCACCCGGCAAAATACCTTCCTGCTTTAACCCGCGTTCAACGCAGGCATTCATCGCAGCCCATGTTTCAAGCAAGCCTTTATCCAAAGCCGCATGGCCAATGGCTTTTTCCTCGTTGGCACGCTTCATTTCGGCAATTGTTCGCCCTGATTCGCGCGCCATCTCCAGCATTTCATTTGCGCTGGCAAATGGATATGGAACATTACTCGGCACTTCATCAGCGGTGGACGTTACCCGCTCAAGATCGCTTTCTTCAACAACGAAACCACCACCAATAGAATAATAAGTCTTACGCAACAACACGACACCAAGATCGTTATAAGCATAAAACATCATGCCATTTGAATGGCCGGAAAGTCTTGTGTCATAGTCAAAGACCAGATCTTCATCCGGGTCGAAAGAAAATGCCGGCTCACCCGGTATTTTTTTATCACGCGAAACACTACGCAAAATAGTGTCGACATTATCAGGATCAATGGTTTTAGGATCTTCGCCCATCAGCCCCAAAATAATCGCGATATCAGAACCGTGGCCTTTGCCGGTAAAGGCCAGAGAGCCATGCAGCGATGCGCCAATTCGCTCTACAACAGCATTTGCCGGCCTTGGCCAATTGCCATCGCGCACTTCATTCAAAAACATTTGGGCCGCAACCATCGGCCCCATTGTATGGGAAGATGACGGGCCAACGCCAATTTTAAAAAGATCGAAAACAGATAGGAACATGCTAAACAAACCCACGCCAAAGCCAAGTGGCTTATAACCACAACCAGATGTGAATTTCTATCAAAATTCTTTACCGACCCGACTATTAAAACGGCGGATACTCAATCAACAACGACATAGTTGGGGAATAAGAGGCTTGTAAGATACCCGGGCACCAAAAAGAATGCTACGCAGGCTAACCACTTGGCGCACTGGATAAACATGCATTTTTCACCTCCTCTGATCGAAGCCGTATTGCTTAAACGCTATAAACGCTTTTTGGCAGATGTTTTGATGCCCGACGGCTCTGAAATCACCGTTCATTGCCCCAATCCAGGCTCGATGGCGGGGTTGACCGAACCGGGCATCCGCTGCTGGGTTTCAGACAGTCAAAACCCGAAACGAAAACTGCTCTATACCCTAGAAATGGTGGAGATTGCCGGATTTAACGGCCCCGTCATGGTTGGCACCAATACCAATCAACCCAACAAAATTGCTGAAGAAGCCATTCTGGCCGGAAATATTGCCCCGTTAAATGGATATAAAAACCTGCGCCGCGAGGTAAAATACGGCAAAAACTCTCGTATTGATTTCCTGCTGGAAGATAAAAACAGGCCGCCCTGTTATGTGGAAGTGAAGAATGTTCACTTTCTTCGAACCGCCGATCTGCATGAATTTCCTGATAGCGTTACCGCGCGCGGTGCAAAGCATTTAGAGGAATTGGGCGATATGGTTGAACAGGGCAACCGCGCCGTCATGCTCTATGTTATTCAGCGCATGGATGGGTCGAAATTCAAATTGGCAACTGATATTGATACCGCCTATGCCAAGGCCTATAAGAGAGCCATCGCACGCGGTGTGGAAGCCTTTGCATTACGCTGTAAAATCAGTTCCAACGGCATTGAGCCTGACGCATTGATCCCGATTGTTGATTAATTATAGAGATTGACCAGATGGTTACCTATCTAGAGGCCGATACGGCACCGATGAAAAATACAGGGCATATCAAGCTCTATAATGAAAATGACTTTGCCGGCATGCGCCGCGCTTCGCAGCTCACCGCCCGCGCGCTCGATATGATAGCCGATATGGTTGAGCCCGGCCTCACAACCAAAGCCATTGACGATTTTGTTTTTCAGTTTGGCATGGATAATAACGCCATTCCGGCAACGCTGAATTATCGCGGCTATACAAAATCCTGCTGCACCTCGATCAACCATGTGGTTTGCCACGGCATACCGGATAATAAACCACTTCGAAACGGCGATATTATCAATGTCGATGTGACCTATATTCTTGATGGCTGGCACGGTGATTCAAGCCGCATGTACAATGTGGGCAATGTAAAACGTGCAGCTGAGCGGCTGGTGGAAGTGACCTATGAGGCCATGATGTTGGGCATTGCAGAGGTAAGGCCCGGCAATTTCACCGGCGACATTGGTGCTGCCATTCAAGATTTCGCAGAGGGCGAGCGCTGCGGCGTGGTGCGCGATTTTTGCGGCCACGGTGTGGGCAAACTGTTTCACGATGCCCCGAACATTCTGCACTATGGCAGACGCGGCGAAGGTGTTGAGATGAAACCCGGCATGATTTTTACCATCGAACCGATGATCAATCTCGGTCGCCCGCATGTGAAGGTTAAATCTGACGGCTGGACTGCGGTTACCCGGGATCGCTCGCTTTCAGCCCAATTTGAACATTCAGTTGGTGTTACCAACGATGGCTGCGAAATATTCACCCTTTCACCCGCCGGCCATTCCATGCCGCCCTACCCGCCTGCGAAGTAGTCGACCTTATGGCGGGAAAAGGACTTAAAGACAGTGCAGGCAATGCGCCCCATTATCACGGGCATCGTGACCGTTTGCGCGAGCGCTTCAAAACGGCCGGAGCTGAAGCGCTCGCAGATTATGAATTACTCGAACTGCTTCTATTCCGCTCAATCCCGCGCCGCGATACCAAGCCCATTGCCAAACAACTGATCGAACGCTTTGGCTCATTAAGCGAAGTTATGGGCGCACCTGAACATCTGTTATCGGAAGTAACGGGTCTCGGTGCTTCCAGTGCAGCAGATTTGAAACTTATCGCTGCCGCATCCAGCCGGATGTTAAAAGGCGAAATTCGCAACAAACAGATTTTAGGCTCATGGTCATCAGTGATTGATTATTGCCGAACCTCAATGGCGTTTGAGGAAAAAGAGCTTTTTCGCATTCTGTTTCTCGACAAGAAAAACGCGCTGATTGCCGATGAGGTGCAGCAAACCGGCACCATAGATCACACCCCGGTTTATCCACGCGAGGTGGTCAAGCGGGCGCTGGAACTTTCAGCAACCGCAATTATTCTGGTGCACAATCACCCATCTGGCGACCCGACCCCGTCACGTGCTGATATTGAAATGACCAAGACCGTTATGGATACAGCAAAGCCGCTTGGCATTACGCTGCATGACCATATCATCGTCGGCAAAGATGGCCATGTCAGCATGCGCGGGCTACAGCTTATTTAGGGTCAGAACCCTCATTATTGCTTACCGGTATATTGAAAAACACGCGGCCACTCATAATCAGGAATTGGGTAAATTTCCTTAACTTTTTTGCATTCCGCTCGTTTCTCAAAATCCTCATCATTCCAGCAACATGCCTGATAATTAGAGCTATACAGGTAAAATGAATAGCCATTCCAGCGATAGGATTTATAATCTCCGCAGTCGGCCATGCCGCGTCCTTTGTAGAACGTATTGAGAGTTTTGGTTTTCGGATCCCAATCTGGGGTCATAAGGAAAATGCTGGCGGTCCATTCTTTTCCATCTATTGTAGAGGGAAAACTGAGTACAGAAACCTCAGGCTCGGCCCCGTCATCATAGGCAGAATAGGCAATCCATGTTACCTGATAAGCATGAAAGCTGCATGCAATCAAAATAACAATTGTATCCGAATCATATTCTGTTTTTTTCTTGAATCTGATAAATTCATGGATCGGTGTATCACTATAAGTCGCACTACATTCGGTATTTGTTTTAAAGCGATCAACCACAGCCTTCAATATTTTCTTCTCTTGGGCATTGAACTCCTGTGCAATACTACTACCAGCAGTAATAAGTATAACAATAAATGAAATCATCAGGCTTTTCATTATAAATTCTCCTGCTTCATCTTAAACTTTGTCTGGCCGGTCGCCCAGGCGATGAGGTGAATTCATAGATTCAAGTTGCAGCAACAAGGCTGAATGATCGTGATTTTCCATCCCCAGATCATTGACCATCTGGTGATACCGTTCACGAACATTGCGAGTGAGCGGCAATTCAACGCCTGCCTCATCAGCCGCCAGCATCACATTATCCAGATCTTTCAGTTGATTGACTGATGCACCACCCGGTCGCCAGTCCCGGTCTATCATCCGTTTGCCATGCAGTTCCAATATGCGGCTTTCGGCAAACCCGCCTCGAATTGCATTGCGCACAGCACCGGGAAACGCGCCACCGGCTTCAGCCAGGAGCAAGGCTTCCGAGACCGCACCAATGGTGATTGCAACAATCGCCTGATTGGCCAGTTTCGCCAATTGGCCAGAACCCGCAGGTCCCACAAATGTAGCTCTTCCCATCGCTGCAAATACCGGTTCGATGGCCTTGAATGTATCGCGTTCGCCGCCAACCATAATGGCGAGCGTAGCTTCACTTGCACCAACCGTACCACCGGATACTGGTGCATCAAGAGTGGCATATCCGGCATCATCCAGTTTGGCGGCAATATCGCGCGAGGTTGAGGGCGCAATTGAGCTCATATCAACAAAAGTTGCCCCCGGTTTGGCTGAACGCATACATCCTTTTTCAAATAACACCTCAGTCACCGCAGCTCCGGCTGTCAGCATGGTGATTACCACATCGGCATGACTAACCGCCTCAGCCGGGCTTGCGGAAACCACCGCGCCAAACTCACGCAATGCTTCTGCTTTTTCTGGCGAGCGGTTCCACACGCTTACTGAATGCCCCGCCGCCAAAAGGCATTTTGCCATCGGCGCGCCCATTAGACCCGTACCAATAAACGCAATATTCGGCTTATCCTGCCCCACTAAACTTCTCCTTCATGTTTGCCGCCTTGAGCGAATAATTCTGCCAATGTATCAATATCAAGTGCTGCCGCCTCACCCAGTTCAACGCCAATTACCTGATCAGAATATTTTCCAATCAGATGCCGTGCACCAACATCACCGGAAATCTCGCAAAGCTCATCAAAATATTGAGCCGACCATAGGACCGGATTGCCCCGTTTACCAGAACTTGCCGCCTGAACTATGGATGACGGATCAGCACTTTCAAAAGAGGCTATCATCTCATTGATCATGCTGCTGGTAATATGAGGCATATCGGCTAGTAATACCAATGTGGCCGAGCAATCCTGCGGCAGGGCACGAACCCCGCAACGAAGGGAAGAGGCAAGCCCGCTGGCAAAATCCTCATTGTGGGCAAACTTTACATCAAGACCTTGAAGTTCGCCCTTCACCCGTTCGGCCTCATGGCCAGTAACCACAGTGACACCTGAAAGCTCGCTTTCAAGCGCCGTTTCCACCACCTTTCGAACAAGGCTTTTATCGTTGATTTCTGCCAGCAGCTTGTTGCTAGGTCCCATGCGGCGCGACTGTCCGGCAGCCAATACAAGCGCATGAATCGCGCCTTTTCGGGCTGAAGTTTGTTGACGCGGCTGCGGTCTTGAATGAATTTCCATCAACAGGCCACCAACCCCCATACCCTCAATATCCTTGCCCGATACGGCAATCTCGGCCAGAAGGCGCTGCAATATCCAGTCAAAGCCATTTTCGCGCGACGAACGCGCGCATCCCGGCGCACCGATAATTGGCAAATCATCCATTGCACCCAAGAGCAATAAATTGCCCGGATCAACCGGCATGCCGAAATGTTCAATTCGTCCCCCCGCCTGAACAAGACCGGAGGGGATAACATCTTCAATATCGGTGATTGCAGAAGCCCCGAATAAAATGAGCAAATCGCATTTTTCTTTCAACGCCAAAATCGCAGATGAGACCGCATCCACCTTATGCTCAATCCGCAACTCTTCAACAATTTGGCTACCGGAAGCCACCAAACGCTCTGCCAGTATGTTTCTGGTTTTATCCATCGTTGAAGGCTTCAGAACCGGCAGGCTGGTGGCAATCAAACCAATGCGCTTGGGTTTAAAGACGTGCAATTGCAAGGCATTATTGCCTTCAACCAAAGATATAACTTCATCCACCCGCAAACGGTTCACCGCAAAGGGAATGATCTTTACAGTGGCGATCATTCGGCCTTTATTGACCGGAGAGAATTGTGCTAGCGTTGCAATGGTAATACCCGGGTCAATCTGGTTTATACGGGTTATAAGATCAGCATCAACTTGCAAAATACCGGCCTGATTGGCGAATAAATTGACCCGTCCGGTAAAGGCTGTTTCCACATAAATCTGATCGGTTTCGAATTCAGCAGCAATCAATTCAGCAGCACTGTTTTCCGCCACATCATCCGCCTCTAGCCGTGCAACAATAACCTCTTTAACCCCGGACTTGAACAGAGTTTTTATATCAGAATCATCCAGAACTTTTCCCTTTTTCAATCGGCCTTTGCCAACATTCACCGCATGGGCAAGAATTGCCCCGTGAGCTGAATTCACATCAAGTGGCCCGAATCTCAAGCCTTTGCTCCATCACTGTTGCCGCGTTTGCGAAATGCTTCAATGATTTCGGCCATAACCGCAATAGCAATTTCTGCCGGGTTGGCAGCCGCAATATCAAGTCCAATCGGCGCATGGATGAGATCAAGTTGCGCTTTGGTAATACCGGCCGCCAAAAGCCTGTCACATCGTTTGGCGTGAGTTTTCCGACTGCCCAGTGCGCCTACGTAAAAACATTGATTTTGCAACGCTGAAATCAGCGGTAAGTCATCAATCTTTGGATCATGCGTAACGGCTGCAAGCGCCGTATAGGCATCAAGCGGTTGCGCCTTCAAAACACCCTCTGGCCAGTCGCCATAAAGAGAAATATCAGGAAACCGCTCTGGGGTGGCAAAGGCGGTGCGCGGATCAATGACGATCGTTTCAAAACCGGCCATATTGGCGATGGGTGCCAAAGCTTGCGAAATATGAACCGCACCAATAATCACTAAACGCGGTGAAGGCACATGGGCGTTAAAAAACATTTCCCGACCTTCTACTTGTGCAATGCCGGATTTGCCGGAACGAAGCCTGACTTTTGCCTCGCGCGCAATTTCCGGTTGGGCAATCTCATCGCCCTCCAAAAACAGGCCTTGCGTTCCCGCATCAAGATCACTCACCACAATTGCTGCGATACGAGATTTTTTCGCCCGATTGAGTTGTTTTAAAAGATTACTATCCATTGCCAGCCTCCACTGGCTCTACATAAATGCGAATGCGCCCGCCGCAGGAAAGCCCCACTTCCCACGCGGTCTCATCGGCAACACCAAACTCCAACATACCAGGCTTGCCGCTTTCAATCACGTCAAAGGCTTCAGCCACCACTGCGCCCTCAACGCATCCACCGGATACGGACCCTTCAAAATTGCCTTCACCATCAATCACCAACTGGCTGCCGGTTGGGCGCGGAGCAGACCCCCATGTTTCCACCACCGTTGCTAGCGCCAGTTTACGCCCTTCGTCCAGCCATTCCTCGGCAAATTCCAATGGCGATTTATTCGTATTTGATGTGGTCATAGACATTTATTCCATCCGCTTCAAAGACAGGTTACCCGCCATTGTGATCTCTTTGCCAGACTACCGCAACCATGATTTCGGGTCATTTTGAGAGGTTGCCCGCGCGCCCAAAACTGCGCATAAATCTTCAATAGCACCAAGTGAATGTACCGCACGAAACTCATCCACATGCGGCAACATAGTGCGCACACCGACAGCCTTGGCCTCAAACCCTGAAAACCGCAAAAGCGGATTAAGCCAGATCAGCCTGCGGCAGGATTTGTGCAATCGTTCCATTTCCTTATCAAGATCAGCATTTTCACCGCCCGCGGCATCGCGTTCCAGCCCATCGGTGATAAGCAAAACCACCGCCCCCTGCCCCAAAACCCGCCGCGACCAATGTTTGTTAAACCGGTGCAGGGTTTCAGCAATGCGGGTGCCACCTTCCCAATCCTGCACATTGCTGGATACTTCCATCAGGGCCTCATCCGGGTCTTTCATCCGCATCGAACGGGTGATGTTGGTCAGCCTCGTTCCAAACAAAAAGATGTGCACATGGCGGCGCTTTTCACTTAGTGCATGCAGAAAGTGTAGAAAAATTCGGCTATATTGGCTCATCGAACCGGAAATATCCGCCAATACCACCAATGGCGGATGAATTTCCCGCTTCTTACGAAATGACGGCAAAAGCAGATCGCCACCGGTTCGTAGTGATTCTCGAAACATCGCACGCGGATCAATCATGCGGCCATTATGGGCGCTGCGAAATCGCCTGGTTTTTACCAGATCAACCGGCAATATCAATTTGGATAGGGCTTTGGTTGCCTCGGCAATCTCAAGCGCCGTCATTTGCGCAAAGTCCTTGGAACGCAAAACCTCCTTGTCAGATACCGTGAATTTTGCATCAACTTCAATTTCCTGGCGCTCTGGCTGCTTTTCGCGTTCCCGCCCTTGAAACAGCGCTTGGGCCACACGCGAATCAGCCGCCTTTGGCTTTTGTTGGTCTGGCTCCGGGTTAGCCACGGGCGAAAACAGCGAGATCATTTTTTCCACCAGATCGCGCGAGCGCCAAAACAGTTTGAATGCCGCATCAAAAACTACATGGTCCTCGTGGCGGGTTACCAATACACAATGCAAAGTCCAGTAAAAATCTTCGCGTGAACCAATACCGGCAGCCCGCACCGCCCGCACCGCATCCACCGCATTGGCAGGCCCAACCCGCATGCCCGCATCGCGTAAGGTTCGGGCGAAATACAGAATATTGTCGCTCAAGCGGCCATCATTTTCATCATTTACGTTATGCGTATCCATAAAGCATCACTTGCCCGGAGCCTTAGGCGAAAGCCTTAAGCGCTGGCCAGTTCCTGTTTTACTTCTTTCAATATTTGCGTTCCCGCATCCGCTTCAATCCTGGCAATATCATCCTGATATTTAAGCAAAACACCCAACGTGTCAGACACCGTTTGCGGATCAAGCGCTAGTTTATCCAGCTCTATCAGCGCCGTTGCCCAATCCAGTGTTTCCGCCACTCCGGGATTTTTAAACAGGTCCTGATTGCGCAATTTCTGCACATAAGCGACAATTTCTTTCGACAATTCCGCGCTGATACCCGGTACTTTATTTTGCACAATTTGCAATTCCCGCGCCACATCCGGGTAATCAACCCAATGATAAAGACAACGGCGTTTCAGAGCGTCATGAATTTCGCGCGTCCGGTTGGTGGTGATAATGACGATCGGCGGTTCTTTTGCCTTGATTGTACCAAGCTCGGGAATGGTCACCTGAAAATCAGACAGAATTTCCAGCAAATACGCCTCAAAGGCTTCATCGGTGCGATCAAGTTCGTCAATCAGCAATATCGGCGTGCGGCCATCCACCTGTTCCAAAGCCTGCAACAAAGGGCGACGGATCAGAAATTTTTCAGAAAACACATCATCTTCCATCGCATCGCGATTGACCTGCCCACTGGCCTCACGCATGCGAATTTGCACCATCTGCGCCGCATAGTTCCATTCATAAACGGCGGACGAAATATCCAGGCCCTCATAACATTGCAACCTTATCAAAGGGCGTTCGAGCGCAATGCTCAACACTTTTGCAATCTCGGTTTTACCAACCCCTGCCTCACCTTCAAGAAACAGTGGCCGCCCCATTTTTAACGACAGGAACAAAACAGTCGCTAATGAACGATCAGCAACATAGCCACCGCCATTTAGCATTTCGAGCGTGGCATCAATGGAATCCGGAAGGGTTTTCTGCATATTAAGTCGATTTTCTTTCGCGAACGGAGTTATTTGGCAAATTACACCAATAATTAGGTGCAATTTTGCGTTCCTACAATGAAATTCAATTGTGCAAGCGTCAAGAGATTGTTACAAGACGAAAAACGATCTGTTAGACATTGAGAAAACAGACTAAGGGGAGACCATGCCATTGCATGGTTGGATAAAGTTTGAGCGCAATAATCGACGTCAGAAATGTAACCAAGCGCTTTGGTGGTTTTAAAGCCGTCAGCGATTGTAGTTTACAGGTTGAACAGGGTTCCATTACCGGGCTTATCGGCCCCAATGGTGCTGGCAAAACCACGCTTTTCAATATGGTGGCAGGAAATCTGCCGGTCAGCAATGGCGCCATCCTTTTTGACGGCAATGATACAAAAGGCCTCAAGCCTCATCAACTGTTTAAGCAAGGCTTGTTGCGCACGTTCCAGATTGCCCATGAGTTTTCTAATATGACCGTTTTGGAAAACCTGATGATGGTGCCCGATAGCCAGTCGGGTGAAAGCATCACATCCGCCTGGTTCCAACCGGCCCGCGTTGCCAAAGAAGAGACCGCTGTTCTTAAAAAGGCCGAAGAGGTCATCGACTTTCTGAAAATTTCCCATGTGAAAAACGAATTGGCCGGCAATCTTTCCGGCGGGCAAAAAAAGCTGCTCGAACTGGGGCGCACCATGATGGTCGATGCCCGCGTTGTGCTGCTTGATGAAATTGCAGCCGGCGTAAACCGAACATTGCTGAAAGATCTGGTCGCCAATATTGAACGCATGAACCGCGAACTGGAT
>JALSIJ010000160.1 GCA_026981655.1 Rhizobiaceae bacterium | reverse complement strand
TGGACAAGGCTTCCGGTGCACTGTTTGTTGACCGGTTTTTATATACGCCAATGGTCTATCCGGGAAATTATGGATTTGTTCCGCATACGCTTTCTGAAGATGGTGATCCGATTGATGTTCTGGTTTGTAACACCAGGGCGATCGTGCCAGGTGCTGTTATGAATTGCCGCCCGGTCGGTGTACTGGTTATGGTGGATGATGGGGGTCCTGATGAGAAAATCATTGCGGTTCCTTCAGATCATTTGACTATGCGTTATCATTCGGTTCTCGACTACAAAGATCTGCCAAAGATTACGGTTGAGCAAATTGAACATTTTTTCCAGCATTACAAAGACCTTGAGCCCGGGAAATGGGTTGATCTTAAACGCTGGGATGATGCGGCCCATGCCCGCCAATTGATTTCTGAATCGATTGAACGGGCCAAGGGTGCCGTTTGATTGCTTTTTAGTTTGTTGTTTGCTTGCGCGTAAACACGTGCGCCCACTTTCGTATTTCGTTCGCTTTTTTAGTGACTCATGTTTTGCGCTTCACGTTGTTCAACGTGCAACATGAGTAGATGCTCAACGTGCGATCTTTTTATAAGGTGGTTTAAATCTTGCGCTTCGCTTCGCTCAGCGTGCGATTTAAGCTTGATAAACTAATTCCATTGTTGGCGCATGCGTTTTTCAATCCACCGCAGCACCAGTGACAGGCCGATGGTGATGATCAGGTAAATATATGCTACGATTGAATAGGTCTCAAAAAATCTGAATGAACCGGCTGCATAAATTTTACCCATCTGGGTAATATCGGCAACGCCCAAAACAGAGACCAGTGATGAGTCCTTGATCATGGCAATAAAATCATTGCCAAGCGGTGGCGCAATCGTACGAATTGCCTGGGGCATGATGATGAGGCGAAACCGCTGATAGCCGTTTAACCCCAGTGCTTTTGCAGCTTCTATTTGGCCGCTGTCTACGGCCTGAATGCCGGCACGAAACACTTCCGCAATAAAGGCCGAATAACCAATCATCAATGCGATAATCGCACGCCACAAAAGCGGGAAATCCCGAACTGTCATTTTGGCGATAAAGCCCGCTTCAATCAGCGGGCTGGTAATTGCGTTCCACAGGGCGACAAAGCCTGGCGCGCCAACGAATGCGATATAAAACAGCAGCACTAATATCGGAATACCCCTGATGATTTCCACATAAAACCGCGAGACCTGTCGCAGCACTATTGAATTTGAAAGCCCCATGATTGCCAGCAACAGGCCAAGTGCTGATGCGAGCGTAAATCCTACAAGGGTAACAAAAATGGTGATTGATACACCGCGGGATACTGCTCTAAAAACCTGTGCGTAAAGGTCGTTTATACCGATAAAGATGGCAAGCACTATGCCTATTGCGGCAGTGATCGCAAGCCACCAGGGAAAGTCGGCTTTTCCATTGCTATCTGCAATGGGCGCATTCATGTTGAATGCCTCAATGGTCGCGGTAAACTTAATTCATATGCTGCTGGAAGGCTGTTTAAAAAAATATCGGCCGGGCAAGCCAGCCGATATATATTATTCCAAATGCCCATTACCGGCGGCCGTAATTATTGGCCAAACTTGTAATCGAGGAACCATTTTTTATTCAGCGCATCAATTGTGCCGTCTTTTTTCATTTCGGCAATTGCTGCATTAATTGGACCAACAAGGTCAGAGCCCTTGGTAAAGATAAAGCCAAAATCCTCAGTGCCCATAGCATTGCCAATCAGCTTCAATCCGCCACTGGAGGCATCAACATATCCCTTGCCTGCTGTGCCGTCAGTTAAAACCACATCCACATCGCCGGATTTCAGAGCCTGTACGGTTGCGCCAAATGTTTCGAACAACTTGATGCGCGGATTGGCTTCATTGCCGTCGAGCATATTGTACACGGCCACATAAAACGGGGTTGTGCCAGCTTGCGCGCCAACCAGGCCTTTTTCAAATTTGCCAAAGCTTTTGCCATCGGTGAAACGGCTTTCGTCGCCACGCACCAGCATGAACATTTCGGAGCGCATATAGGCGTCGGAGAAATCAACCTTTGCCTTGCGTTCTTCCTTGATTGTAATGCCGGTCATGCCAATGTTGTATTGGCCATCGGAAACGGCTTGAATCATTGCATCCCATGAGGTGTTTTGATATTCAACCTTGAAGTTTAGCCGCTTGGCAATATCGTTCATTGCATCATATTCCCAGCCAATTTGTTTACTGGTTTTTGGGTCAATAAATTGCAGTGGCGGATAGGCATTTTCAGTTACAACAACGACGGATTTTCCGCCTAAATCGGGAAGACTGCCCGCATTTGCAGAAATTGCATAAACAAGGCCAATAGCCATTGTCAGCAGAATTTTTATTGATGTTCTCATTTTAATCTCCCGGTTATTTTGTGCGTTATTACGCTCCGGGGTTATTTTGTCATACATGGACGAACTTGGAAAGGCTTGTTACAATTTCAGTCCGTTGGCGCTTTGCGCAGCTTTCGTGGTGCGTAAAGCCGCCTGTTGGCGAAATGTACTTTGCTGTGCATTTTTGGCGGTCGATGCGGTATCTTCATAGCCCATTCTTCCTAAAACTATCAGCAAGAGTGAGCAGGTGGTGAAAATGACAGCGGGAATGATTGGTGAAACAACCAGGTTTGGCAGCAGGCTTTCCAATTGTTGCTTTAATGCGTGGGAAGAATACCAAAGATTTGAATTGTCGGTTGCGGTTGCAATAATCAACATGATTTTGCTGGAAGAAAATGCCAGCAACCAGAATGATGATATTGAAAGGCCATATCCAAGCGGGGGATCGGCATTCCAGTAGCCATCAAGAAAATAGGAAGAATGGGTCGCAGAAAATGAAAGCAGCAACACCAGCGATGTTGCACTAAGCAAATACCAAGGCACCTGCATTTGATCCAGTGATAAGCTAAAATCGCCTATTCCAAACAGAAATTGCTGGTCGAGAAATATCAAGATAACCAGGATAACAACCCAGTAATTTGATATCGGTGTATCACTAACCCGACGCAATGTTGCTATTGCGGTAATTATGAAAAACAGGACTGTGGTTGTTAAAATGACGTAATCGGGTACATCGCTTGTAAGTGAAATGCAAAGGGAGCTGACACCTGCACAATTTATTGACCCGGTAATAATTTCCATAAATGATTGAAAATTTGAGGTAATAATCACAAGCATAACGGTTGCAATTAGCATTGCATATCGATATTGCCGTCGATTGATAGGGTCAAATGTAAACAAGGTACATCTCCGAATACCATTACTTGACCTATGGTAACAGGAGAATAGAAAAATTCAGTTAACGTAATAGGTGTAATTCTCTCTATGGGGGAATATTAAACTGGCTGATTAGAGCGTGTCCGTCTTTGACGGGTACACTCTATTTTCTTTCGCTCACGGCCACTCGATGCTTTTCTAGTGGCTCAAGTTTTGCGCTTCGCGTTGCTCAACGTGCAACTTGATGCTACGCACCAGCCTTCGCGGGAGCGATGCATTCGCATCGGGCCGGTTCCGCCCTCAAATTAATTTCATCAATTTGCAAGTCAGGCTCCAATCGCAGCCTGACTGCTTCCATGTAAATATGACGCAGTCTAGATGCAAAAATGGCGACCAGTGGCCGCCATTTCAATAAATACCCTGTGTCTGAAAGGCTTATTCAGATTTTGCTTCTGCGGCCGCTGCATCTTCAGCCGCCTTTTCAGTTGCAAGCTGCTCGACAGATGCAATTTTTTCTGCCTCGAGCCGGGCTTTTTCATCAGCAATTGCGGCCCGCTCTGAATCGTTGAGCTTTTTAGCGCGAATGCTGGTGTTTTCGATAATACGGGCAGATTTGCCGCGCAGACCGCGAAGATAGTAGAGTTTAGCGCGGCGGACACGGCCACGGCGTACAACTTCAACACCCTCAACAAGCGGTGAATACATTGGGAATACGCGTTCAACGCCTTCACCATAGGAGATTTTGCGAACTGTGAAGCTTTCGTTCAGCCCACCGCCCTTACGCGCGATACAAACCCCTTCATAGGCCTGAATACGGGTACGTGTACCCTCGGTCACACGCACAAGAACGCGGACTGTGTCGCCGGGCTCAAAATTTGGAAGTTTGCGCTTAGCGTCGATTGCAGCAGTTTGTTCTGCTTCAAGCTCTTCAATAATGTTCATTTTCGTAACCTTTTTTGCCGCCGGTGCCTTTTGGCTTGATGCGGTGATTATTATCATGAGCAAGAGCGGCGCTGATCAGGTGGCAATTGTATTGCGGCAAACCCGCGATTGCACCTGACGGTCGTGATTGATTACGACCCGGTCGATAGTCTCAATTTTTCCGGTTGTCGGAAAACTCTCCATTTTTGGAAAATTCGCGGCTCAATACCCCAAATTTGCAGGATTGTCGACAGCAATCAGCAATCTTTTTTTGCATTATATCGGGCCAACAAATCAGGGCGACGTTTTTTGGTCAGTTCCAGTGATTTTTGTAAGCGCCATTGGTCGATTGCGCCATGATTGCCGCTGGTCAGTATTTCGGGGATTTCAATGCCTTCAAAATTTTGCGGGCGCGTATAATGCGGGTGTTCGAGAAGGTGGTTTTCAAAGCTTTCATATTCACCGGACACCTGATTGCCCATAACACCCGGCAACAACCTTACGATGGCATCCAGCAACGCAAGCGCTGCGATCTCTCCGCCGGACAGAATAAAATCGCCAATGGAAACTTCAATAAGATTGCGTGCCTCAATCACCCGTTCATCGACGCCCTCAAAACGACCGCAGACAATTGTTACGCCCGGGCCATCTGCCAGTTCGTGAACATATTGCTGGGTGAGCGGTTTTCCGCGCGGGCTCATCAACAGGCGTGGGCGCGGGTCGTTTTCTGGCGATGCATGATCAATCGCATTGGCCAGCACATCGGCGCGCAGAACCATGCCTGCACCACCACCAGATGGGGTGTCATCAACATTGGCGTGTTTGCCGCTGGCGAAATCTCTGATTTGGTGGGTCTCGCATGACCAGATGGATTTCTCCAGTGCTTTTCCCGCGAGTGATAAACCAAGTGAGCCTGGAAACATGTCTGGATAGAGCGTTAAAATGGACGCACGGAAGGTCATTTGTTGTCCTTTTCGCTATCCTCTGGTCTGCCGCTGATCTCAATCGGTGGAATGGCAGTGAGAGTTTTGTTGGCGAAATCAATCGAGGGAACGACTGCTTTGGTAAAGGGCAAATAATAGCTTTGAGCCTGTTTCCCATTGACCTTTGCCGGCTTGATTTCCAGCATATCACCGGCACCGAAATTTGGCACATCAATCACTGTGCCGAGTTTTTCGCCTTGTTCGTTCAGCACATCCATGCCAATTAGATCCGTAATATAAAACTCATCTTCATCGCTATCGTCGGGCAATATTTCGCGTTCGACGAATAGCTCCAGCCGGTTGAGTTTTTCCACTTCATCGCGCCAGTTCAAATCCTTAAAACGCGCAACCAATACAGTTTTTGCCGGCCTTAAACTGGTGATTTCAAATTTACGCCCGTCGCGCGAAAACAAGGGGCCATAATCGGCCAATGCCATCGGGTCAGATGTGAAGGATTTTACCCGCACCTCTCCCTTAATGCCGTGGGGGGCACCAATCTGGGCCATGAGGACAGGGTTTTTGAGATCGGCCATTGTAATTCCGGTTAAAACAAAACGGGCGGCACCATCGCCGCCCGAAATAAAATAAACGAAGCGGTGAGCAAATTACTCAGCTTTTGCTTCTTCTTCCGCAGGGGCTTCTTCAGCCGGTGCTTCTTCGGCAGGAGCATTTGCAGCTTCTTCAGCGGCTTGTTTTGCCTCTTCTTCAGCTGCTTTCAGTGCTTCTGCCTTATCGGCGGCAGCGGCAGCTTTTTCTTCAACCCGTTCCTGAGCCTTCTGGCCAGGTTTTGCTTTATTCGGATTGTTGCGGGCTTCGCGCTTGGCAAGACCTGCCGCATCAAGAAAACGCAATACGCGGTCGGTTGGTGTGGCGCCCTTGCTCAACCAATGTTCGATGCGTTCAACATTAAGAACCACACGCTCGGCGCTGTCTTTGGCCAAAAGCGGGTTATATGAGCCGACGCGCTCGATGAAGCGGCCATCGCGTGGTGCGCGTACATCAGCAATTACGATGCGGTAAAAAGGGCGTTTTTTAGAGCCCGCACGGGCGAGACGAATTTTGGTAGCCATAGTTTAGTTCCTTTGATTTTCGATATTTGGTTGATTGTGTTTGGTTGTCTTTAATTTCAGTGATGTTTCATAAGCGGGGTCAGCCCCGGATTATTTTGTGATGGCGGATAACTTCCTTGACGATGAATGTCATGAAGGTTTCTGCAAATTCGGGGTCGAGTTCAGATTTTTCAGCCAGTTGGCGCAGGCGCTCAACCTGTTCTTTTTCACGTTCAGGATCAGATGGCGGAAGGTCGTATTTGGCCTTCAACTCTCCAACTTGTTTGGTCTTGCGAAAGCGTTCAGCCAATATGTGAATCAATGCTGCATCGAAATTATCGATTGATGCGCGGTGGCGAGCAAGCTCTTCTTTCGGGTCGATTTCAGAGGTCATAATTACAAACCTTCGCGTGTTCTTTTGGCGATAGATGGCGGTAGACGCGTCCAGACCAATCATCATCGGAAAAATCGTTTTCGTATTTTGCGCCAAGGCGTTCTGCGACGCGGATAGAGGCTACATTTTCAGGTTCGATCTGGCTGATTGCGGTTTTCCATTTCAAATCCTGATAGGCAAACTGTAGTGCGCGCCTGGCTGCTTCGGTGGCATAGCCTTTGCCATAATGGCCGGGCATTAAAACCCAGGAAATCTCTTTCTCATTCCATCCCAATGGGAACCATGGGCCGCAGATACCAGCAAATTCACCGGTGCTTTTGGTTTCCAGCGCCCATTGGCCAAATCCGTTTAGCGACCACTGACCTGCATAAAGCGAAAGTTTCCGCCAGGCTTTGATTGCATCAATTGGTCCGCCAAGAAATCTTGAGACCTCATCGGCAAAAAAGGCCGCAAAGGGTTTAAAATCTGAAGGTTTGACTTCCCGCATGATAAGGCGTTCGGTTTCAAGAACAGGAACCAGTGTCATTGGCTTCCTCCCACAACTTTTTCCTGATTTCGCGCAAGCCCAAATCTGATCAGGCCAATGAACAATAGTAGGAGGCCCAATGGGATTGTTCCAAAAAAGATAATGAAGCCGTCAAACATGCCGCCTTGAGGATCTGACGAGGCATTGCTGCCTGTGACTAAACCCAGTAACTCACTGCCAAAAGGTGCTACAAGAATTAACAGGCTGAGCCCGAGAATTCCCAGGCCGGACCAGATTAATATTGTGCCGGGGCGCTTCATTTTTTGCCCCCTAGACCGGGTAATTTAGGTCCGCCAAGGCCGGGCAGTTTTGGCATTCCGCCAGCACCACCCATTTGTTTGGCCATTTGCTCAAGCTGTTTTGGGTCCATATTGGCCATTTCCGGTGGCATTCCGCCACCCATGCCGCCACCCATACCGGGAGGCATGCCGCCCATTCCACCGCCGCCGCCCAACATAGAGCCAAGCCCGCCGAGCATACCGCCGCGTTTGCCCTTGCCGCCCATTTTTTTCATCATGTCGGCCATCTGGCGGTGCATTTTCAGCAGTTTATTGATGTCCTGAACGCTGGAGCCAGAACCGGCGGCCACGCGTTTCTTACGGCTGGCATTTAACAGTTTTGGTGTGGCCCGTTCTTTTTTAGTCATTGACGAAATAATTGCCTGTTGACGCTTGAAAATAGAATCGTCCATGCCGGAGGCTTCGATTTGTTTTTTCATTTTGCCAATGCCGGGCAACATGCCGAGAATGGAGCTCATGCCGCCAAGTTTTGCCATTTGGCCGAGCTGATCGGAAAGGTCGTTTAAATCAAACTGGCCTTTCTGCATTTTTTTGGCCATTGCGGCGGCTTTTTCCGCATCAATATGCTCCGCCGCCTTTTCCACCAGCGAAACAATATCGCCCATGCCCAAAATTCGGTCGGCAATACGTTTTGGATGAAACTCCTCGAGCGCGTCCATTTTTTCGCCGACACCAATCAGCTTGATCGGCTTGCCGGTGACAGCTCGCATGGAAAGGGCAGCACCACCACGACCATCGCCATCAATACGGGTCAGCACCAGACCGGTAATGCCGACGCGTGTATCGAAATTTTTTGCTAAATTGACCGCATCCTGCCCGGTCAGCGCATCGGCAACCAGTAGGATTTCGTGAGGGTTTCCGGCAGATTTAATATCCGCCATTTCCACCATAAGTGGCTCGTCAATATGGGTGCGGCCAGCGGTATCAAGGATTAAAACATCATA
Organism: Rhizobiaceae bacterium; assembly: GCA_026981655.1. Lineage (GTDB taxonomy): Bacteria > Pseudomonadota > Alphaproteobacteria > Rhizobiales > Rhizobiaceae > SZUA-100. Next base: position 8,004 of record JALSIJ010000160.1, on the reverse strand, counting down.
GCCGCCAAGTTTTGCTGCCTGGGTGGCGCGTTTGGTAATTTGAACAGGTGTCTGGCCTTCAACTACCGGAAGGGTGGCAACATCAATCTGCTCACCCAGTTGGCGCAATTGTTCCTGGGCTGCGGGCCTTCGCACATCGAGTGAGGCCATCAGAACTTTTTTGCGTTGCTTGTCGGTCAGCCGTTTGGCAATTTTCCCCGATGTGGTGGTTTTACCGGAGCCCTGCAGGCCAACCATCATAATGGTCACCGGGGCGGGGGCGTTTAAATCAATGGTCTCTGCATCGGAGCCAAGCATTTCCACCAGTTGATCAGAAACGATCTTGATGACCATCTGTCCCGGAGTAACGGATTTTACAACATCTGCACCAACCGCTTTAACGCGTACTTTCTCGACAAAATCGCGCACTACATCAAGTGCTACATCGGCTTCAATCAGCGCCCGGCGAACTTCACGCAAGGCAGCATTGACGTCTTTTTCCGAAAGCGCCCCGCGTCTTGTAAGCCCGTCAAATATGCCGCTAAGGCGATCTGATAACGATTCAAACATTTTACATTCCCGTCCTTTGTGATCGTATCCACAAAGTAAGTTCAATTACCCGAAAAGCCAAAGCAAAAAACCACCCGTGGGCGCATCGCGCTGACGGGTGTTGACCTGCGGGCTCTCTTTATACCTTTTCGGGGCCTGCTCGGTTGCTCTTTATTCTGGTCTTTTCACAAAGATTAGAGCCTTAAACAGCCAAAATCGACGGGTGTCAAGGTTGGTTTGGTCTGATGCTGAATATGTAAATGCAATAATACATCTGGAGATTAAGACCTTGGCCACAATTTGGTGAAACCAGTTGATTTGATCAATGACCATCTCCATGTGATGTTTGTTCCGGGAAGATCAATATTATGACTTTAACCCTACGGAGAATTATCATGAATTTCCTATCCAAAACGCTTCTTAGAACCGCACTTGTTGCCGGCATGTTTTCTGGTCTTTCAACGGTTAATTCTGCCTGGGCCAGTGGCGCTTATGGAGACTATGAGCGCGGGGTGGTTTGCAAACAATTACGTCGTTCAGGTGGTCTTGAATGGTATTCCATTGCCAGTGGTACGGTAAATACCGGTGGCGGGCGCAACGGGTATGGCGGATTTATTACCAAGGCCTGCCATATCAACCGTTCATCCTGTCAGCGCTGGGTAGACCGGGTTGCGCACGAAATTGGCAATCTTGATACGCTGGAAACAGCCTATTGCCAGCGGGCTAAATAGGCCGGGCGTTGTTCGCTCACGGCTGCTCGAGGCTTTTCTAGTGGCTCAAGTTTTGCGCTTCGCGTTGCTCAACGTGCAACTTGAGCTACGCCCCGGCCTACCCCATCGAAAGGCTCTGGAGGTGCGGTGCTAGCACCTGTCGGTTAGGCCCTCAAATTGAATTCATCAATTTGCAAGACAGGCTTCAATCGCGACCTGATAGCGCTACACCTGAATGGTTTTAGTAAAGTTGGCTGGTATAGCGCTTTTCCATATCTTCGGTGGATTCCGGTTTGATTTCCGCCGTGTTATGGGCAACCATCCATTCACTCATGGATGGCAATTGGCTTCGCTCAATTTGAACAGACGGGTCCCATAATTTTGAGCGCATCAAAGCCTTGGCGCAATGCATATAGGCGGTTTGCATATGCACCAAAATTACCGAGCGTGGCAGCTTGCCGTTTACCTCAAACATTTGCAAAAGTTCTTCGTCATCGCGGATTTCGGCTTTGCCATTGACCCGGAAAGTCTCGTTGACACCTGGAACCAGAAATAGCAGCCCTACATTGGGGTTTTCCAGAATATTGGTAAGCGTGTCGAGCCGATTATTACCGGGGCGGTCTGGTATGGCGAGTGTCCTATCGTCAATCACTTTGACAAAACCCGGCAGGTCACCGCGTGGGGTGACATCACCCAGCCCATCTTTGCTTTGCGAACCGATGATCATAAAGGGCGAAAGGGCCAGATAATCGCGGCAATATTGATCGAACGCGGAAACCTCCTTGGTAATTGAGCGTTCAATCATCGGCGGGTAATTTTCGCGCAACTCTTTAACTGAGGTGATTTTTGCCATAGCGTGAATTCCTAATGCTTACGTTCAATTATAAAGCGGGCGGTTTGGCGCAGAATATCGGCTTTTGCACCAAAGGGGGAAAGCATAGCGTTTGCTTCATCGAGCAATTCGCGCAGGCGGCTGCGGCTGCCCTCAATGCCATAATAATCAATCAGGGTTTTCTTGCCTTTGGCCTCGTCCTTGCCGGTGGCCTTGCCCATTGTTTTGCTGTTTGATGTGACGTCGAGCAAATCATCGGCCAGTTGAAAGGCCTGCCCGATTATTTCACCAAATCTATTGAGGCTTTGTTTGTCTTCTTTTGACGCCCCGGCGATTGTAGCGCCCGCCTCACAGGCAAAGCGAATAAGTGCGCCGGTTTTCATAGATTGTAATTGCAGGATCTGCTCTTCGTCCAAGCTGTTGGTTTCAGCTGCAATATCCAATACCTGGCCGCCAATCATGCCGCCATGTCCGGCTGCGCGGGCAAGCTGTTGCACTAGAGATGCGCGAATATTGGCGTCATCACTGACAACCGGGTCAGACATTAAATCAAAAGCAAAGGTCAATAGTGCATCACCGGCAAGCACTGCCATCGCCTCGTCAAACGCTTTATGAACGGTTGGCTGGCCGCGCCGCAGATCATCATCATCCATTGAGGGTAGATCATCATGAATAAGCGAATAACAATGCAGGCATTCCAGCGCACACGCAGCCTGCAAAACGCCTTTCCCAGTTGCGTCAAACAGGGTGGCTGTTTCGATCAGCAGAAACGGGCGAATGCGTTTGCCACCGTTTAATACTCCATGGCGAATAGCGGCCATTAATCGGGGCGGGCGAATGATTTCACCGGCAAGGCTTTCATTGCCAAGCAGTCCATCCAATATAGAATTTATAGTGGATGCATTTTGGCTCAATCGCCGGGTGAAATTAGCTGGCTTATTATCTTCAATCATGATGGATGTTGAATTGCCCGTAAATTCGGAATTGGTCAATATTTTTTGTACTATCACACATTGCCACCGTAAAAGCCGGCATTGTGGTAACGGGCGCAAAAAGCTAGGGTCTATACCCTAAGAGCCTCTGCGCTTATGACTATGTTCATTTATTTTGGGAAATTTTGATTTGGCAAGAGGGAAAGGGAAAGCCGGTGTCGGCAAGAGGGGCAGGCAGGCAGATGCCGCAAAGGCACCAGCCAGGCGTGGTCGGCCGAAGAAATCAACCGGGCGCAAAAATAAGGTTAAAAAAACAAAGTCTTTAAAAAGCCGCGTGATCACGTTTGCGGCGGCATTTTTGTTGGCCATTGCTATGGTGCCTTTAGTGCTTGGGCTGATATATCGTGTGTCGTGGGTGCATCCGGTTTCAGTGCCGATGCTTGCGGACAATTGGAATGGATTGCCGGTTTCCCGATTGTGGGTCAAATTCGATGATGTATCACCTGTGCTGGTTAAGGCGGTGATTATGTCGGAAGACGGGCAATTTTGCAGCCATCGCGGCGTCGACTGGAGTGCGATTAATGCTGTGATCGGTGATGCTATCGGAGGTGAAAAAACCCGTGGCGCCAGTACAATTTCCATGCAGGTGGTGAAAAATCTGTTTTTGTGGAACAGCCGTTCCTATTTCAGGAAAGTGCTGGAAGTGCCACTGGCTATTTATGTGGATTTGATCTGGTCGAAACGGCGGCAGATGGAGATCTATCTCAATATTGCCGAGTGGGGGCCGGGGATTTACGGCATTGAGGCGGCTGCGGTCCATCATTTTAAGAGGTCTGCCGCCAGATTGAGTACGGCCCAGGCGGCCCTGTTGGCGGTGACCCTGCCCAATCCTGCATTGCGTGATCCAAACAGACCATCTAAACATATGCGGGCGCTGGCACGGATCAACCGTGCCCGCATTGGCATTGCGGGCAGCCATGTGCGCTGTCTGGTCAAATAATAAATTGAATTGCGCTAATTTGGTCAAAGAAGGCTTGCAATTATTGTCAAGTTGGGTTTATACACCGGCCAAACTATCCCAACAGGCAAAAACATTGGCTGAGACCTTCAGCATTGGGCCTGTATGCAAAATGGAAAAGAACAATGGCTGTTCCAAAAAGTAAAATATCCCGCATGAAGCGCGGTTTTCGTCGCTCTACCGATGCGCTGAAAGCACCTGCTTATGTGGAAGACAAGGATTCTGGCGAATTGCGCCGTCCGCACCATATTGACCTGAAAACCGGTATGTATCGCGGCCGTCAAATTCTTGAGCCAAAAGATAATGCCTAATATTTGAGCCTAGTAATTGGGCATAATGTTAGGTTTTTTCCTGATTACTTGCTGAAGGTTGTTTAGGGTTGGTCGTTGACCGGCCCTTTTTGTGTTTTAAGTTGAAAAACGCCTTTTCTGATTGAAATTTATCTGGCATTTTGGGCGATCGGGCTCGCAGGTGCCACAATGCCAGTATACCTGAAATTATTTTAGGCGCGAATGCGCGGGGAGAGATTATGATTACCAATGTTCCATTAATGGTCGTTCCGCTGATTGTTTATAATCTGGTATTGCTTGGCTTGATTGGCACAAATGTTCAATCTCCCTGGGATGATCCTATATTTCTGCTTGATATGATTTCGGGTGCAACCTGGGTGATGACGCTTGGCGATCTGATGATTGTCCTTGGCCTGATCCTGTTGTTTTTTGAAATTCTTAAAGCGACGCGTGTTGGTTCAAATTCGATTATAGACCACCTGCTTTCGACGTTCATCTTTGTTGCATTTTTGGTGGAGTTTCTGATTGTTGAGGGTGCTGCCACTGCGGTATTCTTTATTCTTATGATGATGACATTGATTGATGTTCTGGCAGGCTTTTCGGTATCCATTCGTTCCGCCACCAGAGATGTGTCGCTAGGCGGCGGGCTGTAGGTTTATCACATAGCTCATGCGTAATTTTTAAGTGCCGGGCAGATTATCGCCATTGATCATAAAGAGGGTGTGATGATTGCCGGTTCTGAACCGCGCAAGGATGGTATGGCAGCGGGGTTTTAACCCGCAATAATTAGGGTCAGGACCCTAACCAAAATCGCCCTTATATTTCGGCTTTATTAAGGCTTTTTCCCTATCATAAACCTTTGACGTCCATCATTAGTTTATCGACAGGATTGAGAATTGAGCAGGATTAAAGATCGCCGCGACAAAAGCGTAAATCCATCTTTGGCGCGAACCGTATCGGATGCGGGCGAAGTTTTGTTGTCGGTTGGTGAGACCGTCTATCAATGGGATATTCCAAACGATCAGCTGACATGGGCCACTAATGCGCAATCGCTGCTGGGTGTGGAAAATGCAAATAAGATTGCATCTGACCGGGAATATTCTCATCTGCTTTTGCCGGATGCGGCGAGCAGCCGAAACGCCGCTATATTTGGTAGCGATGAAAAAGATTGTGGTGATGGGGTTTATTTCCAGATTCAATATGGGCTTTCGGCCAAAAGTCTGGGTGTGGAAAAAGATGTCTGGCTGGAAGATACCGGGCGCTGGTTTGCCGGTGAAAATGGTAAGCCTGTTCGGGCGCACGGTATTGTGCGGGTGATCAACGAGAGGCGGGCTTTGGAAGAACGATTTGACCGGTTGACGCGGTTTGATGATCTGACCGGCCTTTATAATCGCGGTTATATGAATGAATGTCTTGAGGTGGAATTGCGCGAGGCGGAAATAGAAAATTCCAGCATGGCGTTTGTGATTGTGGCACTTGACCGGTTTGAAGATATTAACTCGATTTATGGATATGATGCGGGTGATCAGGTGATTGCCGAGGTTTGCAATCGTATGAAAATCAGCCTGCGTGGTGGCGATACAATCGGCCGTTTTTCCGGCGCTAAACTTGGCGTGGTTTTGAAAAAATGCACCGAAAAAGAACTGCGTGTAGCCGGTCAGAGGTTTTTGACCAATATCAGCAAGGATGTGATTGAAACAGATGCCGGGCCGGTTGCTGTTACCGCTTCAATTGGCGGGGTGATCATGCCTCGTTTTGCCAACAATGTGCGTTCAGCCAGTGCTGCGGCACAGCAGGCGCTGGATGAGGCGAGATTACAGCGGCACCCAAGGCTGGTGGCTTATAAACCAAACCCTGAATTGGATAAAATGCGCGAAGATCAAACCGCGCTTGCCGGCGAGGTGGTATTGGCGGTTAAGGAAAACCGGCTGCAACTTGCCTATCAGCCGATCGTTGATGCAAACAGCTACCGCGTGGCCTTTCACGAAGCGCTGGTGCGCATGGTCGATAGCAATGGGGTAATTGTACCGGCTTCTGATTTTGTCAAGGTGGCGCGAAGGCTCGGGCTTATTCGGATGGTTGATCATCAGATACTGGATTTAACCCTTGATATATTGAAACGGGCGAAAAGTGCCAGACTGTCGCTCAACGTATCAATTGAAACCTCTTATGATGCCGATTGGCTTTCAAAGCTGACAATGGCCATTCGTCGAAGGCCGGATATTGCGGCCCGGTTGACGATAGAAATTACTGAGTCCCATGTATCGCGTGATATTGATGAGACCTGTCGTTTCATTGGCTTTCTTAAGCAGTTGGGGTGCAAAACCGCGATTGATGATTTTGGTGCCGGGTTCACAACTTTCAGCAATCTGAAAAAATTGCCGGTAGATATTATCAAGATTGACGGGCGGTTTGCCGAAAACCTTGCGGTGAGCGCCGAAAATCGTAATTTCATCAAAGCGCTGGTGGAATTGGCCAAAATGTTTGGCACTAAAACTGTGGTTGAATGGGTGGATGACAATGATACCGCCTTGCTGTTAAAAAGCTGGGGCGTTGATTATCTACAAGGTTATGGTTTTGGGGCGCCGGTTATGGCATCTCCCTGGAAACTTGACCCACCGCATGATGATCTTTATGAAACCGGCAAAGATGGTATAATGTCCGCATGAATTTACTCGATGGCGGATTTGTTATCGCAGCGGCAATGGCAATCGCCTATGGCGGCTGGCTGGTCTGGCTGAAACCTTCCAACCTTCGCACCCTGGTCAAAGCCATTTCAATCGGTTCTCTGGCACTTTTAAGTTACCGGGTTGGTGGGCCGTTATTATTGACGGTCGCGCTTGCTTTCAGCGCTATGGGCGATGCTTTTCTTGCCAATAAAGGCGACAGGAATTTTCTGTTCGGGCTTGGATCATTTCTGCTGGCGCATTTGGCCTATACTGCTCTTTTTGTATCTGATGCTGAATTTGGCAATGGGTTGAGTTTTAGTCTCCATCTGGCAGTGGTGACCGTTATGCTGGTATTTGCGGCGTTTATCCTGCGTAACTTATGGCCGCATCTAGGGGCCATGCGCATTCCGGTTCTATGCTATGTCGCGGCTATTTTAGCTATGGGCATTGCCGCAACCGGGATGGTGCAATTGCTGGTTATTGTTGGTGCCTTGATGTTCATGGCCTCTGACATCATCCTGTCGTATGAATTGTTTGTGTGGAAAGAGGGCAGCCGCATACGCCAATATTCGCCCTATTTTATCTGGGGGCTTTATTGGGGTGGGCAGGCATTGATTGCCTGGAGCTATTTGAATTTGGTTCAATAATTATTTCGCTCTCTTTATATAGGCGTTCGCTTGCGCGTAAACACGTGCGCTCACTGATCTTAAAAATTATCCTTGCGGGTGCGGATTTCAGCAAATACTTCTGTGTCACTTGCCTTCATCATTCCAAGATTTTCGCGAATATTTTTGTCCCCCGGACGCAGAAACGGGTTTGTATCCAGCTCCAGCCCGATGCTGGTTGGCAGGGTTGGCTTGTTTTCCGCGCGCAGTTGGATGATTTCGTCGAGTCTTGTCGTTAGTGCCTGATTATCCGGGTCGATGGTAACGGCGAATTTGGCGTTGGAGAGCGTATATTCATGGCCACAATAGACAATCGTATCGCGGGGAAGCCCGGCCAGCCGTTGCAGGGATTGCCACATC
>JALSIJ010000159.1 GCA_026981655.1 Rhizobiaceae bacterium | reverse complement strand
CCCAATCCAGCGGAAACAAGAACATTCTTGCAACCACACAAGAACCGTTTTCCGCCAATGGCGGGTTAAAAATGCTCGTCGGAAATCTTGGCGAAGCGGTGATAAAAGTCTCCGCCGTGAAAGAAGAACGCCATGTGGTCGAGGCGCCTGTGAAGGTTTTTGAAAGTCAAAATGCCATGAGCAAGGCATTCAAGGCCGGTGAACTGGAAATGGATTTTATTGCCGTTATCCTGTTTCAGGGCCCCCGCGCCAATGGCATGCCGGAACTTCACAAACTGACACCGGCTCTTGGTGTGTTGCAGGATCGCGGTTTCAAGGTTGCGCTTTTGACTGATGGGCGCATGTCGGGTGCTTCAGGCAAAGTGCCGGCTGCTATTCATCTTACGCCTGAAGCATTGGATGGCGGACCGATTGCCCGATTGAGAGATGGCGATGTGGTACGCATTGATGCCGTCAAAGGGTCGATTGATGCCCTGGTCAATCAAGGTGATTGGGATGCCAGAACGCCACTATCGGGTGAGCACCTGGATAATATGCAAGGATTGGGCCGGGAATTATTCGCAAATTTTCGCAGCCATGTTGGTCCGGCAAATGAAGGTGCCAGCGTATTGTAGATCTCATTTTGTCATTATTGTTATGTACCAAGCCTTGAAATCCGGGCTTTGACTTCTGATATACACGCAAATGTTAGCTTATATGGAACTATTTGTTAAGCATACCATGAGCAAGTGTTTTGAGTGTCGCGGTTAGTGAACAGCGATTGTCAGATTATTTCATTACTTGGATTGGGCCTTGCGAATACATATGAGAAACTATTCCCTGATTATATTCGCATTTCTGTTTTCCGGATGCACCACGTCCGGGTTTGATGCCAGCGCCTTTGATCTGCGTCCACCAAAATTCGGTGATTCCGATCGCGTCAAATTTGAAGGTGGCTCACCTAAAGATTATCCCGTGCACGGTGTCGACGTCTCCAAATATCAAGGCGAGATTAATTGGCCTGTATTGAAATCCAACGGTGTTTCTTTTGCGTTTATCAAAGCAACTGAAGGCGGTGATCACGACGACGAATCATTCAAGAAAAACTGGAATGGTGCAAAACGAGCCGGTGTTCCACGCGCAGCTTATCACTTTTACTATTTTTGCACATCGGCAATAAAACAGGCAAATTGGTTTATTAAAAACGTGCCAAAAGACCCAACCGCATTGCCGCCCGTGTTAGATGCGGAATGGAACCACCTGTCAAAAACCTGCAAGAAACGCCCTCCGGCTCACCGGGTTCGCAGCGAGTTCAGAATATTTCTGAAAGCACTCGAACGCCATTACGGCAAAAGGCCGATAATATATACCGCACCGGACTTTTATGAAGATAATTTTAAGGGCAGTTTTAAGGGTTATAAGTTTTGGCTGCGTTCGGTCATTGCACATCCAAAAGTAAGATATAATCGGCGAAACTGGTTGTTTTGGCAATATACCGGAACCGGGCGCATGGCCGGCGTCAAGGGTAATATCGACATCAACGTTTTCAATGGTAGCATGGGCGCTTTTAACCGTTGGCTAAAATCCGTCACTTCGCTGCGATAATCCAAGAGATTCGGCACGCTACACTGCCAATTTAACTTGTGCGTCCAATTCATTGGGTTGATTCAATCTGCCATGCAATTTGACACATCCCGCATGCGTTAACCAAATATTTACTATTGCTATTGGCCCCTCGATTGTGATTGGTTAATGAAAGTGTTACCTGATCGTTATCATTTTAAATATGCTCTGTATCAGGTTTAATCGGTTTGAATTTATAAACCGGCTTAAAATGGCGGATAGTAAAAACGGTTTTATTGGGTTTATGAGGGAACATTTTTCCAGGGCATTGCTCTTATTTGTAATTTGCGTTTCGGTCGCGGCTTGTAATATCCGGCCGAAGGAAAGCATCCAGATAAGAAGTTTAACACCAACTGAAGCGGTCGACATTTATGCTGCCGACGCATCAGGCTCGACTAAAACTGTTACTAATAGTTCATATATTTCCATTTTAGCCCTTTCTGGTGGTGGCGCTGATGGTGCATTTGGCGCAGGCATATTAAATGGCTGGACCCAAAAAGGTACCAGACCAAATTTTAATATTGTAACCGGCGTGTCGACCGGTGCACTTATGGCGGCAATGGCATTTCTTGGGCCGCAATATGACAATGCTATTCGCGAACTTTACACCACGCAAACCAATGAAAAGATTTTTCGAAACAAAGGTATTGCCGGATATTTTTCCGATAGCCTTTATGACTATACGCCATTGAAAAAGCAGATACAGTCAATTGTTACCCGTTCTTTCTTAGACAAGGTTGCTGCCGAGCACGCAAAGGGCAGGCGGCTTTATATAGCCACCACCAATCTGGATGCCGGAACGCAGGTAATTTGGAATATGGGTGAGATTGCCAATGGCAATCGCCACAATGCGGTTTTGATGTTTCAAAAGGTATTACGCGCATCTGCTGCCATTCCAGGA
>JALSIJ010000158.1 GCA_026981655.1 Rhizobiaceae bacterium | reverse complement strand
ATGAAGGATAATCATATCAAGCGGCATGCCGCTGACGCGATCGCCAAAATTCGCCGCTTGGCGGACTTCATCAACACAGCCCGCATCCGGGTCAAACTCATGCGCCGACAAGGGGTTTCCGCTCCAGCTCTATTTGCTCCCAGGCGGCATTGATACAGGCAAGCCGATCATTAGCAATCGCTATGAATTCCTTTGGCACACCACGCGCAATTAAGCGGTCAGGATGGTTTTCCGATACCCGCTTGCGATAATGAGCCTTAAGCTTGTCAAAATCCCATTCGGGGTCCGCTTCCAGCAGAAAATACGGATCACGATCCTTCAGTGACACATGCCGCATTTTAATTCGCTCGAAGGTTTGTTCATCAAACTCAAAAACCATCGCCACATGCTCAATGAATTCAAGTTCCTTTTCATGTAGAATATCGTCGGCCTTGGCAATATGAAAAAGCCCGTCCAGCACATCGCGCAAAACTTCCGGGTCGTCAGGAAACAATGCTTTTACCTGATGTGCATAGGCATCAAAACCGGCAATATCGGTTCGCGCCAGATTGTACAGCCGCGCCACATTGTCCATTTCAGAATCCGGCACATCAAATATCTGACGAAAAGCATCCACCTCATCTTCGGTCACAACGCCGTCCGCTTTGGCCATTTTGGCTGATAGGGCAATAATCGCGATAGAAAATGTCACATGTCTACGAGTTTCTGCATTGCCGGCAAAAACCGTGCGCACCTTTTCAACCAGCGAAGAAAGCACTTCGCCGGTAGAGTTGGTGAGAAAATCTCCAATTTTAGTCCAGATTGACATGGGTAATATCTATGTGAGTCGCAAAATTTAGGCGAGGCATAACAAAATCAGATAAAAAATACAGCCCCACATACCATACAAGAACAAATGTAGGGCGCCAATGTGACACTTAGCAAAATCTGATGCTCGGTGGTGGTCTATCCAAAGGCGATTGCGTTTTGACCTTTTGAGTCGCTTTATTTCGAGGAGGTGTTTGAATTGGATTTTTGGTTTTATTGACTGGGTGTGGGCCGGAATCCAATGCTCGCCTCAATGCAGACATTCCCACAACCGCCCATAATTGACTTTCCGACCACTTGTACCGGTGTTTTATTTTGCGCTTCTTCTTATAGTAATCGCTTGCCATAAATTTTGGTAATGACATTGCTCCCTTTGCCTGATTGCAGGAACGGCAGCACGGAATTGTTACCCCACTGCCCTCATAGACTTTACGGATTACATGATCGCGAGTGGCCTTTTGCGGCGGAATTTTACTGCCCGGGGCACAGGATTTTTTCATCGGAATGCCGCAATAAGCACACCAGTTCCGGCGCTCATCTTTCCACCAGCCATCAATTTCCCTGCAAATCAATTTATAACTTTTGCTGATTATTTCAGACATCAATATCCCCGTTCGGCTACTTTAAATTACAGAGCAACAAAATTACACCTATAAATTATTGAGGAATTACAAGGCTTTTTAGTAATTTCTCACAAACTGGCAGCCCCCCTTGCCGCCTGGTCATATTGGCCGGAAAGCGCGCGCAGCATCGCGGCGATGCGGCTTACCTCCTCATCTTGCAACCCCATAGATTTAATGCTGGAAATCAACAATGCTTCGCGCACATCGCGGTAGCGGGTACAGGCACTCGAACCCTCATCGGTAATCACCACGGTTTTTTCCTTGCCACGCTTACCGCTTTTAACCAGCCCCAGTCCGACCAGCTTTTTCACCGCATAGGTAACCACATGGGTATCTTCGATATTCAGCACCAGACAAATATCCGACAGGGTTTTTTCCCGCTCACGATGATTGACTGAATGCAAGATCAACACATCCACCGGCGCCATGCCCGCATATCCAATGGCGGTCATGCAGCGCACCATCCAGCGCGAAAAAGCATTATGAACCACGGTGAGCGCAAACTCCATTTCTGACATCGCCGGCATGGCCCCGGTGGCCAAATGAGAGGCGGAAACAACCGGGCCAATATCCAATGTGGCGGAAGAACTCTTGTCGCTTGGTTTGCTCATTATACAGCTCTCAAAAATACTTTGATATTTTTATTGACAATTTATCGATAAATTGTTGATGTTTGTCAAATAAAATTGCAACAGCTCTTTTAGATCATATGGCAGTGGGAGCAATGTGAATGCGAGTGAAGAGCGAGCCGCCGGTTGCCCCGGCGCACCTCGTAGGCCCAATGATTTCATTCATTGGAATAGCCGTGAGAGAAATAAAGGAACAAACACTATGAACAGCAAATGGGATTTCTGGATCGACCGCGGCGGCACATTTACCGATATTGTCGGCTGTGCACCGGATGGCTCACTTCACCCGCATAAATTGCTGTCTGAAAACCCGGAAGCCTATTCGGATGCGGCCATTCAGGGCATCCGCGATATTTTGGGCGTTGCCGGTAACGAACAACTCCCATCGGAAAAAATCGGCGCGGTTAAAATGGGCACCACGGTTGCAACCAATGCGCTTTTGGAACGCA
>JALSIJ010000157.1 GCA_026981655.1 Rhizobiaceae bacterium | reverse complement strand
ATGGCGAAATAATTCCTCCCAATCATAGGTAAGGTGATGCTTATAATCGGCTCCGACAAAACGAGAATTAGCGGTCGCGATTGCACCTGATACGGGGTTCTTGAAAAGCGGCATTTCTTCCTTTGGCAAAAAACCCTGCCAGTCATATTTCGCCAGCCATCCGGGAGCCGGCGCCCTGCCCTCTATGTCATTCTCAGGGCCACGAACCGGCACGTTGGAAGGCGCATATAGGCCAATATTGCCATCAATATCAGCAATTGCCATTGCCTGCATCGGAGACAATATCGTGCTGACATATTCAATATATTCATCCATCGTATCGGATTTCATGATCGCAAGGGCAGCCTCCATGCTGGTATCTTTTGGTGAAAATCCGGGCCATTGCAGGGTGGCGACATATTTTGACGGCAAGATTTTATCGAGATCCTTGTAAAACCCCGGAAGAACCGGGCCATGTCGGCTGATTTTGCGGGTAAATTTGTAGTCCTTACCACCGCTAATTTTAATGACTTCTTCTTTCAGGATGAAATCCTGCCAACCTAGAGGCGTGCGGTATTTGTTTTCATCCGTCTCGTTGATCTCTTCAATAAACACATCCTGCACATCCGCCCCTGCATTGGTGAAACCCCAAGCAACCCGGTCGGTGCGACCAAGCAGTATTAACGGTGTTGCAGGCAGACTGGCACCAATGACATTCCGTTTCTTTTCTCCATCTTCAAAAGCTATATGAGCCAGATACCAAAGAGAGGGCGAACCGAACGCCAGATGAGGATCATTGGCCAATAGCGGCTTACCACTTTCGGTGCGCGTGCCGGAAACGACCCAGTTATTTGAAGCCCATATGCCAACGCTTGGCATCACTGCCTCCAGCATGGATTTTCCAACCGTGTCATCTATTAATCCGCCGGCAACCAATTCAGGCTTGTTCAAATCAAAGATCGCTCTCAAATCCGGCAAAGGTTTTGGCTTGTCCAGCGGACCAACTGGAAAGAGGTCTTCAATTTCCTTTGGCGAAAGGCCGTTGGCGGCAAATGCCAAACGGGTAAGTTCATTTCCCATATTTTTGGAAAGATTGAGCGACATCATTTTGAGCGCTGATACAGAATTTGCCGGTGTCCAGTCCTCAGGACTATGCCCGAGAATTATAAATTCAGGTGATAATGATGGTTCCAAAATCCGTAATTTTCTGTGGATAAAGGCATTTACCCCACGTGAATATGCTTCAAGCCCGGCAATCGTGTCCGGTGAAAATATCTTAAGCGATTGCTTTGCCTGTTCAAAAAAACCAAGTGTTCGCAAAAATACATCCGTGTCTTTGGTCGCCTCTCCAAACATTTCTGACAATCGGCCCTGCGCCGACATTCTAAGCACTTCCATCTGCCACAAACGGTCTTGTGCGTGAACAAACCCAAGTGCGGCAAGTGCATCATCGCGGGTCTTTGCTTCAATATGGGGAACGCCCTCCCGATCGCGAACAATGCTGACAGGTGCGGACAATCCGGCAATATTGATTTCACCGGAATAGGGCTGAACGGTGCGGGTTAAAAACCCATACCCCAATCCACCAGCCACTAATATCAACACGGCAACGACAATTATGCCTCTGATTGTCCATTTGATGATTGTGCGCATACCAACTATTCCTCTATAACTCACTTGAAATTTAGAACCATCAGTACTGTGCAGAGGAGAATAAATTATGGCAAGCGTTGCATTTATCGGATTGGGCGTTATGGGCTACCCAATGGCCGGCCATTTGGCAAAAAACGGGGGCCATGATGTTACTGTCTATAACCGCACCTCCTCAAAATCTGCTGATTGGGTAAATCAATTTGGCGGCAAATCAGCCGCAACCCCGAAAGAGGCCGCTAAAGGCGCTGATTATGTATTTGCCTGCGTTGGCAATGACGACGATTTACGATCTGTAACTTTGGGAGACGATGGTGCATTTAATTCAATGAAATCCGGCGCAATATTTGTGGACAACACCACCGCCAGCGCAGAAATAGCCCGAGAACTTGGTGATGCCGCAAAAAATTCAGGTTTTGGCTTTCTTGATGCCCCCGTATCCGGCGGGCAAGCCGGCGCTGAAAATGGCGCACTTACCGTAATGGTCGGAGGAGACCAGCAGACATTTGACCGCGCCAAACCAATTATAGGCGCCTATGCCCGCATGGTCGGCCTTATGGGCGATGTGGGGGCTGGCCAATTGACCAAAATGATGAACCAAATCTGCATTGCCGGGCTTGTACAAGGGTTATCAGAATCAATCCATTTTGGTAAGAAATCCGGGTTAGATATTGAAAAGGTTATAGAAGTAATTTCCAAAGGTGCAGCAGGTTCCTGGCAAATGGAAAATCGCTATAAGACCATGAATGATGGCCATTATGAACACGGATTCGCAGTAGATTGGATGCGAAAAGACCTGTCCATCTGCCTGGCGGAAGCCAGAAAGAACGGCTCCAGCCTGCCGGTTACTGCGGCCGTTGACCAATATTATGCCGAAGTACAAGCAAT
>JALSIJ010000156.1 GCA_026981655.1 Rhizobiaceae bacterium | reverse complement strand
CGGGACTTTATCAGCAAGACGCGCAATATTCCGGTGCGCGATATGATCCGGGATATTCCAGACCGCAACCAGCGCAGCCCGTTTACAAACCACGCTAATAATTCTCTCCCATATTGTAATTGTGGTTGAAGTGGTTGATGTTTTTAACCTGCTGTTATACCGGACATAAATTGATCATTCAAAGGCAAAACTATGGGTGCACCGCTACCAACGATAATTGATTGTGATCCGGGGCAGGATGATGCTCTGATGCTGTTTCTGGCACTGAATGCGCCTGAGCTGGATATAAGAGGAATTATTGCCGTTGGTGGCAATGTTCACTTGGCCAAAACGGCACGCAATCTCGCGATGTTGGTTGAGATTGCCGGGCGCCGCGATATCCCACTCTATGCGGGGTGTGAAGGACCGATGGTGCGCAAGCTGGTGACGGCTGAATATGTGCATGGCGAAACCGGGATAAACGGCCTCGATGTGTTTGAACCGGAAATTAAGCTGCAAGCCCAACACGGTGTTGATTTTCTGATTGAGGCCTTGCGCGCTTCTGCTGATAACGAGATCACGCTGGTGCCAACCGGGCCGCTGACCAATATTGCAATGGCGCTTAATCTCGCACCAGACATCGCGCCTAAAATCAAAGAGATCGTCCTGATGGGTGGTGCCATGCGGGAAGGGGGCAATGTCACCCCTTCGGCCGAATTCAATATTTATGTGGACCCGCATGCGGCCGATGTTGTCATGCGTTGCGGTCGCCCAATCGTGATCTTCGGCCTTGATGTTACCCATAAGGTGATGACCACACCGACGAGAATTGCCAAAATTCGGGCGCTGGGCAATCAGGTCTCCGAAGTATCAGCCAATATGCTTGATTTTTTCGGTATTCATGACAGCGAGAAATATGGCTCAATGGGCGGGCCGCTGCACGATCCCTGCACAATCGCCTGGTTGCTGGAACCCAAGATGTTCGAACTCAAATCTTGCAATGTGGAAGTCGATACAAAGAGCGAGTTGACGATGGGCCATACGGCGGTCGACTATTGGCACGTTACCGGAAAGCCCAAAAACGCCCTATGGGCGCATGATGTCGATGCGGAACGTTTCTTCGCGCTTTTGACCGAACGTCTTGCGATGTATGAGTAACGCTTCCATGTAAACATGGAAGAGCCTACGCCGCAGCTTGCTTGCCTTGCGAAAGAGTGGTCTTTGCAATGTTTGCGTAAAGCTGCACGACATCGTCGCAGGCATTCGCAGCCTCCATGCCTTTGGTTTTAAAATGCAGACCAAAGAAGCCATTGTGAACATCGGTTTCCTGATATTGATGTGGCGTTAACACTGCCGATATTATCGGGGTCCCCGTTTCCAACTGCACCCGCATCATTGCGTCCACAACGCTTGCCGCAACAAAGTCGTGACGATAAATTCCACCATCAACCACAAAGGCCGATGCAACAATACATGCATATTCTTTTGATTGAGCGAGCGTTTTTGCAAGCAATGGTATTTCCAAAGCACCGGGAACGGTAAAGGTCACGATTTGATCCTTGTGCCAGCATTTACGTATCATTTCCGTCGAAAATGAAGCGTGGCATTGGTCGACAATATCTTCATGCCAGCTGGCTTTGATAAAGGCGATTTTTCTGTCGGTAATTTTCTGATTCATGTCATTTCCTTCCATTGACGTGAATCAGGGCGCCAATCGTCAGCCGACCGGCGCAATGGCCAGCAAGCTGTGATTGTTCTCTCCCATCCGGACTTTAACCGTCGGCTTCGGAATTACACCGAATCTGCTGTCCCTTTGGCATCGGCCAAAAGCGCTCGCGGGCTTTCAAATAAACGATTACCGCCGGTGGGGAATTTCACCCCGCCCTGAGAACGAATGCATTGCAGACAATCTGCAATACTGTCGAAATGATAGTTTCTGAGCTGCAAGAATGCAAGGGTGGCTTTTGTTGGCCTTTGCACCTTCGCATGCACGCGGAATTGCTTTTTTTTATAATCATTCTTGCAACTGGGCCAAATACCGATTATCAGGCAGGAATAATGTTTAGGGGTATAGCTCAGTTGGTAGAGCGACGGTCTCCAAAACCGTAGGCCGAGGGTTCAAATCCTTCTGCCCCTGCCACTATATTCGGGGCCCGACCCGGAGACATAGGTAACATTTGGTTCGAGTCAGCCCCAGCCCACCATTCTATCAAATTTTGTGCAAATGCTATTTAACCCCTTGAAGGCAAGGCGGTTTTTGGTGTTCGAGAATGGTGTTTTTGATGGCATGAAATGCGCGCTAAAAATGCAAGTTTCGATATGGTTTGTATTAAGGAAATCCACCTAAAAAGCAGAAATCTCAAAGGCTTGCAGAAAACTCAAGCAGGTGTTCGATAAACTTTTTGAAACGCATACTGAATGACCCAATTTAACGGCTCAAGCCCACCAAAAGGAAAGCCCGCCATCCTTCCTCCACCACAGCCGCTCACCCAGTTGTGGGCAAGGCGAGCGACAGCGGCTCCGAAAGGATGGCTACTCAGTCCATTTCTACAAAAAACAAAGGTT
>JALSIJ010000155.1 GCA_026981655.1 Rhizobiaceae bacterium | reverse complement strand
TATTGATAAACGGGCGGAATATATTGCTGCTGTGACGATAGAGGATACCAGGCGGATGGCCCGCAAGCTGTTGTCGAACAAACCCACAATCGTGATTGTCGGGCCAAAAGGTTCCTGATCAGGGTGAGATGCGATGAGTAAACCTACACTTTCACTGGCCCTCGGTGGTGGCGGCGCACGTGGTATCGCCCATATTCATGTGCTGGAAGTGCTGGATGAGATGGGTATCTCGCCCGTTGCAATTTCCGGCTCATCTGTGGGCGCAATGATGGGCGCTGCCTATGCCAGTGGTATGAGCGGTGCTGAAATTCGTGCTTATGTAAACAGCACCTTTGGCAATAAGGGAAAGTTTTTTACCAGACTTTGGCGGGAACTGCCCAGCAGTGTGGGGGAATTTGTTTCGCGTGGCTGGCCAAAAATCGGCGAACTGGATGCTGAGCGGGTGTTGCGTGCTTTTATGCCGGAACAGGTACCTGAAAATTTCTCAGACCTGAAAATACCATTGATCATCACCGCAACTGATTTTTACGGTCAAAAAGGCCTGAATATCACCAAGGGTTCGATCAATAATGCGGTTGCGGCATCTATTGCTATTCCTGCCGTGTTCAGCCCGGTTAAGGTTGGGGGCATCGTATGCATCGACGGGGGTATTGCCAATCCGGTGCCGTTTGATCAGCTTTACGACCGGGCAGATATTTTGCTTGCGATTGATGTTGTTGGTTCGCCAAAGGGTGAGCCGGGGGAAAGCCCCAGCCGGATTGAATCTCTTTTTGGTGCGAGCCAGTTGATGATGCAAACTACAACTTCGATGAAATTGATTATCCGCCCACCGGAGATACTGCTGCGCCCGGACGTAAATTCTTATCGGGTGCACGACTTTTTCAAGGCTGAGAAAATATTGAAAGAGACGGAATATTTTCGCGATGAGGTTCGCGGTGCAATTGTAGATGCAATGGGTCTGTGACCCAGTGTGGTGGAATTGAACAGGTCGCCGGCCGCTACAAAACGACTGAAAACCTAACTGCTGAGCTATCCCTGTCAGGTGGCAAATAATGCGGACATATCAGCAAAAGCCTTGAATTCCAGTGCATTGCCCGATGGGTCGAGGATGAAAAATGTAGCCTGCTCGCCGGGTTTTCCTTCAAAGCGGATGGTTGGTTCAATAACCCACTTTACCGATGAATGTTGTTTGATGCGGTCAGCCAACGCTTTCCATTCGTCCATCGAGAGAATAACTCCGAAATGGGGTACGGGGACATCATGGCCATCGACCGGATTGGTGATGTCGATGCCGGTTTCCATTCCCTCTTTGTAATGGGCAACAATTTGATGACCATAGAGATCAAAATCTATCCAGCTTTTGTCTTCGCGGCCGGTCCCTGCCCCAAGAATAGTGGCGTAGAAATTTCTGGCTTCTTCAAGGTCGTGAACCGGGAATGCCAGGTGAAATGGTTTTAAACTGCTCATGATGAAACGGCTCATTTGGTGGCTGGATAAGATGAAAATTTTTCTAACATTGTGCTTTTGCAGAGTTCTGCGCAAGGGGCTGGTTATGAAATTGTTTGTTGCTTCTAATTGGCCAGCCTATAAATCTGTCTGCTACAATTTGATGAAACCGTGGATATTTACAGTTTTGGATAATATCTTGGTTCAATGGTTCCATAATTGTGGCGGATGTTTTAAAGGTAGCGCCAATACCTAATCTCAAATAGGTCCAAAATAATGACTTCCAGACAATTTGATTCCACCCAGCTTGTTAAACAGGCTGCAATTCTTGTTGCTGCCGCCAAAAAAGCGGGCGCTGATGCCGCCGATGCGGTTGTCGTGCGTTCGCAATCACTCAGTGTCGATGTTCGCATGGGCAAGGTTGAGGAAAGCGGTCGTTCGGAGAGCGATGAGTTTTCACTTCGGGTTTTTTTGGGAAATAAATCGGCGAGCATTTCAGCCAATGGTGCAGGCGATCCGGCCCAATTGGCGGAACGTGCCGTTGCGATGGCGAAAGTATCGCCGGAAAATCCATTTGTTGGTTTGGCGGCACAAGATCGTTTGGCATCAAAGCTTGCTGATCTTGATATGCTGGATGAAACCGTACCGGGGGTGAAAGAGTTGGAAGATGCAGCGCTTGAATGCGAAGAGGCTGCGCTTTCGGTTGAGGGTATTACAAATTCCGGCGGGGCCTCTGCCAGTTGGGGCATGGGTGGCATGGTTTTAGCCACCAGTCATGGTTTTCAAGGTCAATATGTCGGCTCTCGATTTTCAAGATCGGTCAGTGTTGTAGCAGGCGAAGGCGCTTCAATGGAGCGAGATTATGACTATGACAGCAAGGTTCATTTATCTGATCTGGAGGCGCCGTCTGTAATTGGTAAGTCTGCGGCAGAACGAACGCTTAAAAGAATTGGCCCACGTCAGGTTAAAACCACCACCGCACCGGTGATATTCCATCCCCGGGTTTCCAATACGCTTGTCGGGCATTTGGCATCGGCGATCAATGGGTCATCTATCGCGCGCAAAACCAGCTTTCTGCGGGAAAAAATGGGCGAACAAATATTTGCCAATTCCATTCAAA
>JALSIJ010000154.1 GCA_026981655.1 Rhizobiaceae bacterium | reverse complement strand
ATCCCAAAGTGCTTTGGAGCGCTCAAGCCCATATTGCTTTTCAAGCTCTAATACACCGGCGCGCTGGCCGGTGCCAAACTGCCCGCCATTACGTCCCGATGCGCCATCTCCAAACCGACAGGCCTCAATCAAAACGACATCTACACTGGCTTTTGCCAAATGATAGGCACAGGAAAGCCCGGTAAATCCACCACCAATGATGGCCACATCGCATTGGCGATCGCCCTTAAGTGTGGGATATTGAGGGCGTTCATCGACACTTGCCTCATACCAGCTGATACCGGGAGAAATTGACGTTTGATGAAGATCTTGCATCGGATAGAGCTTGCTTAATTTAGAGTACTTCGAATGGAACTCACGTTACACGTTTAGCAATAGGAACTCACGTTACACGTTTAACAATAGGAACTCACGTTCCCAGGGGCTGATAACCTCCATAAAGGTTTCAAATTCACCATGCTTGATTGCGGCATAGGTGCTGCAGAATTCTTTTCCCAGTATGCTTTCCAGCCCCTCATCATGTTCAAACAGGGCAACCGCTTCCAGCAACCCGCGTGGCAGCTCGTTGGTGCCTTCATTGGTGGTATTCGAGGTGGCAGAGTTTGGAACAATGTTTTGTTCTATACCGAGCAAACCGCAGGCAAGTGAAGCAGCCAGTGCAAGATAGGGATTGGCGTCGGATGATGGAATGCGGTTTTCCACCCGTTTACCTGCGGCATCAGAATTTGGAATGCGCAGGCCTGCGGTGCGGTTGTCATGCCCCCAGTGCACATTTACCGGCGCAGATGTGCCAAGTGCCAACCGACGATAGGAGTTTACATAAGGTGCCATCATAATCAGTGATTTAGGCAGGTAATGCTGCATTCCACCCAGAAACGCAAAAAAGGCTTCAGAGTTCTTGCCATCCGGCGTCGAAAAAACATTTTTCCCGGTTTTAATATTAAGCACCGATTGGTGGATATGCATGGCCGAACCCGGCTGCCCCTGCATTGGTTTGGCCATGAAAGTTGCATACATACCGTGTTTTAACGCGACTTCACGTATAGTGCGTTTGAACAAAAAAACCTGATCGGCCAGCGCAACCGGATCACCATGATGCAAATTTATTTCAAGTTGAGCGGCCCCCTCCTCGTGAATGAGGGTTTCAATTTCCAGCCCCTGTCCTTCAGAAAAATGATAAATGTCATCAATCAGCTCATCAAATTCATTGATGCCGGCAATAGAATAGCCCTGACCGCCTGCAACCGCACGCCCCGATCTGCCAACCGGCGGTTCCAGTCGCAAGTCCGGGTTGGTGTTGGTTTTTACCAGATAAAACTCAATTTCCGGTGCAACAACCGGGCGCAAACCTTTTTTGTGATATGCATCGACAACCCGCTTCAAAACATTTCTCGGCGTATAAGATACAGGCGTTCCATCCGGCGTGGCCATATCGCAAATAACCTGCGCCGTGGGATCACTTTCCCACGGCACCACAGAAAGAGTGGAAAGGTCAGGTATCAGTCGCAAATCACCATCGTTGGGCGGATATTGAAAATCGTCGGTTTCCTCTGGATAGACACCGGAGATTGTTTGCATGAATACCGAACCCGGCAGCGCCAAAGTAGAGCGATCGAGAAACTTTTTCGATGGCATCATCTTGCCACGGGCAACACCGGCCATATCCGGTGTGATGCATTCAATATCCTCAATGCCACGAACCGAAAGCCAGGCCTTTGCCTGATCCAGATCTTCGACACCGCGTGCGACGGAAAGATTGGATAGTTGTATGGGGTCATCATTGGGCGGGTTATTAACGGATGCAGTTTTCAGATCAGAATTGGAGGTCATATAAATAGCGATCTTAAAATTGATTTTACTGGCAACATTATAGCCGCAAAGAATTAATGAACTCAAATATAATCAGTCAGATCGCTAATTATGGTTGGAATTTCGAAATCGCGATTAGGCGACCCGCGCAAGTGGAGCACTGGAAACCCGGTAAGAAATAGCTTCGGCTAAATGAATGCGGCCAATATTTTCAGCCCCATCCAGATCCGCAAGTGTGAGGGCAACTTTTAAAATACGATGATAGGCGCGCGCCGAAAACTGCATAGCGTTGGCCGCTTCCTCCAATAAAGCCTGCCCGCCCGCGTCAGCAATGGCGACCTGTTCAATGATAGCCGATGATGTGCTTGCATTTGTGGTTGAGGATATTCCCAACTCTTCATAGCGCGCATATTGTCGTTGGCGGGCATTGGCAACCCTTTCGGCAACTACGTCACTAGGTTCGGCTTTCGATGGCTGGATAAGATCGCGGGCTGAAACCGCAGGCACCTGAATACGTAAATCGATCCGGTCGAGAAGGGGACCGGAAATTCTAGCTTGATAGTCACTGGCGCAACGCTCACCACGCCGACAGGTGTGGCCGGGTTCACCCGCCATGCCGCATCGACACGGGTTCATGGCGGCAATCAGTTGAATGCGCGAGGGGTAGGAAACCCGGTGATTAACCCGCGCAATCATGGTTTCTCCCGTCTCCAGTGGCTGACGCAATGAATCCAGCGCTTGCGGGGAAAATTCAGGAAACTCATCCAGAAAAAGCACCCCATTATGGGCAAGTGAAACCTCGCCCGGGCGTGCTTTCAACCCGCCCCCCACAAGGGCGGCCATTGATGCGGAATGGTGGGGCGCGCGAAAGGGGCGGGCATTGGAAAGTTTACCATCGCTTAATTCGCCGGCAATTGACGCGATCATCGAGACTTCCAATAGTTCTTTCGGTGTTAGTGGTGGCAAAATAGAGGGAAGCCGTTCAGCCAACATGGATTTGCCTGACCCGGGCGGGCCGATTAGCAGCAGATTATGGCCACCGGCGGCAGCGACCTCAAGTGCCCGTTTGGCGGTTTCCTGACCTTTGATGTCGGCAAGGTCGGAACCCCCGGATGCGCTTTCACGCACCGATGCAATGGGTCTTGAAAGTACCTGAGTCCCCTTAAAGTGATTGGCCAGCGCAATCAGGCTGGCAGGTGCAAGAATATCCATTTCCGGGTCGGCCCACGCGGCCTCGCCACCGCAGGATTTCGGGCAAATCAAACCTTTTGAAATTGCATTGGCGCTGATTGCCGCCGGTAAAACACCGGCAACGGCGGCAATTGTGCCATCAAGCGAAAGCTCACCCAAAACCACATAAGCCTCAAGTGCATCAGCCGGAATTGCCCCAAGTGCCGCCATGAGCGCTAATGCTATCGGCAAATCATAATGACTTCCCTCTTTTGGCAGATCAGCCGGTGCCAGATTAACAGTCACTTTTTTTGGCGGCATCGAAAGACCCGATGCATGTAGGGCCGCTTGAACCCGCTCGCGGCTTTCAGCCACAGCCTTGTCGGCAAGCCCGACAATATGCATACCGATTTTACCCGGCGCAATCATTACCTGCACATCAACATTAACCGCTTCAATGCCCTGAAAAGCAACAGTTGTAACCCGCGAAACCATAATCCAAACTCCCAACCCCAGCACAAGGCGTGGTTGAAGATTAGGCTAGGTCGATTGGGATTGTCAAGAACATTAAGAGAACAAACTGCCTTGCACGGATCATTTTGCACCCAAAAGATGCGCCCGGTTGTATTTTCAGAACGTATTAAGAACGGGTTTTCGATATTTTGTCTTCGACCGCATCCCAAAAGAGGGCTGCGATATCCGCGCCACCAAAATTCTTGACCTCGCGAATGCCGGTGGGCGAGGTGACATTTATTTCTGTCATGTAATCGCCGATCACATCAATGCCGACAAACATGAAACCACGTTCTTTTAAGGCGGGTCCTATACGGGCGCAAATTTCTTCTTCACGCGTCGTAATATCAATTGCTTCAGCCCGTCCACCCACATGCATATTGGAGCGCGCCTCATTTTCACCCGGCACCCGGTTGATAGCGCCAACCGGCTCACCGTCGATCAGGATTATGCGTTTATCGCCGACGCGAACATCACTCAAATATCGTTGCGCAATGAAGGGCTCCGGCCAGGTGGCCTCAAATAACTCTAGTAGAGATGAGAGATTTTGATCGCCCGGCTGAATGCGAAAAACCCCGGCGCCACCATTTCCATAAAGCGGTTTGACGATAATATCACCAAATTCATCACGGAATTTGCGGATTTCATCACTGGAGCGTGTGATCAGGGTTTCCGGCATCAGATCTGGAAATTCGGTCACAAATATCTTTTCAGGGGCATTGCGCACCTCTGCCGGATCATTCAGTACCAGAGTTTTGGGATGAATACGCTCCAGCAGGTGCGTTGCCGTAATATATCCCATATGAAAAGGTGGGTCCTGACGCATTAATAAAGCGTCAAATTCGGAAAGATCGGTTTCTGCAGCTTTACCCAGCGCATAGAAATCACCGGCAATATCCTGTACTTTTACCGGTTCCACATCGGCAAAAACCCGCCCATCGCGCATGGAAAGCCGGTCAACCGTATAGTGGGAAAGATGATGTCCGCGCCTTTGTGCCTCCAGCATCAGGGCAAATGTTGAATCTCCTTCAATATGGACGGTAGAAATATGGTCCATTTGAACAGCAATATTGAGCGGCATAAAAAAATCCTGTTTTGTCTGGGTAAATTTCTTACGGCAAAATCTGACAGGTGAAAAGGCGTAAAATATTATAACGGTTGATGCTTCAGCCTTCCCAAGCACCTTTAATGTGATGCGGCCAAGTGTGCGGGACAATGGCAATTATGTCGTAGCGAATGGAAAGTCTGGCGTAATCGGCCTGTTTGGCAAGCCAGTAATCTCCGGCGCTGATAATACGTTGTTGGGCGGTGTGGCCAACGGCATCATGCGCTTGCCCAAGGCTTTGTCGGGCCTTTACTTCAATCATGGCAACAAGATCACCCTTCCGGGCAATTAAATCTACCTCGCCTGATTTGGTGCGAAACCGCCGCTCAATTATTCTGTAACCCTTAAACCGCAAGAACCATGCGGCAATAAACTCAGCCCGCCGCCCGCGTTTTTCTGCGGCAATTCTTTTTTGCCCAGGTCTTGGGCTTGTTTTGGCCCGGTTAGCCATTTTTCTTCTTTAGTTCCAGCGCGCGTTGGTAAAGATCGCGCTTTGAAAGGCCAAGAGCGACCGCAAGTTCAGCCGCTGCCTTTTTTATTGGCAGTTCCTGTAATAATTCACCAAGACGTAGATCAATCAATTCATCGCTGGTTTCAATGCTGGCGGCGGCTTCAATTAACACGACAATTTCGCCTTTTGGTGCATCCCTGTCGGCAAACTCCTGCGCAAGATCATCAAGTGTTCCCCGATAGAATGTTTCGTGCATTTTGGTGATTTCTCGACCAATGGCGGCATTTCGCTCAGGCCCCAGCACATCAACCATATCAGCAAGCGAAGCGGTCAACCTTCTGGGTGATTCAAAGAAAACCAGGGTTGCACGACAATTTGCAAATTCAGCTATTCGGCGTTTACGCGCGCCTTGTTTGTGGGGCAGAAAGCCTGCAAACAAAAATTGCTCATTCGCAAGGCCACTGGCCACAAGTGCTGCAAGCGGTGCTGAAGCGCCGGGAATTGGAACAATTTTTATTTCAGCTTCGATAGCACTGATGACAAGTCTGAAGCCCGGATCAGAAACCAGAGGCGTACCCGCATCGCTGATAACGGCAACCGCCTGACCCTGTTTCAGTTTTGAAAGGATTTCAAAGCCTTTTGGTTTGGCATTATGCTCATTATATGAGGTTTTGGCCGTTTTAATGCCATAACGCGCGAGCAAAATACCGGAGGTTCTTGTATCCTCACAAGCGATCAGATCGCATCCGGCAAGGGTTTCCAGCGCTCGCAATGTGATGTCGCCAAGGTTGCCGATTGGTGTGGATACAAGATATAGTCCACAAGGTTGTGGAGGTGCCTTAAGCACAGCTTGCTGTAGGGTGAAGGTTCGTTTAGAGTCAGACAATTGCAACCTGTTAAAGATCGGGTGAATGGATTAGCGTTTTTCGTCGATTACCCTCTTTGACATAGGTCGTGTCAGCCGTCAAAAGTGGTTTGCAACAGGTATAGTGGCCAATATGCATGGGGAAGCATAATAGGACGTGATGTTAGTTACTCAGAAATTTTGGAAAACCGGAAATATCATCGCATTGATGTTTACCGGATTGGCTCTCACCTCATGTCAGGTTGGACAACTGGGTTTGCCTGGTAATAACCAGCTTTCCGCCAACCCGTCACCTGTTGAAAACACCCTGCCACCGGCAACGGGCGAAACTGTTGGCACCGGTAAAATCCGGGTAGCACTGCTATTGCCATTAACAGCACCGGGTAATGCCGGCAAAATAGGGGCCGAGTTAAAGAATGCTGCTAAGCTCGCAATGCGGGATTTTGGTCAAAATAACATTCAACTGGTTATCAAAAATACCGCCGGTCAAGCAGCAGATGCACAAAATGCTGCGACCACGGCGATTACAGAGCGCTCATCTGTGGTTATCGGGCCGCTGTTCTCAGCCAGCGTGGCGGCAGTATCTTCGGTTACCCTGCCTGCGAATATATCGATGATAGCGTTTTCTTCGGATCCAGGAAGAGCCAGGCGCGGTGTTTATCTGATGTCTTTTTCTCCTGTGGCTGATATCAAACGATCAGTAAATTTTGCAATTTCGCAGGGAAAAACCAAATTTGTCACCCTGTTGCCAAATGGCGCTTATGGTACATTGGCCGAAAATGCTTTGCGTGACATACTAAACCGCAATAGCGGCAGGTTAATTGCAGTGCAAAAATACGATCACAGTAATATTTCTATTGAGGCGGCTGTAAGGGAAATTGCTGCTAAGGCAAAATCTGCAGACGTGATTTATATTCCTGATGGTGGCAAGGTACCGGGCGCTATTCTGGTGGAATTGGGCAGGGCTGGTATTGATACCAATGCTAAATTGGTGTTGGGTTCCGGTCAGTGGGAATCGACTGATTTGTCGAGTGCAGTATTTAACCGTACAGTTTTCGCCGGGCGCGACAAACGCCAATTCGCCAATTTTGCCGCCCGGTATAAGGCGACCTATGGAGCCTCGCCCTCATCAACTGCGGGGCTTGCTTATGATGCGGTTAGTATGGTTGCCGGCCTTGCACGTCGCAGTGGTGCCGATCCATTCAGTTTTGCCAGCATTGAAAGTCGCAACGGCTACAGTGGCGTCAATGGTATTTTCCGCTTTGGTGCCAATGGCAAACCGGACCGTGGACTGGCAATATATCAGGTGCAAAACGGTGCTACGCAAATTGTCTCAAAAGCTCCAACGACCTTTGGCCCGGGATCATAAGCACAGGCCAGCGGGAATATTGCTCAATTGATACCTGTGATCGGCCGGGATCGCGATATTCTCAAGCAGGCGATAGATCGCTTTAAGAGCAAACGCACAAATTCGCGACCTGTTAAAATGAGTATGGACGAGATATTGGCCGCGCGCGATGAGGGTCGTCGAGGATAATTGAAATTTTCTTCCCCCTTCAAGCCGCCAGATCCGCAATCACCGCATCGAGCACCAGCCAGCCGCGCTGGGTGGCGCGCAGGCGACCACCCTCCAGCCATTCAATCATACCATAGCTGATCAGCGCTTTAATCTGTTCCGGATTGATCTCTCTTCCCGTTAGTTCCAGATAGCGTTCAGGCTGAAAGCCTTCGCGCACCCGCGCCTGCATGAGTAAAAACTCATCCCCCATCGCCTCTGTGGTGAGTAGTTCATCAATGATAATCCCGTGGCCGTGGTTTTCCACTTTTTCCAACCAGGTTTCTGGATGCTTTTCACAGATGATTGCGTGTTTGCCATCATTGGCGGTTAAGCGCCCGTGAGCACCGGCACCAATGCCGGCATAATCGCCATAGCGCCAATAGGTCATGTTGTGGCGACATTCGGCCCCCGGTACTGCGTGGTTTGAAATCTCGTAAGCCGGTAGACCGCGTGAGGCGGTAATTTCTTGCGTCGCCTCATAAAGCCGTGCGGCCTGTTCGGTGGGTGGCGGTTTTAGTTTACCCCGTTCGCGCAGGTCCCAGAACGGGGTTTCCTGCTCGATGGTCAATTGATAGAGCGACAGGTGATCGGCTGATAAATTGATCGCCTGATTGAGCTCATGCTCCCAGCCTTCAATCGTCTGGTTGGGGCGCGCATAAATTAAATCAAACGAAAGGCGCGGAAAGGTCTCTCGGGCAATTTCGATGGCGCGTTTGGCCTCACTCACATTGTGCAATCGGCCAAGAAACTTGAGTTGCTCATCATCCAGCGATTGAACCCCGAGTGATACCCGGTTCACGCCGGCAGCGCGATAGCCACGAAAGCGCGCAGCCTCTACGCTGGATGGATTGGCTTCCAGCGAAATCTCGCAATCATCTGCCATATGCCAGTGGCCGGCCACGGCTTCCAGAATGGTTGAGACCGTATCCACCTCCATCAGCGATGGGGTGCCACCGCCAAAAAATACGCTGGTTACCGTGCGGTTGGGCGCAAGGGCAGCCATATGGGCGATTTCTTTCAGGTAAGCTTTGACAAACCGGCCCTGATCAATTTTTTGGTGCCGCACATGGCTGTTGAAATCGCAATAGGGGCATTTGGCGGCACAAAACGGCCAGTGGATATAGATGCCAAAACCAGGATTTATCAAATTATCAGATCTCACAATTTATCCAAACTGTTTGGCGACGTTCAAATCGCACGTTGAATGAAATGAAGCGCAAGATTTGAACCATCAAATAATGTCTCCCAAACAACCTTCTGCAAATTTGGCGAATGCACGCGCCCGGTGTGAAAGTGGTGTTGCGCCGCCCGGTGTCCATCCGTGTTTTTCTTCGGCACTCATTTGCCCGAATGTACGGTCCTCGCCATCGGGCAAAAACACCGGATCATAACCAAAGCCCTGCGTACCGGTTGGCGGCCAGATTAATTGCCCATGCACCTCGCCGCGAAAATATTCCGCATGGCCATCCGGCCAGCAAAGGCAAAGGGTGGCAACAAACATTGCACCCCGTTTGGAAGGTTCGTTGGCTCCGCATTCATTGAGCTTATCCTCGACCATTTGCATGGCCTTGGCGAAATCTCTGGTGCCGTCTTCCTGTTCAGCCCAATCGGCGGTGTAAACGCCGGGCGCACCATCAAGGGCTGTAACACAAAGGCCTGAATCATCGGCCAAGGATGGCAGGCCGGTCGCAAGGGCTGCGGCATGTGCCTTGGTATAGGCATTTTGTTCAAAGGTGGTGCCGGTTTCTTCCGGTTCTGGCAGTCCAAGTTCGCCGGCAGATTTGGCGGTTAGCCCAAATGGAGCAATCAGTTCGCCAATTTCGCGAACCTTGCCCGCATTATGGGTTGCCACCACCAGTTCTTTGCCGTCAAGTTTTCGAATTGCCATGATGTCTTAAAATGCCAGTTTTTGTAATTCGATCAATTCGCCAATGCCTTTTTTGGCAAGGCCCATCAGTTTGAGAAATTCATCTTCACTGAACGGCTCTTTTTCTGCGGTGCCTTGAATTTCAATAATACCGCCGGAGCCGGTCATGATGAAATTGGCATCGGTCTCGGCCACACTGTCCTCGGCATAATCGAGATCAAGCACCGGCTCACCTTCATAGATACCGCAGGAAATGGCTGCCACATGATCAAGTAATACTGGCTTGGAAATCATCGAACGGGCTTCCATCCAGCCAATGCATTCTCTTAGCGCCACAAATGCCCCGGTTATCGAGGCCGTGCGGGTGCCGCCATCGGCTTGAATAACATCGCAATCAATGGAAATTTGGCGCTCGCCCAGCGCTTCCATATCAACACCGGCGCGCAGTGCGCGACCGATCAGCCGTTGAATTTCAACCGTGCGACCAGATTGTTTGCCCGATGATGCCTCACGCCGCATACGTGAGCCGGTGGAGCGGGGTAACATGCCATATTCAGCCGTAACCCAGCCTTTGCCCCCACCGCGCAACCAGGGTGGTACACGCTCTTCCAGGCTTGCGGTGCAAAGCACATGGGTGTCGCCAAACTTAATCAGGCAGGAACCTTCCGCATGCTTTGAAAAACCGCGTTCAAGGCTCACGGCCCGCATTTCATCATTTTGTCGTTTTGACGGCCGCATTCGGCTCTCCTGTAAAGTAAAACTGTTGGCCGCTTGTAGCCAGATTGGCTGGTGGGTGCAAACATGAATTTATATCAAATTGGTGCTATGTGAATTTGACAGCGAGAATAGTTCGAGCACCTTCGACAAGCTCAGGACGAATGCGGCGCGCATAAAGTGATCGCACGTGTTCTATCGCGCAAGATCACGTTGTTTAAGCAGGCCCATTGCTATGCAATGGAACAGCCGAGAAAGGAAAATGTTAAATCAAATACCTGTGGTATTTGTTGCCAGATGCCGCATCGTTCCTATATTATCCGGCAGTACCCACGAGTAGTGTTAGAAATTATGGACCAATTACAGTCACTGGACGAACGATCTCAGGACATATTCCGCAAGATTGTTGAATCCTACATCACCAGGGGCGAGCCATTGGGCTCGAGAAACCTGTCAAAGCAGTTAGCGGTAACGCTTTCTCCCGCATCCGTGCGCAATGTAATGTCTGATCTGGAACAATTGGGCCTTATCTATGCGCCACACACCAGCGCCGGGCGCATGCCGACCGAGCTTGGACTGCGTTACTTTGTCGATGGTTTTATGGAAGTGGGTGACCTTACCAGCGAGGAACGGGTCAACATTGAAAACCAGGTTAATACGCTGGCACCCGGGCAATCTGTTGATCAGGTTTTGACCGAGGCCAGCCAGATGTTATCCGGGTTGTCGATGGGCGCCGGCATGGTGATTACCGGCAAACAGGATTTGCGGCTGAAGCATATAGAGTTTGTGCGTCTTGAGCCAACCAAAGCGCTTGTGGTTATGGTCAGCGAAAACGGCAGTGTGGAAAACCGTATTCTCGACCTGCCTCCGGGGCTTTCCGCATCCAGCCTGCATGAGGCGACAAATTTTCTAAACGCTCATGTGACCGGTCGTACCTTGAGTGAGGCGCGAGCCGAGATCGCCAAAAAACATGAACTGGCGCAACAGGAGCTTGATGGCCTGTCCAAGGAGATGGTCGATCAGGGGCTTGCAACCTGGGCCGGCGCGTCAGCTGCACAGCCCTTGCGGCTGATCGTGCGTGGCCGGGCAAATTTGCTTGGTGAAATGGGTTCCAACACAGATTTTGAGCGCCTGCGAAAATTATTTGACGAGCTTGAATCGAAGGAAGGTTTAATGCAATTGCTCGACCTGACCGAGGAAGGTGAAGGGGTGCGAATATTCATTGGCTCAGAAAACAATCTGTTTTCGCTTTCCGGTTCCTCCGTGATTGTGGCCCCCTATCGTGACAGCAATCAGCGCATCATTGGTGCTGTTGGCGTGATCGGGCCAACACGGCTGAACTATGCTCGGGTTATCCCGATGGTTGACTATACGGCACAAGTCGTCAGTCGGATTCTTGGGTAATTTACCGGGTCTGTCGATTTACTTTAATCACACCTCTTGATTTTTCTGCTGCAAAAGCTGATATGCCTGCCTGAATGACAATCCCTTTAATTGCTTGTGGTGGAATAGAATATGTCGGGTAACCGTAGTCACGAAGACGAATTGTTTGATGATCTGCAAGAAGAGGAAGAGCGCCTGGCTGCTGAAGAGCAGGCAGAGTTTGATGCATTGGAAGCTGAAGAGGCCCAGGAAAAGGGTGTTGATACTCCAAAGGACCCTGTTGAGGCCATGCATAACATTATTAAGGAATTGCAGGCCGAGCTTGAGGAAACCAAAGACAAGATGCTGCGTACGGTAGCAGAGATGGAAAACCTGCGCCGCCGTACCGCCAAAGAGGTTACGGATGCAAAAACTTATTCGGCCGCCAATTTTGCCCGTGATATGCTGAGTGTCAGCGACAATCTGCGCCGTGCAATCGAGGCGGTACCAGATGAGGCCAAGGCGGCTGGCGACAAGGGCTTTCTTGCATTAATCGAAGGTGTGGAAATGACCGAGCGCGATATGCTCTCCACATTGGAAAAAAATGGCGTAAAAAAGCTGGATCCGAAAGGCGAGAAATTCGATCCGAATTTCCATCAGGCTATGTTTGAAGTGCCCAATCCTGAAGTTCCCAATAATACGGTCTGCGAAGTTATTCAGGAAGGCTATAAAATTGGTAATCGGGTTTTGCGGCCTGCAATGGTTGGTGTTGCCAAGGGTGGCCCTAAACTTTCAGACCTACAGGCCGATGATGAAAGTGCAGACACCGGCGATAGTGAACAGTCAACAGAATAGATTGGCGCCTATTAAATTTGCAGATGCTGCAGGCCAGGCACAATCGACACTGTCGTCAAATTGGTGGCAGATTGATATAGGATGCGCGGCCAGATATTTGGCTCTTTGAGTAATACCCGTATCGCCCCACTATATTTTCCGTTCAATCGATTTTTATCAATTCTGCTCGCGTCCAAAGGATATGAGTAAAATCACTCATAATTGCGTCGAAAAACATTGAAAGGGATTGCCCTGTCTGCTGTTTTTCTTCTTGTTCTGAAGGATTTTTCTTCATACCGCGCTCTAAACCCAGTTTGTCAACAGGTCCTAAGCGGTCAATCTACTTCATTCAAACAACACTCCAATAGTTACTTTGGGCCCGGACCCTAAACCATTAACAATCCTTACTAAAATGTTGATGGCAGCTTTAACAATTATTAAGTCGTTCCGCGTAGGGTGTCTTTAGTCAGATCTGTTTGTAGTGTATTGAGTAGAGAGTAGAATGACCGAATTAATGCGTCCACGCGTAAAATATGTAATAGGCCCCGATGGATCACCTTTGACCGTTGCGGACCTTCCACCCACATCAACAAAGCGATGGGTAATTCGTCGAAAGGCGGAAGTTGTTGCAGCTGTTCGCGGCGGACTACTAAGCCTAGATGAAGCTTGCACCCGATATACTTTGACGGTTGAAGAGTTTTTGTCCTGGCAGGCATCAATTGATGGTCATGGACTGGCCGGTTTAAGAACCACCAGAATTCAACAATACAGACATTAGTATACCCGACGCTCATTTTGGGTCTTTATCCTAATTAAGCAGCGTCTGGTTTAGATTGTTCGACAAAGCTGTCTGAATAATGTCCGTTTTTCAAAAAGGGCTGCCTGTTGGGTGGCCCTCTTTGCGTTTTATTTTCTAAATTCCATATTCCCTCGTCAAATTAACCAGCGGTTTACCATAATCAGTCAAAATTTTATTCAGCAGGACAAAATTGACCAGCTGGGCTTCCAGATAATTGGTTCTACAAAAATAGGGCGACAAAATGCAGATCACCATAATTGGTAACTTCAATTCTGGTTCCGGGGAAAAATCCTCAATTGGCACTGACTTTTATTTAAGTGACAGAAGCGCCGCTATTTCCTGGGTGGCAAATGCCCGCCAGGTTGTTGAAGAGCTGGATTCGGGTTCTGTCGCAGATTTGTTGATTTGTGGATCGGAAATCAATGTTGATGAATTAACCGAAAGTTTGTCGGCACTTGGCATTACCGTGCCGATTATAATACAGCCAGAGGCGATGCCTGCCAGCGAGTATGTTGAAAATTCCCAAATGGTTGGCACCCGCCTAACCCCGGAAAATGATCCATCTGCATGGCTTGGTAATGAAAAAGACCCGGTGCGCATTGGACAAAGACTATGTGATATGGAGCGTGCCTTGATATTGCAAACACTTACCCATTGTGGTGGAAATCGTACCTATGCCGCCGATATTCTGGGCATTTCAAG
Source organism: Rhizobiaceae bacterium (assembly GCA_026981655.1). Lineage (GTDB taxonomy): Bacteria > Pseudomonadota > Alphaproteobacteria > Rhizobiales > Rhizobiaceae > SZUA-100. The sequence continues at coordinate 3,120 of JALSIJ010000154.1, read as the reverse complement.
CCGCACATTGCGCACCAAATTACAGCAATATTCGGCTGAAGGCTGCACCGTAAAAGCCGTCAATCCGCGCCAGTCGCCGATCGCCACCCATGCGCCCGCCAGTACGCTACTCTCCTGAGTTCTTGCTTCTGATCTTTAGAAGTTCCGCCGCAATTACGCTCAAAATGGCAGCACTTGCGTAAAACCAAATGCCCGGTTGGGCAATTGCGGTTGCAATGCCAGAGGTTTTGGCGCCAAAAATTATCAGCGCCACCAGCAAAACATCCATCATCGACCATTTTGACAGATATGAAAGCCAGCGGGGAAATTGGCGGCGGCTTGGTTCTGTTGCCGTATGAACCACGATCAGCATTTTGACAAAAGGCGAGATAATCGAAAATATCGCCACCAGTATTGCAATGGCGAGATCTCCTTCGACCCACAAGCCATATACCAGTTGAATGAGTGAAGGTGATTCGGAGAAAAAATAGAATTTTTCAAATTGTATTAATGGCAGGCTAAGGCCCAACCCAAATGCAATGCTGGCGCAAACCAATGTAAGTGAAATATATATATTGAGCATGACAGACTTGTTGTTAGACTGCGTCATGTGTGCATGGAAGCAGTCAGGCTGCGAAGAGCGGCCCGATGCGAATGCATCGCTCCCGCGGAGGCTGGTGCGTAGCACCAAATGGCCGTGAGCGAAAGAAAATAGAGCGTGACTGTCAAAACGGATACACTCTAATGAAATTGGCGCAATTTACTGCGTTCAGCTTTAATATAACTGGATCAGATAAAATAGAAACGGGCCGCAGGTTTTACAACACCTGCAGCCCGCATTTCCCATCAAAAAAAATCAGCTTTTAATAGGTCAGCTCCAGCCAGGCTGCGTGGCCAGCAACCGGCCATGTTTGACCGGTGATCTTTTCACCATTGAATGACCCGGTAACAGATACAACATTGTCAGAATTGGAAAATACTTTCCAGTTGGCCGGCACATCATGATCAATCAGGCCTTTGGCCGTTTTCCCATCAAACTCAATCTTGTCCTGACGAGCACCATAATAACCGCGCGGACGCATCATGCCGAGTGAATTTTTGGCCTTCAGCGCATCACCTTCAAGCGGGTAAAGCCGCAGGTTTACAAAAGCAGAGGAACGCGGAAAGGCAGAGCGATAAATATGCGTTGTCGGATGCCCATCAGCAGAAATGACGAATTCATATGTCGCATCAGAAGCACCATTAAACGGTCCCCATTGGCCATTTTCACCAATTACCTTTTCATGAACCGCATCGCCCATGCGTTTGCCGGTTGCCGAATCAGTTTTATAAACGGACACTTTTGCACCGACCAGCGGCATGTTGGTTGGTCTTGCATTGGCCCAACCAGATACTTTGCCATTTAGGGCAACGGTTTTTTCAGCAGCAATATCAGTTGTTTTTGGCTTGCTTCCGGTTACTGCCTCATAAATCAGCGAAAATGCCTCGGGTGAAAAGGCCGTTTCACGATGATCAGCATTAGGAATCATATGGTTTATGGCGCCTTTAAGCTCAGGACCGGTATAATTTCCGCCGATTGGTTTTCCGGCCATGCCGATAAAATCACCCATTGGTTGGTTGTATAGATCAAACTTATCGGAACGAATGGTTGATACCTGAACGCCGTCAGGAATAATAACACCGGCATTGAGCGTTTTCAAAAAAGTGCCAGACGCGTTATACTCACTACCTTCAGCGGCGCCTGGAAAATTGAATACGCCATTATAGACGCAGCCGGTCATAACCATTTTGGCAACTTTTGCCGCACCGCCAAAGTTTTTGACATAATTGCGAATGGTACTACAGCCGCGAGAATTGCCCACAAGTGCCACTTTTGCAGCACCTGTAGATTTAAGCGCCCTGTCAACCACGGCACCAAGTGCAGTTGCAGCATCTTTGGTGGTTGAGCGATTGTCTTCTTTTTTGGTGTTGTCTTGCGGAGCACCGGGATGCGCCAAATCAAGCGCAAACATTTTCTCTGCCGCATATCCATTTGATTCAAACCGCCACATTTGGGTGATCCACAATGCCGATGTATCGCTATCGCCGTGCACAAATACGATCGGTAGATTTTCACTATGTGCCATTGAACTGCTCATTATTACCGCCGTGGACACTGCCAGTCCGGTTAAAAATGTTCTTGTTTTTGTTAAATTCATTCTATCCTCCCATTAACAGGAAGGTATGATAGGCACCTTTTGTCGCCGTTGAAAAGGCAAATTGGATGATAGTTTCTCAAGTTATATTCAAGTTGTAATACCGGCTTCCCAACCAAGCATGGCGCGCTTGCGGGTAATGCCCCAATGATAGCCGGTTAAGTTACCGGATTTACCCATGACCCTGTGGCAGGGAACCACGAATGAAATTGGGTTTCTTCCAACCGCTGCACCAACTGCGCGTGGCGCTTCGGGTTTGCCAATGCGGGCAGCAAGATCGGAATAACTTGTGGCAGTGCCAACGGGTAGTTTCATCAGGCCTTCCCATACCCTGATCTGGAAATCAGTGCCGATCAACACGATGCGTAACTGCTGATCTTTTTGCCAGTTTTGTGGATGAAAACTACGGTCTGCGTAAGGAGCGGTGAGCGCAATATTTTCAATATACCTGGCTTTAGGCCAACGAGAACTCATATCTTCAAACGCGGACTTTTCCTTGCCCTCATCGCAAAATGCCATGCCAGACATGCCCCGCTCGGTCGCCATTATCAGCGATGTGCCAAATGGACTTGGATGAAATCCATAATATATTTCAAGCCCTTCGCCTTTTGCTTTATATACACCCGGCGACATCGCCTCATGGGTGACAAAAAGATCATGCAATCGGCCCGGGCCGGAAAGACCCAATTCAAAGGATGCATCCAGAAGCGGCAAATCGCTTTCCAGCAGACGTTTTGCATGGTCCAGTGTGACGGCTTGTAAAAATGCTTTCGGGCTCAAGCCCGCCCAGCGGGTAAAGGTCTTTTGTAACTGGGTGGTGGAAAGATTAACCGCCTCGGCCAGCACTTCCAGCTGCGGTTGATCGCGCCAGTTTTCAGTGATCAGCTCAATGAGCTTGCTAACAACTTTATAATCATCAACATTTGAAATGTTGGACGCATCCGGC
>JALSIJ010000153.1 GCA_026981655.1 Rhizobiaceae bacterium | reverse complement strand
GGCTGGCCAATTGACCAAAATGATGAACCAAATCTGCATTGCCGGGCTTGTACAAGGGTTATCAGAATCAATCCATTTTGGTAAGAAATCCGGGTTAGATATTGAAAAGGTTATAGAAGTAATTTCAAAAGGTGCCGCAGGCTCCTGGCAAATGGAAAATCGCTATAAGACCATGAATGATGGCCATTATGAACACGGATTCGCAGTAGATTGGATGCGAAAAGACCTGTCCATCTGCCTGGCGGAAGCCAGAAAGAACGGCGCAAGCCTGCCGGTTACTGCGGCCGTTGACCAATATTACGCCGAAGTACAAGCAATGGGCGGCAATAGATGGGATACCTCATCACTGCTCGCCCGATTGGAAAAAAACAGTTAGACGCTTTCATGTTTACATGGAAGCAGTCAGGCTGCGTAGAGCAGCCCGATGCGAATGCATCGCCCACGTGGAGGCCGGGCAAACTCAAGTAGCACATTGAGCAACGCGAAACGCTGGCAGGAAAAGCCCATTTTAGTATCAATGGGCCAAACGCGCTTAGGATTGAGTTAAATCTAACCGTCTACATTCATATAGCCGAGCGGCAGGCTGGTGGTATTTTTAATCGGCTCCATCGCAAAACTGGAGCTCACATCAAGGATATTTACCTTCGCGATCATGCGCTTGTAAAACGCATCATATGCGGCAATATCGGGCACCACCACCCGCAACAGATAATCCACATCACCACTCATTCGGTAAAATTCAACCACCTCTGGAAATTCGCTCACCACCTTGGCAAAGTTTTTCAACCAGTCGTCAGAATGTTCAGAAGTTCGAATTGACACAAAAACAGTGACATTGGTATTTACTTTTTCAGGATCGAGCACAGCGACGCGCCTCTTGATGACGCCGTCCTCTTCAAATTTTTGAATGCGCCTCCAGCAAGGCGTTGTGGAAAGTCCCACCCGCTTACCGATTTCAGCAACCGGCATTGTTGCGTCCTCCTGCAACAAAGCGAGAATTTTCCTGTCCATACGATCCATCAAACGCCTCCTATAAAATTACTTTTCGTGAAAGCGCGCATACCAGTAAATTATTGGAATAAAATCAACAAAATTAAGCAATTATTCAGTAAAAAATTCTAACAACTTAAATCAGGCGCCGCACTTCAGATTTCAAAACTGGCAACAAATCTGTCTCGAACCACGGGTTCTTGCGCAACCAACCACTATTACGCCACGATGGATGAGGCAGTGGCAACACTGTTGGTTTCCCTGGACGATCAAACAAATTACGCCAATTCTGCACCGTTTCAGTCAGAGTTTTAGAGCGTTCATTTTGCAAATGCCAATGCTGCGCATATTGGCCGATCACCAAAATCAATTCCAGTTTAGGCATGGATGAAAATAACGCATCATGCCATCTTGGCGCACATTCTTTGCGCGGTGGAAGATCGCCACCTTTGGCGTCATTACCCGGAAAACAAAATCCCATCGGAACAATTGCCAGTTTATCCGCATCATAAAAATCAACCTCACCAATCCCCATCCAGTTGCGAAGCCGGTCACCGGAACGGTCGGTAAATGGCTTGCCGCTTTCATGCACACGAGCGCCCGGCGCCTGCCCGGCGATACACAATCTGGCGGTTGAGGATAATTGCACCACTGGTCGTGGCTCATGCGGCAATGGGCTCGATATAGGGTTTTCTACACAAATTCGGCATTGGGCAATTTCACGCGCCAATATATCCAAATCTGCAGCAGCAGCCATTGCTCATGCCCGCGCGCTTGGCCGGGAAGATACGGATTTATACCAACGCAGCAGATTTTCGAAACTCTCAGGAACCTGAATACGGGCCGGTTTCATAAAATCAACCGAGATCATCGCGGTTATATCGGCAATGGTATATCGCTCACCGGCTATAAATTCTCGTCTACCCAGTTCCTGATCCAGCCATTTCATAAACTCAACAGCCTTTGACTTGTTTGCATCGCCCCATTCAGCAACTTGCGGCACCTCCCACTCTTTCATCGCCGGGTGCAGGTGTCGAAACGCATGCCCCACAGGCATCAATAAATGAAATTCAATCCGCCTAGACCACATTTCAACAATAGCCTTATCGAGCGCATCAATGCCCATGAGAGGTGGCTCGGGGTTCAATTCCTCAAAATAACGACAAATAGCGACGGTTTCGGTGAGGATTGTTCCATCATCCAATTCCAGAACCGGCAGCCGTTGCAGCGGATTGCGCGAAGTGACCATTTCAGATTTATGCTCAAGCGCTGTCATATCCACCGGAACCAGCGGTACTTCAATTGATTTTTCAGCCAGAAATATTCGCACTCGTCTGGGGTTTGGAGCCTGTCCGCCGTCATATAGTTTCATTTGGATAATCCAGTATCAAGATTGCTGAAGTAATAAGATCATAACCCTGCAATGTTTTTCATCCATTGCCAAACAAAATTCATATAGGTTTCGTCAATCATGCCGCTGCGTTTATTTTCACGCCGCCAATCTGAGGGGAGTTGGAAGTTTCCTCGCCAAATTCCAAGCCTGTTTGCGCGTGCATAAGCCTGATCTGCCCGGTAGTCATTATAGGAAACAGCCCATCCCATGCGCACCATTCTTTGGTTGAGAGAGGGCAGGCTTTTGTCTTCCCCCCTCACATAGCAGGTGGCCAGCAGCCGTTGATAAATGTCTTTTTGCCATCCGTCACAGTTTAATCGTCTACCGCGGACCATTTTCTTCAAAGCATTTGTAGATGCAATTCCGCAGGAATAGGGTTGGTTGCCTTTGAAACATTTTTGTCTGCGTTCTGGCGCGTCAATCCCTTCCAACCGAATGGATGTTTCGGCAATTTTCACCGTATCACCATCAATAATATAGGCTTTTCCAATTGTTGGATCCTGTGTCGCCCCATAGCGATAAACAATGAGCACCAAAACCAACAATATAAAAATTGATACAACATCAACCAACAAATAAAATCTCTTTCGTCGGCTTCGATAAAATCCTGCCAAAATCGTCTCCTGGACGGGCCTCGTTAACGAATATTTCTAACTTGTGAATGATTATCAAACTAGGGCAGATTTTGTTTGTACCATCAATAATTAACACATCTGAAGCATTTGTATCCATGAGTATTCCGCAATCCACCGGCACAGATAAAAATATTGTCGATCGCACCAAACGCGGCAACAGGTCTGCTCACACGGTAAACGATGTTCGAAACCGTCTAAACTCGTTTAAACCCAATGTGAAAAAGTTTGACCGTGAATTGCTTCAGGCGTTTGCGCGCAATCAAATCAACGCGATTTACCTCTTCCCCTCCATTATCATGGCAGTCGGGCTTGTAAGTATAAATTGGCTCGGCACATTATTGGCGATAAGTTGGATATGCGCCATGATGGTGGTGTATGGAATTTTTCTAAAAGCATCACGCAAGCTACTTGCAATTGATCTCGCAGAGATTGACTGCAATTACTGGCACCGGTTTTACAAACGAATTGTTCCGCTGATTGGCATTGGTTGGGCAATTTTATTCATTCCGATACAAACCGAAATAACAATTGTAAGCATTGGCGTCATTCAATTTTCAATATTGCTATGCGTTATGGCATTCATAACGATAACATCATTCACCCTTCGGCTTGCAGCAACCATTGCCGTTGCGCCAGCGGTAATACTGTTGGCCATCAGACTACTGATAGATTTGGATCCAATTTCCCTGACAATGGCGGCTGTTCTGATCAGTGCGCAGGTATTTTTCAGCATTTTGGCAAACCGGCTTTACTACAATTTGCGCACCAGTTTAAAAAATCAGGCGGAGAAAGATGAATTGATCGCCGAGCTGGAAACCGCAAGTGCTATATCCGATGAAGCAAGGCGGCGGGCCGAGGAAGCCAATCTCGCAAAATCCCGTTTTCTGGCAACCATGAGCCACGAACTAAGAACCCCGCTCAATGCAATTCTTGGTTTTTCCGAAATGATGGTCAAGGAGGTTCTTGGCCCGCTTGAAAACAATCACTACCGCGAATATCTCAGCGACATTCACGATTCAGGCACCCATCTATTGGCGCTCATCAACGAGATACTTGATCTATCAAGGGTTGAGGCAGGTCGTTATAACCTCAATGAGGAAGCTGTATTTTTTAATGATATTGTCGCCGACTGCGAGCAGTTGATCAATTTGAAAGCAAAAAATAAAAACATCACAATTTCCAAGCACATCGAACAAAAACTACCGAGAGTGTGGGCGGATGAACGGGCAATCCGGCAGGTTATCTTAAACCTTTTGGCAAACGCACTTAAATTCACCCCTACCAATGGCCATATCTGGATCAAGATTGGCTGGACAGCAGGCGGTGGTCAATACGTATCAATCCGCGACAATGGTCCTGGAATACCGGAAGAAGAAATTCCAATCGTACTTTCATCATTTGGACAAGGCTCCATCGCCATTAAAAGCGCCGAACAAGGTACGGGCCTGGGCCTGCCCATCGTTCAGGCTCTTATGGATAAGCACGATGGAACGTTCGAGTTAAAGTCAAAATTACGCGCCGGCACCGAAGTCATTATCACACTGCCGAGCAACAGGATTATGGAAGTAATGCCGCCAGTGCCACAGGAAAGCCCGGAGATGACCACCCCGGAACCGGGCAAAAGGGCTAGAAACTCATTATTCAAAAGTCGCAAAATAACCCATAATATTTAGGGTCTGCGCTCAATTAGGAATGCGGCTGTGCAACGCATATTCTTAAATAAGTTCAGACTCTGGCTATTCTTTGTTGCTGACCCCAGCAGAATCAAATGTCGCCATACCGGAATGACAAAGTGCTGCGGCTTTCACAACACCGGCAGCAATTGCAGCCCCAGACCCCTCGCCCAGGCGCATACCCAAATCCAGCAGAGGTTCTTTGCCAAGTTTTTTAACCGCCTTTATATGAGCTGGTTCAGCTGAAACATGACCGATGATACAATGATCCAATGCAGTCGGGTCTGCCGCATGCAATATAGCAGCAGCAGCTGTCGCAACATAACCATCAATAATCACCGGCACCCGCTGCATACGCCCAGCTAATATTGCTCCAGCCATTGCGGCAAATTCACGCCCGCCAAGCCGTCGAAGCACCTCAAGCGGGTCGTTAAGATGATGCTTGTGCAATTCGATCGCCTCTTCAATCACCTCAGCCTTGCGCTCAACACCGGCACTATTTGAACCCGCACCCGGTCCAACCCAGTCTTTTGCCGAACCACCAAACAATGCATAAAAAATTGCCGCCGCAATGGTCGTATTGCCGATGCCCATCTCACCGATACAGAGCAAATCGGTTCCACCGGCAATGGCCTCCATACCATAAGCCATTGTTGCCGCGCAGTTTTTCTCATCCATCGCAGCTTCTTTGGAAATATCACCGGTTGGAATTTCCAGTGCCAGATCAAAAACTTTCAGGCCCAAATCATAGGCCGCGCATATCTGGTTGATCGCCGCACCGCCGGCACTGAAATTCGCCACCATCTGTGCGGTCACTTCAGATGGAAACGGTGAAACCCCGCGCGCCGTCACTCCATGATTGCCGGCAAAAATTGCTACCAGCGGTCGGGAAATTTCCGGCGGCCTGCCGGTCCAACTTGCCAGCCAGATTGCGATGTCCTCAAGTCGACCAAGAGCACCGGGCGGCTTGGTCAACATGGCATCGCGCTCTGCAACCTTTTGTGCAGCCGACGTATCAGGGCCAGGCATGGTACGAATTAATTCACGAATATCATCAAATGGAAGGCCGGACTGGGACATATATTTCGCTCACAACTGAGTGTTTTCAGGAAATTTGACGAATAGACATTGTAGTGGGATAAAGCCGCCATACATGCGTCTTTGTACCGTCGCAAAGGTTTAAATCAACCAAAGATCATAAGCAATCATCATTTATGCCCGCAATAAATACTATCAACAACCTTAAACGCGACTTTCTGGTTCCGACCATTTCGGCGGCCATGTTTTTGTCGCGACTGCCGCTCAACCAATTTTTGGAACGAATAAGCACTAAAGATGAAAGAGATGAGGCATCGGCATCCTTTGAAAGGACAGCGAAATTTTTCGGATCCGCAGCGATAATTGTCGCTCTACCGGCAGCATTTACTTATTTTCTTGCAGCCACATTTGGGCTTACGCCAATAATTTCTTCTATTCTCGTAGTCATCGCATTTATATTAACAACCGGCGCCCTGCATGAGGATGCGCTTGCAGACATTGCCGATGGATTTGGTGGTGGTACAGGTCGTGAGCAGAAACTGAAAATAATGCGCGATAGTCAGATCGGCACATTTGGCGGCTGCGCGCTCATTTTGGCAATAGGCCTGCAAGTCGCGCTCTACGCAGAACTTGCAACAGCATTATCAACCAGCCAGTTCCTGGCTGTATTGCTGGCCGCAAATATTGCTTCCACCAGCATTATGGTTTGGCCCTGGGCGATGGAACCAGCCGCAAGGAACGAAGGCGGATTGTCAACCAAACTTGGCATACCAACGCAAGAGACCGCCAAACAGACCTGCATAATCGGGTTTTTACTTGCCTCACTACTGCTTTGGCCCGCAATTGACGTCCTCGCCGCAATTGTATCTTTGGCTGTTTGCTGGGCATTAATGCTTGGCTTCACCCGGATCAGCCACGTCCAAATCGGTGGCCATACGGGGGATAGTCTTGGTGCTACAAAAAAAATATCGGAGCTTGGTCTTTTGTTGGCGATAATAATCGCTACATAGTCCCCCACAACTTGATTTCAGGAAACTGGCCCGCATGATTCAGATAGAGACACCCTGCATTCTTGTTTGCGTGCTGGAACCAAAGAGCGGCCATTGCTATGGTTGCGGGCGAACCCGTGATGAAATTGCTGACTGGACGAAATATAGCGACCAGCAACGCACCACGCTTATGCAAGAACTATCAGCTAGAGTGGATAAACTGGAACGCCGGCCTAAGCGCCTGACCAAACGCCGCCAAATGGCTGCCAATCGCGCCACATCAGCTAAGGGCCAGTCATAATATGGGCAAGCCATTTTGGATATTTATGGCTCTTTTGGGCTTCGCGCTGATTGCTCTAATTGTCAATCACGATCAAAACACCGTTTTTGGGATGGAAAACAGCCAGTTCGGCGGTGCCGTATATATGAGCATCTGGGGCGCTCTGCTTGCAGCAGGTATTATGGGGCGTGGCATGAAATTTGGCGATGTGGCTCGGCAATTGGTAATCTGGGCCGTGATAATCCTCACCCTGATGACCGCCTATCTATTTCGCTATGAAGCGCAAGATTTTGCCAGTCGGATAACCGGTGGGCTGCTACCCGGTAGCCCGATTTCTCGCGTTGGTGATGATGGTCGCCAAAAGGTAACTCTTATTCGTTCCAATTCCGGCCACTTTGAAGTTCGCGCCTCAATCAACGGAAAGCCAGTGCGTTTTCTGCTTGATACGGGCGCCAGCAGCGTAGTGCTGAGCTACAAGGATGCAATCCGCATTGGCATTGATCAAGACCGGCTTTCCTTCACCGTGCCGGTATCAACCGCAAATGGCCGGGCAATGGCGGCTCATGCCCGTATTGATGTAATGGCAATCGGTTCTATCAGCCGCTCAAACCAATCTGTTTTGGTATCAGCACCCGGTGCCTTAAGCAGCAACCTGCTTGGCATGAGTTTCCTTGGAACACTTTCATCCTATGAAGTGCGCGGCGACCGGATGATCCTGCGGGATTAACCGCCCCCAATACAAATTACTACATAAATATTGAGTGTTGGCACCTGATCAAATAGTCGGCATTTTCCACTCAAATATTAAAAATTCTTAATGCGGCAATGCATTGACCCTCCACCGACGGGAAGGACCAAAGTCCGTCCACCTGATGATTTTGGTCGGGTTATTACATTCACAAAATCTAAAAATTTGAAGGATCAATTCTCATGACAAAACGATCAGTTCAAAATGCCGCCGCTATATTGGTTATGGCATTATTCATACCACTTGCAACTTCCGCAAATGCCCAACAAAGCGAAACTATGGGCCATGACAATAGCATGAAACAATCCGGTTCAATGAACAAGCAAGGTAAAAGTGCCGGAATGAAAAAGGGAATGGGTCAGGGGATGGGCATGGGGATGGGCCAAGGGATGGGCCAAGGGATGGCCAAGAGTTCCATGATGAAGATGCAGGGCATGATGAAAATGCGTAAAAAGATGATGGGCAAAATGTTCATGACCCGCAAAAAGCCCTATTCCAATGCCGACATCAAACGCATGGTTGATGGGCGTCTGGCAAAACACGGATTTTCAAATCTAATGGCAGGTGATGTTGCCAATGGCGCAGAAGGCAAGCCCGGCACGGCAATTGTCAATGTGGTCTCTCCCAAGGGGGAATTCCTGTTCAAGGTCGAAGTCAACCGCAAAAACGGTATGGCTGGAATCGTTGAATAACACAGAGGAATTCTTTCTTGAGTGCTTCCATTTTAAAATGGGAGCGCTCAAATCACGCAGAAAGGCCAACTCTAGACCGCACTTCTCAACCCGGAGATTCTAAACTTCTTCCGCAAGTTTGGCTAGCTTGGTCATAATCACCGCAGACCCTCGCAATCGCTTATCGGGCGTTGGCCAATCGCGGGCAAAAAACACACTTTGATCAGGCCGAATTTTCGCCAGCACACCCTGTTCGGAAATATATTTAATCAGACCGGCAGGATTGGAAAATTCCTTGTCGCGGAAAGCAATCACAACGCCTTTTGGTCCGGCATCCAGTTTTTCCACATTGGCCCGACGGCAAAGTGATTTTACAAAAACAATTTTTAACAGATGATCAACCTCATCCGGCAACGGGCCAAAACGGTCGATCATTTCCGCACCAAATGCATCTATATCAACCGCCTGATCGAGATCGGCCAGCCGTTTGTACAGCCCCATTCGAAGGGTCAAATCCGGCACATAATGTTCAGGAATAAGCACGGTGGTGCCAACAGAAATCTGCGGCGACCACTTGCCTTCGCTAAATGTCTCATCACCGTCTTTCAACTGCGCAACCGCCTCCTCCAGCATTTGCTGGTAAAGCTCATATCCAACTTCACGAATTTGCCCCGACTGCTCTTCGCCAAGCAGATTTCCGGCCCCGCGAATATCCAAATCATGGCTCGCCAGTTGAAAACCCGCACCCAATGTATCCAGCGATTGAAGTACCTTTAACCGCCGTTCTGCAGTCGCGGTCAGCACCCGGTTTGCAGGCATTGTAAACAAGGCATAGGCGCGAGTTTTGGAGCGCCCCACCCTGCCCCGCAATTGATAAAGCTGCGCCAGGCCAAACATATCAGCCCGGTGCACAATCATTGTATTTGCGGTTGGAATATCAAGACCGGATTCAACAATCGTGGTTGAAAGCAACACATCAAACTGCCCGTCATAAAAGGCATTCATCACATCTTCCAATTCACCGGAGGCCATCTGCCCGTGTGCAACCGCCACTTTTAGTTCCGGCGTCTGGGATTGAAGCCATTCCAACCGCTCAGCCAGGTCAGAAACCCGCGGGCAGACATAGAAACTTTGCCCGCCACGATAGCGCTCACGCAATAGGGCCTCACGCACAACCAACCCATCAAAGGGCGAAATAAAAGTTCTAACCGCAAGCCTGTCCACCGGAGCCGTGGTAATCAACGACAATTCTCGCACCCCGGTCAGCGCCAGTTGCAGCGTGCGCGGAATGGGCGTTGCGGAAAGGGTTAGTACATGTACATTTGACCGCAGTTCTTTTAGGCGCTCTTTGTGTTTCACCCCAAAGCGCTGTTCTTCATCAATAATCAGCAATCCCAGATTGCGAAACTTTATCGACTTTCCGAGCAGCGCATGGGTGCCAACAATAATATCAACTGTACCATCGGCAACACCCTCTTTGGCGGCACTCAGCGCTTTCGCGCCCACCAATCTGGATGCCTGGGCAATCTTGATTGGGAGTCCGTGAAAACGATCCACAAAGGTTTTATAATGCTGCCGGGCAAGCAGGGTTGTTGGCACCACAACGGCAACCTGAATACCTGCCATTGCCGCAACAAACGCCGCCCGCAAGGCAACTTCGGTTTTGCCAAAACCCACATCGCCACAAATCAGCCGATCCATAGCGCGGCCCTTTGCCAGATCATCAAGGACAGCATCAATTGCGCCCAACTGGTCTTCAGTTTCCTCATAGGGAAAACGAGAGGCAAATTCATCATAAAGCCCCTCTTGCAAAACCAATGGCTCGGTGGTTTTCAGCAACCGTTCCGCTGCCGTTTTTATCAGGGCATCGGCCATTTCCAACAGTTGCTTTTTAAGCTTGGCCTTGCGTGCTTGCCAATTACCACCACCAAGCTTGTCCAGCTGAACTTCAGTATCTGCAGAACCGTAACGCGATAGAAGTTCAATATTTTCGACCGGCAAAAACAGCCGATCAGAACCGGCATAATGCAATTCCAGACAATCATGCGGCGCACCGGCGGCCTCAATTGTACGAAGCCCGGCAAATCGCGCAATACCGTGGTCCACATGAACCACCACATCGCCCTCATTAAGCCCTGTGACCTCAGATAAAAACTCTGCTCCCTTGCGGGATTTTGAACGGCGACGAACCAGTCGATCACCCAAAATATCCTGCTCACCAATGATGCAGAAATTTTCAGTTTCAAATCCGGCTTCAAGTTTTAATATTGCAAGGCCACATGCACCTTTAGCAAGGGTTTCAATCTCACCAAATCCGTCAATTAACTGCGCCCGCTCAAGCCCGTGCTCCTGCAAAACATGCAGCATACGTTCGCGCGAACCCTTTGACCAGGAGGCTATTACTGGCGTTTTACCCAGTTTGCGCAAGTCGCTCATATGCTCAATTAGAGCATCATAAATATTCGCAGACTGGCTGGAGCGTTCTGTAGCAAATGAACGTCCCGCCCGTCCATCGAGCGAAATCACCCGTTTCGCCTCTGAATCCATCGTATCAAAGGGCGACAATGTGGTAAGCCCCACACCATCGAGATGATGTGCAAGTTCCTCAGCGGTCAAATAAAGTGATGAAACAGGAACCGGCTTATAAGGCGTGCTGCCATCATCATGCAGCGCTTCCTGCTCCTCAAGCGCACGATGGCGCGCATCAAAGTGATCGCTAATTTGAACATTTCGCTCATTTAGGGCTTCGCGGGCAAGGTGATCAAACACAATCGAATTGTCACCAAAATAATCAAATAATGTTTCTAGCCCATCAAAGAACAATGGCAGCCAATGTTCCATGCCGGCATAGCGCCGCCCTTCACTGACCGCCAGATAGAGCGCATCTTCACGGGTTGCAGCTCCAAACATTGAAAGATAATTATTGCGAAATCTGGCAATGCTGGCCTTGGTCAAGACAACTTCGCTCATTGGCACCAAATCAAGACTTTTAGCCTGCGCCAATGTTCGCTGGGTTGCCGCGTCAAAGGTGCGGACAGATTCCAGAGTATCGCCAAAGAAGTCCAATCGCACAGGCAATTCTTCGCCTGGCGCAAACAAATCGAGTATTCCACCACGCACCGCATATTCACCGGTTTCACGCACCGTCGGCGTACGCCCAAAACCGTTTGCTTCCAGCCAACGCACCAACTCGTCCATATTGATGCGATTGCCGCTGGCCGCGTGCATAACCTGGGATGCCATAAACTCACGTGGCGGAATGCGCTGCACCAACGCATTGGGTGTGGTCAGTATCAATGTTGGTTTTTCGGCTTTGGTGCTTTTGGCAATTTCAGCCAATACCGCAATTCGCCTTGCCGCTAAATCCTGCCCCGGCGAAACCCGGTCGTAGGGCAAACAATCCCAGGCGGGCAAAGAAAGAGTGCGTAGCCACGGTGCAAAAAAAACCAGTGAGGCCTCAACATCTGCCATGCGCTGGCCATCACGGGCAACAAAGACCACTGGCTTGTGAGATTTCGTGCCATCGCCATCACGCGCCAGCTTCGCCAGCACCAAAGCCTCATAGCCATCCGGTACACCAGTGAGAACCTTATCAGCATCACTGTCAAAAATATTATCGAGCCGTGTGAGAAATTTATAAGCCATTGAAAGCGAGCTATATTGTAGAGTTGGTGAAAGCAATTATTTTATCAAAAGTTCCGGTTTGAACTTCCGCAGGTGGCGCCACTTCACCAGAAATCCACGAGAACAAATCCCGATCCGGATGCTCCATTAAAGTTTCCAGTTGATCAAGCTCTTCCTCCGAAAGGCAATCAATTTCACTATCCGCAAACCGACCAAAAACCAGATCCATTTCTTTAGTGCCGCGATGCCAGCAACGAAATAAAATTCTTCGGCGACGCATATCAAGTTCGGCGCTTGACCGGGTAGTGCTCATGGATATTTTCCGCAAATCTTTTTCGGGGGATTATTAAGCGGGTTTATAACGGGTAAGTAACGACATGTCAGCCAAAACTGACGGTATTTTCAGAAAGGATTTATCCAAAGCGCATGAAGCATTATTCTATTGCGCAACAAATGCATCCACCTGGTTAAATCGGGCTTCAATACCGCCCCCCAAACCCAATGCGGTTCCTAATATGGTTATTGAAAGCAACGCAGCAATCAATCCATATTCAATCGCAGTAGCACCGGACTGGTTTCTCCACAGCCGAATTATCAATGTTTTCATGATCAAATACCTCCTCTGTTTCTCCACAGAGGTTCAATTTCTAGCCCTGCAATACAAATTTAACACCTGAAAGTTGTTTCAAGCATAATAAATACAATTAACGAAGTATAATAACAAAGGTGTTGGCTGTTGGTATAAAAGAAATACCTTTAATCAAAGCGTCTTACGTATTCATAATACTATACAACCCAAAACCAGATAACAACCTTGCAATCGCCGAACTTGGCACACCACTGGTAAAGATGGCGATATCCTCAATACCACTGCCCGACAATTCCAGCTTATGAGCTTTCAACTTAGCTTGGTGGATGGACTCCACTTTTTCACCATTGGAAGCGCTTATTGCCAGCTTTTTCATATTATCGCCAAGCCCAAGCTGTCGGTTTGCCAAGAACATGGCGCGACGCGCTATCGCTTCTGCCGGGTCCAACCAGTCCACCGGCCAGGGCGCCATCCGCCGAAAAACATTGGTTAAAAACGGGTAATGCGTACAGGCCAGCACCACAACATCGGTGCGCGCGCCATACTGATCGACAAAACAATCGGCAATTTCCGCAGCTATGACTTCTTCATCAATTGGTTTGCCCAGCATATAGGCCTCAGCCATCGCCGCCAATCTGGTCGCACCAACAAGACGTACATTTACCTTGGAGGCAAATTCACCAATCAGGTTTCTTGTATAGTCCCGTTTTACGGTGCCCGGTGTCGCCAATACGGATATCTGACCTGAATAGGTTCGCCCCGCCGCCGGTTTAATTGCCGGAACCGTTCCCACAAATGGAATATCATATGAAGCCCGCAGACTTGGCAATATCAAGGTCGATGCGGTATTGCAGGCGATCACGACCAGAGTTGGCGCATATTGCGCAATCAGTTTTCCAAGAATGTCGCTCATACGAGCAATCAGCGCTTTTTCTTCCCAGTCGCCATAGGGAAATCCCTCATCATCCACAGCATAAATAAACCGGCGACCGGGCATCAGCACCCGCAATTCGCGCAATACGGTTAAGCCGCCAATTCCGGAATCAAAGACTAATATACTCATATCTGTCCTTAGCCTTGATTAGGGTATTGGTCAAAATCAAACGCGCATATGTCGACTAGAAGTCAAGGTCAAAATTCTTTAAGCGTCCCGGTCTTTGCGCGGACGGTTTTTACGCCCCTCTAAAGCTGCAACCATACCCCGAAGCGCATGAATTTCCTGTCTCGACAATTGCGCCTTATGAAATATGTTTCTGAGGTTTTCGACCATTGTAGGGCGTTTATGTTCGGGCCGAAAATAGCGTTCTTTTTCCAAAGCGTTTTCCAGATGATTATAGAACCCGAACAAGTCTTCCTTGGTTGCAGGCACGCTGGCAGGAATTTCAAATGGAATTTCTGCATCGCCGGAACGCAACCATTCATAACTCATCAGCAACACTGCCTGCGCGATATTAAGGGATGCAAAGGCAGGGTTTACGGGGAACGTAACAATCTCGTCAGCGAGCGCAATTTCCTCGTTGGAAAGACCAGCTCTTTCGCGGCCAAATAGAATTCCGGTTTTTTCGCCTCGTTGATGGCGCAACCGCAATGTAGCAATCGCTTCTCCTGGGCCTTTGACCGGTTTCAGCATATCCCGGTTACGGGCACTGGTTGCATATACAAAAGACATATCATGCAATGCTTCTTCAAGTGTATCAAAAACCTGCGCACCTTCTACCACATGGTCGGCACCGGCGGCGGCGGCCTTGGCAGTTTCACTGGGCCAGCCATCACGTGGATTTACCAATCGCAGCTCAGTCAATCCAAAATTGGTCATCGCGCGAATAGCAGTACCAATATTCTCGCCCAACTGCGGATTGACCAGCACAATGACCGGGCCATCTGTGATCATTTTGCGTCGATAATCAGTTCCAGACATGTTTTTCAGGCCTATATTTTGGCAGCACTATTATATGGTGGCAACCCATACTGGTAAGACCGGAAAAACACAAATTCTATTCGCGAAATAAAGCCATCAAACTTTTTGACTATTTGCCTATGCGCACATGAATGCTATAGGAAATCTCACAGACAAATTACTGGTGGGAAGAAGGCTCCCACCCAACCCACACCCCAAATTTAATACTTCAAAGGCGAACAAATGAATAAAATCAAGGTCAACAATCCTGTCGTTGAACTGGATGGCGATGAAATGACACGGATCATTTGGCAAATCATCAAAGACAAGCTGATCCACCCTTATCTGGATATCGACCTTGAATATTACGATCTCAGCATTCAGTCTCGAGATAAAACAGATGACCAGATCACCATTGATTCAGCCAACGCAATCAAAAAACATGGTGTCGGGGTCAAATGCGCAACCATCACTCCGGACGAAGCAAGGGTTGAAGAGTTTGGCCTTAAAAAAATGTGGCGCTCACCCAACGGCACAATTCGGAATATTCTCGGCGGCGTAATTTTCCGCGAACCTATTATCATGAAAAACGTCCCCCGACTGGTTCCCGGTTGGACAAAGCCAATCATCGTTGGCCGCCACGCCTATGGCGATCAATACCGGGCAACAGATTTCAAGTTCCCCGGTAAGGGAAAAATTACCATGAAGTTCGTTGGTGATGATGGAACTCAGCTGGATTACGATGTATTTGACGCCCCGTCATCTGGCATCGCCATGGGTATGTATAATCTCGATAACTCAATATACGATTTTGCCCGTGCATCGCTAAACTACGGCCTACAGCGCAAAGTACCCGTATACCTGTCCACCAAGAATACAATTCTTAAGGTTTATGATGGCCGTTTCAAGGATATTTTTGAAGAAGTTTTTCAAAGTGAGTTTAAGGACAAATTTGATGAAATCGGCATTACTTACGAACATCGCTTGATAGACGATATGGTTGCCGCGTCACTGAAATGGTCGGGTGGCTATGTTTGGGCCTGCAAAAACTATGATGGCGATGTGCAGTCCGATATTGTAGCGCAAGGATTTGGCTCTCTTGGCCTGATGACCTCAGTTTTGGCAACACCGGATGGAAAAACTGTTGAATCAGAAGCGGCCCACGGCACCGTTACCCGCCATTTTCGCCAACATGAGCGCGGAGAAGAGACCTCGACCAATTCAATCGCATCAATCTTTGCCTGGACCCGTGGATTATCTCATCGGGCCAAACTCGATGAAAACCAGGCACTGGCTGACTTTGCACTAAAACTTGAAAAAGTGTGCATTGATACGGTTGAGACCGGGCATATGACAAAAGACTTGGCGCTATTGATTGGCCCTGATCAAAAGTGGCTTTCAACCACTGGCTTCCTCGACAAAATTGATGAAAATTTACAAAAAGCTGTTGGCTGATTTATCTAATGGCTCAAAAAACAAGGCTTCACTGAAAAAACAGTGAGGCCTTTTTATTGTGTCGATTTAATCGAAATAGGATTAACCGCAAATTTCGGCCGCAATGGCATCAATTGCAGCTTGTGCTTTGTCACCATCAGGTCCACCGGCCTGTGCCATATCTGGTCGACCGCCCCCACCTTTGCCGCCCACAGCAGCTGATCCAATCCGAACCAGATCAACCGCATTAAATTTCTCAACCAAATCGTCGGTAACACCAACAACAATTCCGGCTTTTCCATCCGGTGCCTTGGCACAAATTGCTACTAGACCAGAGCCGATGCTCCTTTTGCTCTCATCAACCAGTCCCTTCAGCTCCTTGACAGAAATATCTTCAATAACCCGACCCATGAAACTTACTTCACCCGACTGAGTCGCAAGTTTTACAACATCATTTGCTGCAGCGGTGCCACCGCCACCCATTGCCAACTTCTTTTTGACATCGGCCAATTCTCGTTCGAGTTTTTTTCGATCAATCACCAGATTTGCTACACGTTCGGCCGCCTGTGCAGGCGCAACCTTCAAAACATCGGAAATCTGTTTGAGCCGGGTTTGCTGCTCTTCCAAATGAAGCCGCGCCGCATCACCCGTCAGGGCTTCAATTCTGCGCACACCCGATGAAACCGCATTTTCAGCCAGAATGGTAACAAGACCAATATCTCCTGTTTGGCGAACATGTGTACCGCCACAAAGCTCCACAGAATATGGTGCATCGGAAGATTCATCGTCCACCGAAGAACCCATGCTGACAACGCGAACCTCATCCCCATACTTTTCACCGAACAACGCCATAGCCCCGGCTTCAATCGCATCATCCACAGCCATAATACGGGTTTCAACCGGCGCATTTT
>JALSIJ010000152.1 GCA_026981655.1 Rhizobiaceae bacterium | reverse complement strand
TGACCCCCATATCAGTGAAATTCCATCAACCCGCGAACATGCGCACTTTACCGGATTGAAATGTGTTGAACTTTCGCCTGAGACGCTGTCAAAATTTGATGTGGTGCTGATTGCAACGGATCACGACATGACCGATTGGCAATTGATTGCTGACCATGCCAGTCTGGTCATCGATACGCGCAATGCAATGGCCAGCACAACGCCTGGAAAAGCCGTCGTGGTCAGAGCCTGATGTTGCGGGCCCTGATGGGCTCGATTGTGTTGAATAAATATGGGGAGCCTGAAGTGCTCGGGCTGAGAAAGGAAAATAATATCGTGGAAGAACGCAAGGACTTTAAAGGTTCAAAAGTACTGATTGTTGGTGGGGCGGGTTTTGTCGGTTCCAATCTGGCGCATATGATTGCCGCGCAGGAACCTGAACAATTGGTGATCGTTGATAATCTGATTTCTTCTGATCCGGTTAATCTTCCCGATCATAAGTCGGTGAAATTTGTGCCGGGGACGATTACCAATGAGCGTATTTTACGCGAATTGCCGAGGGATCTGGATTATGTGTTCCATCTCTCTTGCTATCATGGCAACCAGTCTTCTATTGAAGACCCGTTGATGGATCATGATAATAACACACTCACCACTTTGAAGCTGTTTGATCATTTGAAGGATTTTAAAAATCTGAAAAAGGTGGTTTATGCGGCGGCCGGGTGTGCGGTTGCAGAAAAAACCTATGGTGAGGCCAAGGCGACCAGGGAAGATGCGCCGGTGTCGCTTTATCATGACAGCCCCTATTCAATCTCAAAAATCATTGGCGAGTTTTACGGCAATTTCTATTTCCGCCAATATGGTCTGCCGTTCGTCAAGGCACGCTTTCAAAATGTTTACGGTCCGCGCGAGATGCTGGGGGCAGGGCGCTGGCGTGGCACGGTGCATACGGTCTGGCGCAATGTTACGCCGACGTTCATTTTTAAATCCATCATGGGCGAGTCGCTGCCGCTTGATAATGCGGGCAATTCAACCCGCGACTTTATCTTTGTGGAAGATATGGCGCGCGGGTTGATGGCCTGTGCACTTAAAGGCGAGGTTGGTGAAATTTATAATCTGGCCTCTGGTCGTGAAACCTCGATCCGTGAACTGGCGGAACTGATTAACAGGATCAGCGGCAATGAAACCCCGGTTGAATTGAAACCGGCCCGCGACTGGGATACCTCCGGCACCCGTTACGGCGACCCTGGCAAGGCGGCAGAAAAGCTGGACTTTAGGGCCGAGGTGACGATTGAAGAGGGGCTGGAAAAGACCATTGCCTGGACCAAGGAAAACATGGGCGAGATTCAACGTTGCATGAGACAGCATGTATCGTTGATGCCTGATATTAAGAAATATCTGTGAGCGGGAACATCTGATGACCAGAAAAATTCTCTCGGTGGTCGGAGCAAGGCCGCAATTTGTCAAGGCGGGCGCGGTCAGTCGTGCTTTTGCGCAGGAGGATAGCCTGCAGGAAATTCTCGTTCATACCGGCCAGCATTTTGATGACAATATGTCTGAAATATTTTTCCGCGAACTGGATATTCCAGCTCCGGTTCACAATCTGGGTATTGGTGGCGGTCCTCAGGGGCAGATGACGGGCCGTATGCTGGAGGGGCTGGAGCAGATCATTATTGATGAGAGGCCCGATATGGTGCTGGTTTATGGGGATACCAATTCGACGCTTGCCGGGGCACTGGCAGCTGTCAAACTGCATATTCCTGTGGTACATGTGGAAGCCGGGCTGCGCTCGTTCAATCGCAAAATGCCCGAAGAAATTAACCGGGTGATGGCCGATCACATCAGTGCGATGTTGTTTTGTCCAACCAGTATCTCGATCAAAAACCTTGCCGATGAGGGGGTCAACGAGAATGTCCATCATGTTGGCGATGTGATGTACGATGCGACGCTGTTTGCCAAACAACGGGCCATGCAGCAATCGACCATTCTCGATACTTTAGGGGTTGCAGACAAGGGCTATAATCTGTGCACCATTCATCGTGCCGAAAGCACCGATAATGAAGTGCTGTTTCGCAAAATGATTGGCTATCTGGAAGCGTTCGGCAAAGAAATGCCGATTGTCTTTCCGGTTCATCCACGCACCAGAAACACCCTTGCCGCCTATGGTATTGAACCTCAAAATATGAAGCTGATCGAGCCGGTTGGGTATTTCGATATTCACCGGTTGCTGGCCGGGGCGAGCCATGTCTTTACCGATTCGGGCGGATTGCAGAAAGAAGCCTATTTCCACAGCGTTCCCTGTGTCACCATGCGCACCGAAACCGAATGGGTGGAGACGGTGGAAGCGGGCTGGAACAGGCTGTGGAGTGAGGATGAGTTCGTGCAACCGCGCCGCAAAATTGATCAATATGGTAACGGTGATGCGGCCAATAAAATTGTCGCCCTGATCAAGGATTATATCGGCTGATGGCAAAGGGCAGCCAAATCAAGACCTTGATAATGACCCTGCAATATGAGCACCGGGCTTCCTATTATGACGACTGGGCGCTCGCTTATCAAAACTCGGACCTGTTTGATTGCCAGATATTCAATCTGATGAAGCAGGGACCAGATGAACTGGCTGCTCTTGTGGGTGAATTTGATCTGTTTATTTTGCTGCACAGTGCTACGGGTGATTCGCTGGACTATCTTCGCCCGCTTACCAATATTCTGGCAGATCGCCGCCGCGGTACTGTGTTGAGCTTCATTGGCAATGAATTCAATTCTCCTTATGTGCCACTGATGGCCAAAGTTGATCTGTTGAAATCCTGCCGGGTCGACATCATCGCGACACAATTGCTTGAAGAAGCTGGAGCCTATATTTATCAAAGCTCAAACGCGAAAATCGTCTCTATTCCCCATGCCCTCAATCCGGATTTATTCCAATCTGGCAAGGTTTATGAACAACGCTCCATTGATATTGGTATGCGCAGCTATCGCTATCCTCCCTATCTGGGTGATAATGATCGTAACGCGATTATTGACTATTTTGTTGAGCATGGTGAGGCGCTGGGACTTGACTGCGATATCAGCACGACCAAGCGTTTCACACCGGAGAAATGGGCAGAATTTCTTGGAAACTGCAAGGCGGTTCTGTCGACGGAAACCGGCAGCTGGTATCTGCAACCTGATGACGATCTTGCAAAACAGGTGCATGATTATGCCCAAAAACAGCGTTCGGGCATTGTCATTGGCGAAGATAGCCCTCTGCGAAGCCTGGTGCGTCACCTGCCAGCGGTGGTCAAATCTCCGCTCATGAGCCTGTTGAAAAATGGACCGATCAAATATGGAGTTTTCGAGGATGAAAAACTTGATTTTGATGCGGTCTATGAGCGGTTTTTCAAAACCGCACCGCGTTGTCCAGCCTATTCAAAGGCCATTTCATCGCGCAATTTCGACGCCATCGGCACCCGGACCTGCCAGATCATGTTTCCTGGCCGCTTCAACGATATTCTGGTTGCTGACAAACATTATATACCGCTTGAACCCGACTTTTCGAACATCGACGAAGTTGTGGAAAAACTGCGTGATAAATGTCTATGGAATTCTATTGTTGGTGAAGCCCATGACATGGTAATGGAAAGCCATACCTATAAGCACAGGGCCAAGCAGACCTTCGGGATTATCGAGGAAGCGCTCAATGGTTCATAAAAGGAAATAGCAATTTAATGGCAAAAAGCAAACCTTCGTTGGCAGAACCTTATCTTCTGCTATACCGCTATAGACGATTGCTATGGGATAGCGTCAAAAGCTCTCTTAAAGCCCGCTTTGCCGGCTCTCTTTTCGGTATGGGTTGGATTGTTATTGGACCGCTGATGCTACTGGTTTTATATGGCATTATCTATGCTGTGATTTTCAAAATCCGTCCCCTCAACCTTTCTCTAGCTGACTATATTCTCTATATTTTCGCTGGATTAATCCCGTTTATTGCATTTTCGCAGGCGCTTTCAGCCGGGGCTGTTTCGCTCAGTAATGACCCGGGGTTATTGCTCAACAAGGTGTTTCCGGCAGAACTTTTGCCGGTGCGTGAAGTGATCGCCAGCGGTTCTATGATTATTGCCGGGGGAATGGTGGTGATTGTTTATAAACTCTTTATGGGTGGGATCAGCTGGACATGGCTTTTGCTGCCACTGGTGTTGATATTGATGGCGATGACGTTGATTGGCATGGTGTGGGCCCTGTCGCTGGCCAATCTGATGGTCAAAGATGTGCAGCAGATGTTAACCTATATTATTATTCTGCTGCTTGTCGCCAGCCCAATAGCCTATACACCAGATATGATCCCTCCATCTCTGAAAATATTGCTCTATATCAACCCGCTGGCCTATTACGTGATGACATTCCAGAGCATTCTGGTGCTGGGTGAATTGCCTCCCCTGCCGATTTTAATTGGTGTCGTTGTCATCGCTCTTGTGTGGTTTCACGGTATGTATGGTATTTTTAAAAACGGCAAACTGGTGTTGTCGGACAATATATAGGAGCGCTTTATGACACGCGATACCGCCGCGATTACAGCGCGCAATCTTTCCAAAGTATATAAACTATACGACAATGTGCAGGACAAGACCATTGATCTGCTGGGGCTTAACTGGATGTTTTTCTGGCGCAGGATCACAACCCGAAGCTTTTCAGCCCTAAAGGATTTGAACCTCAACATCAAGCATGGCGAGAGGGTTGGCATTATTGGCCAGAATGGCGCGGGCAAAACTACGTTGCTCAAACTGATAACCGGAGCCATTTCTCATACTGAGGGCGAGCTTGAAATCAATGGTGAAATTCAGGCCCTGATGCAGGTTGGTCTTGGGTTTCATCCTGAATTTACTGGGCGTGAAAATATTGAGGCCTCGCTGCTTTATAGTGGCCTAAACGATCAGGAAAAAACAGAGGCAACGCTGGATATTATTGATTTTTGTGAGCTGGGCCAGTTTCTCGATCAGCCATTCAAGACCTATTCGCTTGGTATGCGCGCGCGCCTGCAATTTGCCTGCGCAACTGCAATCAAACCCGATATTCTGGTGATTGACGAAATTTTGGGGGCAGGGGATGCCTATTTTTCCCTCAAATCCTCGGCGCGCATGGAGAATTTAACCAAATCGGGATGTACGTTGCTGTTGGTCTCCCATTCAATGGCGCAGATTTTGCAGTTTTGTGAGCGGGTGATCTGGATCAAGGACGGTAAGGTTGAACAGGAAGGGCCTGCGCTCAAAGTTGTAAAAGCCTATGAGCACTGGATGCATGAAAAATCGCTGGCCAGCGGTTTGGTCAATGCAACGGCAAAGTCTCGGCCGAGAGATGATATGCGGGAGGATCGCGATACTGACGAGGCCGGGGAGACGCCTGCAGCCACGACAGAAGAAAACGGAAATCTAGCAGACACGCTAGAGAAATCACCCAAAGAAGAAGCCGCAACTGAGCTGGTAAAGGCTTCTGGTGAAGCAAAAGGTTTTGATGAGACATCGCGTTGGGAAACAGATGGTGCCGAATTGCGAATACACGACATCCGGTTGCTGGATGAAAATCAGCAGCAGAACCGGATATTCAATCCCGATACAAATATGACGGTTGAAATACAGATTGAAGCGCAAAAAAACGGCACTTTTCCGTGCGCCGTGGTGGTTCATATCATGTCGGAGGATGGTCGAAGTGTCATATGGAGTAGCAGTGAGACTTATTCCTTGAAGGTCAAACGCGGAGAAATCACTTTGGTTTACCTGGAATTTGCTCCTTTAATGCTCAATAAAGGACGCTATAATGTTGCATCTGCCTTGTTTGATCAGATTGTACCACTGAATAAGGCCGCAGCCTATCGTTATGATCTAATTTCCCGTGGCTATGGATTTGTGATTACAGATGCTTATGATGGCAACGATTCTCTCTTTCGACATCCAGCTACATGGAGCGAGGCGGAAAATCGGATATCCTGACAGATTGCATCATCATCATTCTATGATAAGAGTGATTTTTTGTGTGACCTATTATTGCCTTTACCGGCTTTTCAAAGATGAGTGTAATTAATGATAATCTGCCCCGAATGTGCAAGCAGTCTAGAGCTCGACGAAATTAGCGCTTCTCAACAGGCCGTTTGTGGCAAGTGCGGTTGGCAACAGCTCAATCATGAAGGTATTCCGGATTTTTTGACTAAGGACGACCGCAATAATGAGATGTTTCGGGACTACGTTGAAAACTATGATGATCTGGCTCAGATTAATCTGGAAAAAAGCAATATTGATCGCCGTTTTTTGCATAACCAGTCGAAGAACATTATTCGCTATCTGGATGATGTAAAGGGCAAAAATGTTTGCGACGTCGGGTTTGGACAAGGGTTTCTAACCCGCGAACTCATAGCTGCGGGGGCAACTTCTGTAACTGCTGTTGATGTTTCGATAAGCTATCTCAAGCAGATTGTCGATAAACCTGATATTTTGCCATTGCAGACTAATGCGGAAAACCTACCGTTTCGAGAAGAATTTGATTTGATTGTCTCGACAGATGTTATTGAGCATGTGCTGAATATCGGGTCTTTCCTCTATTCTGTAAACAGGGCGCTAAAACCAGGTGGGATCGCCTGCATCAGAAGCCCTTACCGCGAAGGCTTGCTGCAGTATTCTCCGCATACCGGGTTTGGCCACCGTTTTTGTCATTTGCGGAGTTTCAATAAAGATATTTATAATATTTATATGAGACAGGCCGGATTTTCCGCCCCAAGCTTTCACCTTGATGGTTACAGCTTGGGAACGCCTAGGGAGTATCTTTATGATACAACCTGGAAAAAAATTCAGTATGGAAAACTGTCAGCCTGGCTTTCCAAATATGCAGAACATCCTGCGGATGTAACCATGTGGAACAGCTATTTAAACCGTCTGATTATGAAACCTATTGAAATTGTTGTGATCGCACAAAAAGTGAGAGAGCTTTGAATGTCAAAAGTGATTGAACAACTTCTTTTTACAGAACTGGAGGTTTCTGCCGATGCTGATGTTGCCAGTCCGGTTTTTATTCTTGGGGCACCGCGAACAGGAAGCACAACTATCTACAAAGCCATGGCGACTTATTTTAAACTGCCATTTATTGCGAATATAACAAACGACCATTTTTCCGAAACACCGATCGTCGGGATGGCGATTCAAAAATCCATGCCCGCCGAAATATCCTGGCAAGCCAGTTACGGAAAGACAAAAGGGACATTTCAACCTTCGGAAGGGTCTGCGGTGCTTGGCAATTGGTTTGGTGGCGGACACCCTTCTCAGGTTGTCAGCCATGAAATCAAAGTTGGCATGCAGGAACATTTTATTCTTACTCTGAATGCCATACAAGAGCTCTTCGGTGCACCTTTGCTGACAAAAAACCCTTGGAATTGTTTCCGAGTAAAATATTTGGCGACAGCCTTGCCAAAGGCTCGGTTTATTTGGTTGCAGCGCGATCTTGTTGAAACGGCTAGTTCTGACTTGTATGCGCGTTATGTGAATCAGGTAGATATTAATGATTGGAATTCAGCAACTCCGGCCAATTATAAAGAACTGCAAAAGTGTTCGCCTGTTACGCAAGTGGTGGAGAACCAGTTTGAGTTTAACAAGGCGCTCCAGGAGAACTTGAATCGTTATGCAAAGGGGCGGTGGATTAATATCTGGTTTGAGGATTTTTTGACAAAGAGGGATGAAGTGCTTGAAGCTATTGCCTCGCGCTTAAACCTTGAACCGTTCGACCAGCACACTTCCGTGCCATTTGATGCTTCTGAAAAAAAGGCATTATCAATAGATGAACAGCAAAAAATTGCAAATTATATAAAATCCAGTGAGCATTATAAAAGACTCAATAGTATGAGATACAATGGAAAAGAATAGAGACAGGGTGCCCTTGCGGGTTGTTTTTTTCGGGGATTCTATCTGTGTCGGGCAGGGGGTTTCTCTTTATAAGGGCTGGGTGACACGTATTGCCCAGGAACTTGACGAGCTGGGCAATCGCCGTGGCCACGAAGTTGTGGTGGTCAATTCCTCGATTAATGGTCGCATTACCCGCCAGGCCCTGGAAGATATGCCTTATCACGTGCAATCTGGTGGGATTGATGTTCTGCTTGTGCAATTTGGCATGAACGACTGTAATTATTGGGAAACCGACAGAGGGTTGCCACGGGTCAGTCAAAAGGCATTTGCGGCCAATCTGGAAGAAATTATTTCACGCGGACGGCGGTTCGGGGCGAGAAAGATATTGTTGAATAACAATCACCCCACCTCGCGCACAAAAGATACCTTTCCCTACACGGAGTTGACCTATCAGGACAGCAATGAGGAATACTGCCAGATTGTCAGGGACCTTGCAGCTCAGCTGGGTGATGAAGTTGTTTTCAATGATGTTGAAGCGTATTTCAATGAGCAAATAAGGCAAGGCGTTGACATCAATGAGTGTCTTTTGCCCGACCGTCTGCATTTGAGTAAAATTGGTCATCAGATTTATTATGACTTCCTGTCTCCCGTGATTATTAAAGGCGTTCAGGAATTATTATGATCAAGAGTGTTTTTGGCTTCCTGCAAGGTAAGAATGAAATCGGCGACGAGGAAACCGTTAAAAAGGATAATCAAAAAAGAGGGCTGGAATTTTATGCTCTGGGTGATGTGGATACGCCGAAAAACACCAGGCAGACGCTTAACATTCTGCTGTTGGCGGATAATCGGCATGAAGCCAATGTGGTGCAGGATCACATTAATGCTTTTGGCAAACATTCAAGGCATAATGTATTTGTCGTCAATCCGATTTGGCAGTCCCTGGAGCGGTGCTGCCAGATTGAGAAGATTGATGTCATCCTCATCCATTATTCCATTTTGACCTTGAGTGATTATTTCCTGCCAGAATATAATGCCGAGATTATACGCAAATTTAGCGGACCCAAGGCTCAGATTATTCAGGACGAGTGTCGTTGGATCAACAGGATGAAAGACAGGATGGTAGATCTGGGGATCGGCGCTGTATTTTCTTCTCTCGGTGTTGGGAATATGCAGAAAGTATATGGTGGAACACCATTGCGAAATGCCCGCTTTTATAGCTGCCTGCCGGGCTATATTCCTGTGTACATGAAAGAGATTGAAACGCTACCCATATCCGAGCGGCCGCTTGATATTGTATATCGTGGCAGGGAGCTTGCTTACTGGTATGGAAAACATGCGCGTGAAAAGTCTGAAATTGCTAATCACATGTTGCGGCTTTGTGGTCACTATGGGGGGTTGATCGATATTTCAGCTAAGGAATCTACCCGTATATATGGTGATGACTGGCTGAAATTTGTTGCTTCAGGACGCACAACGCTTGGTGTTGAGGGCGGTGTTTCAATTTTTGACTTTGATGGAACTGTTGAAAAAGGGACGAATGAGTATTTGGAAGATCACTCCGGGGCTTCCTTTAAGGAGGTTTTTAGAAAAGTGTTGAAGCCCTATGAGGGGAATATTATACACAAAACGATTACGCCAAGAATTTTTGAATCGATTTGTTTAAAAACTGCTCTCATTCTATATCCTGGAAATTATAATGGCTTGCTCAAGGAAAATATTCATTATATTCCGCTGTCACCAAATGGCGAAAATGATAAAGAAGTTGCCAAAAAATTGAAAGATCACGCCTATTTGCAAGAACTCGTCGATAGAACATTTATTGATATTGTCGACAGGGAGGAATTGCAGGCTTCCTATTATGTGGAAAAGGTCGAGGACGCCTTGATGCTTTTAACTGAATAAAACAGACGGAAGAACGCTTAACCTTTATGCCATCGCAAAAAAACATACTCCTGCTTTACGCTGAAGCAGCCTGTCATACGGGAACAGTTGAGTTGCATGTCAACTCATTCAAGCAATATAGTCGATATAATATTGTGAAACTGGATTCCCATGTTGCCGGGCAGATGGATCTGGATGTCACGCTGTTTGATGCCATTGTTTTTCATTATTCAATCGTAATTTCATTGCCGCAATATGTGAATGATAGTCTTGCCGGCAAAATCAGTGCGTTCAATGGTCCGAAAATACTGTTTATCCAAGATGAATTTCGTTGGGTAAATCGCACGATGAAAGCGGCTGAGGAGCTTGGTATTTCTGTTGTTTTCACGGTGGTCAATAAGGATGTAATCCGCAAAATTTACAACAGCAAATATTTTGACAACGTGCGTTTTGAGCAGACCCTGACCGGGTTCATCCCGGAAAACCTACTTGAGCATAAAGTGCCGGATTATAACAACCGAACGATTGATATCGGGTATAGGGCGAGGAAATTGCCCGGCTGGTGTGGATCATTCGCAATCCAAAAATGGCAGATTGGTGCTAAAGTACTCGCTGATGCAAGAAAACACGATCTTCGATGCGATATTGCTATGTCGGAAGCCAGCCGCATTTATGGCGATAGCTGGATTCAATTCATGTGCTCGTGTCGGGCAACGCTGGGGACCGAGAGTGGGGCCAGTTTTGTTGACTTTACCGGTCTGGTGCATCAGGAAATTGACCAATATGAAGCGGCTAACCCGGATGCATCTTTCGAAGAGGTGCGTGACAGGTTTCTGGAAGGAAGAGACGGAGAAATTGTCATTCACGTGATTTCCCCGCGCATATTTGAGGCGGCCGCATTAAGGGTGCTGATGGTACTTTATCCGGGCACTTACTCTGGCGTTTTGAAGCCTGGGCGTCATTATGTGGAGCTTTTACCCGATCATTCTAATATGGATGAGGTTGTGGCAATACTGCGTGACCCAGAAGAGGCTGGTGCGATTATTCAGAGGGCCTATGATGAGGTTGCCTGCTCATCTGAATGGACACATGAAAGTTTTATTGGGCATTTTGATTGCGTCGCAGGTCAGGAGTTTAAAAAATATGCTTATACCGGTCAGAACAGGCAGGTGATTGAAACGGTTAATCAGCATATTAAGCAACTAGAGAAATCAGTGCTCCCATCGGCCGAGCACGCAAGAAAACTTGCGGCTCTGGAAAGTGTCGGCGCTAAAGGTGCAAAAAAACTGAGATTGCGAATGTGGCTGGCTAACTGGCTGAACAGATCGCGAAATTTGGCAGGTAATTTGATTGATCGCTTCTTGCCATCGTTTCTATCGCGCCCAATATTGCGCTTTTCGCATTCAGCCGCGCATAGAATAAAACCAATCATTAAAAAAGTTCTGCTGAAATATTGATTGAGAATGCCTTCACTGAAAGACCTATAATTCCATCTCGAGACAGTCTTGTCTAAGGGAAGGAAAATGTGCTGAGCGGGGGTTCTTAGCGTTTTATTTTATTAATTTCATTCAGGATCGATCAAAGGTTTCAGCCCCAAAATATCAGCGGGCGACAATCAGGGGATGGTTAGAATTCTCACCTTTAAACACTATTGTTTTACCCGTCATTTACGTATAATAGATGGATTTATTGGCGGGAAATTTTTCTAAATCTGCTTAAA
This sequence comes from Rhizobiaceae bacterium, assembly GCA_026981655.1. Lineage (GTDB taxonomy): Bacteria > Pseudomonadota > Alphaproteobacteria > Rhizobiales > Rhizobiaceae > SZUA-100. The sequence goes on along the minus strand of JALSIJ010000152.1, from coordinate 5,478 downwards.
TCGACTTACGGATCAATCATTTGATCTGGCCTTCTATTGATAAGGCCAATTTTCTAACCTGAAGGTTTTATATGTGCGGCATTGCAGGAATGGTTAGTCTATCGGGGCAACCGATTGACCATCTGGAACACAATCTTGAAGTAATGGGGAAGTTGATTGCTCACCGCGGCCCGGATGATCACGGCATCTGGTGTTCTGCAAATGGAAATGCGGGGCTTGCCCATCGCAGATTGAGCATCTTGGATTTGTCCCCGAGCGGGGCACAGCCCATGAAAGGCCCCAATCAGACCGCTATTGTTCACAATGGGGAGGTCTACAACTATATCGAGTTGAATGATCGGCTGAAAGATAAATGGCAATTCAAAGGTAGCAGTGACACCGAGGCTGTGTTGGCTGCCTATGCCATTCATGACGAGGATTTTGTCTCCGAGCTGCGCGGCATGTTCGCCACTGCCATCTTCGATGAAAAGGAACAGAAATTAATTGCAGTAAGAGATCGCTTTGGCATTAAGCCGTTTTATTATGCGGTAGTGGGCGATGTGTTTTATTTTGCTTCTGAAGCCAAGGCAATTTTGCCTTTTCTCGATAATATCGAAACCGATCCCGACGCTCTTGCCCAATATCTGACCTTTCAATACGTAATTGACGACCTGACCCTGTTTCGGGGCATCCGACAATTGATGCCGGGGCATATGCTGGTTTTGCAAAATGGTTCGGTACAGATTCGACGATACTGGGATGTTGATTATAAAATAGACTGGGATCATTCTCCGACCTATTTTTATCGTCAATTGCGCGAATTGCTTGATGACAGTATCAATGTTCACCTAAGAAGTGATGTGCCGATTGGCGGCTATATGTCTGGCGGTATTGATTCCAGCCTGATGTCCATCCTTGCAGCGCAGTCCAGCCCGCAAAACAGGCAATGTTTCCACGGGAAATTTACCGACCATCCTGGCTATGATGAAAGTGGCTATGCCGAGATAGCTGCCAAGAGTGCCGCCGCAGACCTTCACCAGATAGAGATCACTTCGGATGATTTTCGTGATAATATCAGCAAGATTATTTATCATCTCGACTTTCCAGTTGCTGGTCCCGGGTCCTTTCCCCAATATATGGTATCGCAACTGGCAGCGGAAAAGGTGAAAGTCGTGCTGGGGGGGCAGGGCGGAGACGAGATTTTTGGCGGCTATGCGCGTTATCTGGTTGCCTATCTGGAACAGTGTATTAAGGCTTCGCTTGATGGCACCTCAAAAGATGGCACTTATGTTGTGACCCTGGAATCGATTTTGCCTAATATGGGAATGTTGCGCGAATATAAGCCTATGATCCGGCAATTGTGGAGCGATGGCCTTTTTGGTGAACTTGACCAGCGTTATTTCAGGCTGATCGACCGTTCTGCAGATATGACCGATGAAGTGGACTGGTCGGAACTCGACAAGGAGGGCGTTTATCAGCGGTTTGAAGCGATATTTAATAATCAGCAAAATGTGCGCCAAGGTGCATATTTTGATAAGATGACTCATTTTGATTTCAAGTGCCTGCTACCTGCACTGCTGCATGTGGAAGACCGTATGAGTATGGCTCATGGGCTTGAATCGCGCGTGCCTCTGCTAGATCATAAGCTTATAGAGTTTGCAGCTACGGTCCCTGCTGATATTAAATTTGAATCCGGAAATATGAAGCACATGCTAAAAGTTGCTTTCAAGGATGTTCTGCCGCAGGAATTGTTGAATCGCCGGGACAAGATGGGCTTCCCTGTTCCGTTGAAAGAATGGTTCAGTGATGATCTAAAGGATTTTGTCGGGGATATATTTTCCAGCGAACAGGCAAGTTCCAGACCCTTTATGCGCAGTGATAAGGTGCTGAAGAGCTTTGGCCATGAGGCCCGGTTCTCAAGAAAAACATGGGGCTTGCTCAGTCTTGAATTGTGGCATCAGCAGTTCCATGACAAGGCCGCAGAATGGAAGGCGATGGCTAGATGACTCAAAATGACAAGCCTTTGCAGGAAACTGTAGACAAAAAGAATTCCGAATTCTGGGATACATTGTGCGGTAGCCAGTTGGCTGAACAACTTGGTATTAAAGATGATTCCGAGCAAAGCCTCAAGAAGTTCGATGATTGGTATTTCGAGTTCTATCCTTACCTTTACACCCATATTCCCTTTGCTGAAATGGCTGGTAAACGGGTTCTGGAAATAGGGCTGGGTTATGGCACGGTTTCGCAAAAAATAGCTGAATCGGGGGCTGAATATCACGGGCTTGATATTGCGGCCGGTCCGGTGGATATGGTCAATCTGCGAATGCAGCGTGGGGAGCTGAATGGCAAGGCAGTGCAGGGGAGTATCCTTGAGCCGCCTTTTGATGCCGGGTCATTTGACTGGGTTGTGGCTATAGGCTGCTTGCATCATACGGGCGATCTTGCGGGCGCAATTGATCAGGTTCACCGTTTGCTCAAGACCGGTGGTGAAGCAATGATCATGGTCTACAATGCCTGCTCCTATAGGCAGTTCCAATCTAGTCCAATTCAAACACTAAAGCGCCTGTATTCCCGACCAAAAGGAATTGAGGAAATCAGAAATACCGATGGGGCGGAAAAGTCCCGTGGGGCCTATGACACAAATACCGATGGTGATGCTGCGCCACAAACTGAATTTGTGACCAAGTCTGAATTGAGCGTGATGTTTGAGAAATATTCAATTTCTTCACTGGTGACCGAGAATATTGGCGAGGATGGTGTTTTCAGGGCTTTTGAACGCAGCCGTGCTTTGAAATTCGGGAAATATGTTGGACTGGATGTATATTGCCACGTGGTCAAAACCCAATCTGAAACTGATTGAGCTTTATCAGCGAGCAGAAAATGAAATATTCCAATTACACCCGGTAGAAAGTTGAATATCAGAGCATTCGTGCGTATCGAGCTTGCATCCGGCCGCCGCGAGGGCGATGCATTAGCTCCGGTCGGTTACGCCCTCAAATTGATCTCGTCAATTAGGAAGCCGGGCTTCAATCGCGACATTAGACTGTTTCTCATTTAGATGGAAACAGTCAGGCTTCGAAGAGAAGCCCGGCGCGTTGCGCCGCACCCGCGTAGGCTGGGGCTTAGCCCCAAATTGCCGTGAGCGAAAAAAACAAGAGCGTTTCTATCCAATGATGAAAAGCTCTAGTTCTTTTATGTAATCATGAAAGAGCTAATGATTATGCCTAATTTTTCGCGGGCAGTTTCAGGTGGCTGTGAATAGCCGATATGCCATGCTCGTCATACCATTGCAGCATGCGCCGGATTGTTTCATCAAAACTGATCTTTGATGTCCAGCCAAAATCAGCTTCAGTTTTTGACGGGTCCAGCACGACGGCTGGAACGTCATCATCTCCCGGCGGCACCACAGGCACTTCGCCTGGATCAATATTAAGATATGTGGCCACGGCATCGAACACATCCTTGATGCTCTTACCTTCGCCGGTCGAGATATTGTAAATGCCGGTCGGCGCATCCTCGGTCATCATCACGCCCATGACATCGATGAAATCTTCCATGTCAAGAAAATCGCGTTGCGTGTCTGAGCAAAAACAGCCCTTGCCTTCTTTGATGCGGGTGTAAAAGGTCGGGATCGGTCCAATCGAAAGCCTTGGGCCAGTAATATTGGCCAGACGGAGTGATACGGTTGGTGTCGCCCCCATCATCATGAACTGCTCACCGGCTGTTTTCGATATGCCATAGCTGGTAAAGGGGCGGGTTGGCGCATCGGCAGGAATAGGCACCACATCAGGGCGACCATAACAAAGCGCCGTCTGGAAATTGATCAACCGTTTGACGTTGGCTTTTTCAGCCGCACGCGCCACAATAATACTACCAATGACATTGCTATTGGCATCTTCCTGCCAGTCATCAGGATCTTTGTAGGCTGCCGCACTATGAATGACGTGACTTGGCTTGAAATCTGAGAAACACTTTTCCACCAGATCCTTGTCTGTCACGCTGCCTTCAACAACGGTCAGCCCCTTGATGCCGTCGGGAACGACTTCGCGTCGCCCCGTGGCAAAATTATCAAGTACAAGAATTTCATGGCCCTGCGGCAGAAATTGTTCAACCAGATTGGAGCCAAGGCAACCAGCCCCACCCGTTATTAAAATGCGCATATAAACAAGCCCCTCTACTTGGCGTCGTCTTTGGCTTCTTCATGCTTGAGATGAGTATAGCCGCCATGAACACCAAATTCGTCGAAATAGGCCACAGCCTCGGCAACAATGGTCTCCAGCGGAGTAAATTCGATATTGCCAAAATCCTCAAAGGTCTTAGAGGGATCGATCAGGATGGAGGCTACATCGTCGTCTCCCAGGGGGCGAACATCTGGTTCAGGATAGACATTGATGCGCATTGCTTTGACCATGGCATCATACAGCTCGATAATCGGCACATCGGTGCCCGACGAGAAGTTATATTCTCCCTTGCCAGCCCCATCCGCAGCCTTGATGACATTGTTCGCCAGATCTTTGACAAAAACGAAATCGCGGCGCGCTTCAGTGACGAAGCATTTCTTACCGGCCTTCAATCGTTCATAAAAAATCGGTACAGGGCCTGAAACATTGCGCGGCCCAACGACGTTGGCCAGCCGGAAGGAAACGTAATCAAGACCTGACAGTTTCAGATATTGCTCAGTCGGCGTCTTGGAGATTGAATAGCTCGAATTATCCGGCAAAATCGGGTGATTGAGGGTAATTGGGCTTTCAACCGGATCGATGCCATAGCAAAGCGCGGTTTGGAAATAGATAAAGCGTTTGACATTGTTGTCCATCGACGCGCGAATGAGTGCAGCACCCCCCGCAGCATTGGTCAAACAGTCATTATACCAGTCTTCCGGGTCCTTGTAGGAAACGGCGGTATGAACAACAATGTCAGGCTTAAATTCAGCAAATAATCTGTCTACCAGTGGCTTGTCGGATATTGATCCCTTGACAAAAGTCAGATTTTCGTTCTCGTCGGGAAGATGTAGTCTGCGACCGGTTTCGAAATTGTCCACGGCCAGCACTTTATCGCCCCGTTCGATAAACATTTCAGCGACATGTGAACCCACCTGGCCACAACCACCAGAAATAAAAACCTTCATAATTTTTTCCTGTAAACTAATACGTTTGCTTGTCTGAAAATGAACAATCGCAGCAGTATGATGCCAGATTGTATCCTTTGACACGGCTTGCCAATACCATCCCATCCAGCTGAGCTGCAAGGGTAATTCTAACTTCTGGCATTACACTGTGTACAAATCCATTTTCTTCGCAGGTATTTCGACCTTTTTGCTCGAGCTGTCAACCACCGATTGGCAACTTCCACCATTGGTATATGAATTGATCCGGACCATTTTCGGGGTTGGTCATTCTGCGTCAATTTTTATTTTGGTTTGTGGTTGATGTTATGGATTTTGGTTGTTGTTTTGCGGCATTTACAGGGGGAGATCATCATGTTAGTGCGAGGCCAATC
>JALSIJ010000151.1 GCA_026981655.1 Rhizobiaceae bacterium | reverse complement strand
GAATATTTCCGGCCCCAGATGCGCCTTGCCCATTTCTTCAGCTAAATAGGCATACTCAACAGTGTTCAGCCCATATCCACGATCGGAATCAGTCAGCCAGAAATTCCACAAGCCGCGCTCTTTGGCCTTGGCTTTCAAGCCTTCCAGAATTTCTGTTTGCCGCGCCGTATACGTCCAGCGATCACCCACATTCACCTCGGCCAGAAATTCCTCATCAAGCGGTCGAATGTCTTCAGCCACCATGATTGATATTTTCTCACGCAGCTCGCTTACCCGTTCGCTGATGCCAAGATCCATTGCGCTCATTTGATTGTTCCTGCTCTGATGACTGTGATTGAAGACAATTTTAGATTTGCCCTTTACGTAACCGGAATAAGTGAGCATTCTATGCTCTTGCTTGTCAACAAGGTTAGCGCAGACTGACCGACAATTTTTACGCAATTGGGAGAGTGATTTGAATTATCTTGAAAACCTGTTTTCCGTTGAGGGTAAAACAGCACTGGTCACCGGTGGCGCGTCCGGGATAGGCCGCATGATTGCAACCGCGCTGGTGAAAGCAGGTGCAAGGGTTTTCATCGCATCGCGCAAGGGCGAGGTTTGTGAGGCGGTTGCAGCTGAACTTAATGCACTTGATGCGGCGGGCAGCGCTGAAGGCTTCGCCGCCGATCTTTCCAGCGATGAGGGAATTACCGCGCTTTCAGAAGAAATTGCAAATCGCACCGATAAGCTGGATATTTTAGTCAATAATTCCGGTGCCACCTGGGGTGAGCCGCTCGAAACATTTCCCTATGCCGCATGGACCAAAATTATGGGGGTTAATGTGGCGGCGATGTTTACGCTCACCCGCAACCTGCTGCCTTTGCTTGAAGCCGCATCAAGTGCAGAAGATCCTGCCCGAATCATCAATCTTGGCTCTGTCATGGGCACAATACCATTGGCTGATGGGGCCTATTCCTATTCGGTCTCCAAGGCTGGTGTGCATCATATGACCAAAATTCTGGCGAGTGAGTTTGCCGGCAAGCACATCACCGTAAACGCATTTGCACCCGGTCCGTTTCAAAGCCGCATGACCGCGTTTGCTACAGCGTCGGAGGAGGGGGCCGCAGCGGTTGGTTCTATCAATCCCAGCGGTCGGATTGGCAAGCCATCCGATATTGCCGGGGCAACCCTGTTCTTGTGCGGAAAGGGTGGAGCTTATGTAACCGGAGCCATACTGCCAATCGACGGGGGCGAATCTGTTTCCACCGGGCGCATGGGACTGTTTGATGAAAGCTGAAATCACAGTTGATGAACTAAAAGCCCAGATCGGTGCAGAGCCTTTGACCTCCTCATGGATGTTGATTGATCAAAGCCGTATCGACCAATTTGCCGATGTGACCGAAGACCATCAGTTCATTCATATTGATGAGGAACGCGCCAGGGCTGAAGCGCCGTTTGGTGGCACCATTGCCCACGGTTTTTTAACCCTTTCGGTTCTCTCCGCCTTCACTATGGAGGTTACTCCAACACTTAAAGGCGCCCGCATGGGCATCAATTACGGTTTCGATAAGATCAGGTTTTTATCGCCGGTCAAATCCGGTTCACGGGTGAGGGCGCATTTCAAAACGCTGGAAGTTACAGAAAAAGCACTGACCAATATTCTGGTGAAAACAGAGGTTACGGTGGAAATAGAAAATGAAGCCCGTCCGGCGCTGATTGCCGAATGGCTGGGTCTTACAATACTGGACGCTTCTATGGTTACATAAAAGCAGTCAGGACGCGTAGAGCGGCCCGGTGCTAGTGCACCGCACCTCGCGTAGACCCGAGCAGAGCGAGGAATTGTCGTGAGCGAAAATTAAATATAGCGTTTCAATCAAATGATGAAATGCTATTAAAACAGGGAAGAATAATAAATGACAATAGATTTTGACGGGCAGGTTGCCATTGTAACCGGCTCAGGCAACGGGTTGGGAAAGTCGCATGCAATGCAATTGGCGGCACGTGGTGCGCGTGTCGTGGTCAATGATTTTGGCGGTGCGCGTGATGGCACCGGTGGGTCGTCTGAAGCAGCCGAACAGGTAGTAACCGAGATCATGGAAGCCGGTGGTGAGGCGATTGCCAATGGCGCCAATGTGGCCGATTGGGATCAGGTGCAAAATCTGATGGCCGAGGTGATGGATGAATGGGGCCGGGTTGATATTTTGATCAATAATGCCGGTATTTTACGCGATAAATCCTTCGGCAAGATGGAGATTTCCGACTGGGATGCGGTGGTCGACGTGCATCTCAATGGCACCGCCTATTGCAGCCGTGCGGTATGGAATATCATGAAAGAGCAAAATTACGGCCGCATCGTCAATACCACCTCGACCTCCGGTATTTATGGCAATTTTGGCCAGGCAAATTATGGCGCTGCCAAGGGTGGTGTTGTGGGGTTGATGAACACGCTGCATATTGAAGGGGCAAAAAACAATATTCATATCAATTGCGTTGCCCCAACAGCCGCAACCCGCATGACCGAGGATATTATTCCAGAGGCCATGCTGGCCCAGATTTCGCCTGAATATGTGACACCTGCTTTTCTGTATCTTGCCTCAAAAGAAGCACCATCCCGCACCATCATGCTGGCCGGTGCCGGGTGTTATGCGGTGGCGAAATTGCTGGAATCCGACGGGCTGTATTTGCCCGAATCTGAGCGCACACCAGAGGCAATTGCGGCACAATTCGGGGCGATTTCCGATATGTCCAATGCAAAAGAAATGATGACCGGCAACGATCATGTGATGAAAATCATTCAAAAGGCAACCGCTGGGGCGAAGGGATAAATTCATTGACCACTGATCCTAATGTAATCAACAAAAATGCCCTTGGCCCCTATCTGGCGGCCAATATTGATGGGTTTGAAGATCTGCGTGAGGTGAAGAAATTTAACACCGGCCAGTCGAATCCGACCTATCTGCTCAATGCAGCAAGTGGGCAATATGTATTGCGCGCCAAACCGCCGGGCGAATTGCTTAAATCTGCCCACCAGGTAGACCGCGAATATCGGGTCATGGCAGCACTTGCCAAAAGCGATGTGCCGGTGCCGAAAATGCTGCATCTGGCTGGTGATGACAATCCAATCGGGCGCATGTTCTTTGTCATGGACTATCTCGATGGGCGAATATTCTGGGACCCAACCTTGCCCGAACTGGGCGAGGGGGATGCGGCCAACCGGCAACGTGGTGCCATACTGGATGCAATGAACAAAACACTTGCCGCCCTTCATTCGGTCAATGTGGATGAGGTGGGCCTGAGTGAGTTCGGGCGGCCCGGCAATTATTTTGCCCGCCAGACCGACCGCTGGGCCAAGCAATTTCGGGCCTCCGAAATGACCCCGCAACCAAAGGTGCACAAGGTTATTTCCTGGCTTGAGGAAAACATGCCGGAAGATGATGGCGTCGTCTCTATTGTTCATGGCGATTACCGCATGGACAATATGATTTTCGCCAATGATGAGCCAAACGTCATCGCCTTGCTTGACTGGGAGTTATCCACCCTTGGCCACCCGCTGGCTGATCTTGCTTACCAGTGTATGCAATGGCGGTTGCCCTATGAGGGCGGAATGCGCGGGTTGGGCGGCATTGATCGCGCTGCAATCGGCATTCCAAGCGAAGAGGAATATGTGGCGAAATACTGCGAGCGGCGTGGTATCGCAAAAATCGACAATTGGAGCTTCTATCTGGTGTTCTGTATTTTCCGTCTGACGGCTATATTGCAAGGGGTCGCCAAACGCGCCGAAGATGGCAATGCATCCAACCCTGAACGGGCAAAACAGATGGCCGCCGCCGTGCCGGTGCTTGCCCATGCCGCCATTGAATTGATCGAAAAAGAAAGCTGAGCCATGCCACATAACAAGCGATTTGACGGATTGACCGTTTTGATTACTGGAGCCGCTGGCGGATTTGGTCGCTCAATGGTGAAAAAATTCGCCGCAGAAGGTGCAAATTTTGCCCTCTCGGACCATGCGGAAGACGGGCTTGCCGAATTCACCCGTGAATTAGAAGACCAAGGCATCAAGGTTGTCTCCCTGGTGCAGGATGTGACGGTGGAAGCCTCATCAAAGGAGTTTGTAGATCTGGCCATGAGCACCTATGGCAGGCTCGATGTGGCGATCAACAATGCCGGTATTGGCCACGTGCCGGGACGGTTGGCCGATGTGGATTCAAAACAGGCATTTGATACCATTCAGGTGGATTTAATGGGGGTGTTTTACGGCATGAAACACCAGATTCCGGTGATGGAAGAAGCCTATAAGGCGCATGACAGAACCTCCTCCATCCTCAATGTATCGTCTCTTGCGGGCATTGGCGGCGCGCCGATGGTGTCGGTTTATTCAGCGGCAAAACATGGCGTAATCGGATTGACCAAATCAGCCGCCCTTGAATATGCCCGCCGCGGTATTCGTATCAATGCCATTTGCCCGGCCTTTGCCCGCACGCCGATGGTCGAAGATGATTTGCTGGGCGGCACCGGCGATAAACAGGCTGAAGAATTTCTGGTGCGCGGCATTCCGATGCGCCGTATGGCCACCGCCGATGAGGTGACACAAGCCATGTTATGGGCCTGTGACCCGGAAAATAGTTTCACCACCGGGGTGGCAATCGCCATTGATGGCGGTACCTCGGCAATGTAAAGAATTTAACAAGAGAACAATTGAATTGGGAGAAATTCATTGGACCTGAATTACAACGAAGAAGAGCTTGCATTTCGTAAGGAAGTGCAGGATTTCCTTGCTGAAAAACTGCCGAAGCGGATCGCCGACAAGGTGAAAAACCTGCAACGGCTGACCAAGGAAGATATGGTAGAATGGCACGGGTTGCTGAATGATCGCGGCTGGCTGGCCTCCGGTTGGCCGAAGGAGCATGGCGGCGCAGACTTTAACGCGGTGCAAAAGAATATTTTCGAGGAAGAGGCCTGCAAGGCCGGTGCGCCCCGCGTTGTGCCCTTCGGGGTTGGCATGTTGGCGCCGGTTTTAATGGCTTTTGGCTCGGACGCGCAATGCGCCCATTACCTGCCGCGCATTCTTGATGGCACGGACTGGTGGTGTCAGGGTTATTCAGAACCAGGGGCTGGCTCCGATCTCGCATCGCTTAAAACCTCGGCCAAACGCGAGGGCGATCATTATATCGTCAACGGGCAGAAAACCTGGACGACCCTTGGCCAGCACGCCGACTGGATTTTTTGTCTGGTGCGAACCTCAACCGAAGGCAAGCCGCAACAGGGTATTTCATTCCTGTTGATTGATATGGCGACGCCCGGCATTGAAGTGCGGCCGATCATTCTGCTCGATGGCGAGCATGAGGTGAACGAGATTTTCTTTGATGACGTCAAAGTGCCAGTTGGCAATCTGGTAGGAGAGGAAAACAAGGGTTGGACCTATGCCAAATATCTGCTCACCCATGAACGTACCGGCACCGCCGGCATTGGCTTTTCCACCGAAGGGCTTGAGCAGCTAAAACGCATTGCAAAATTGCAGAAGAAATCCGGTAGGCCACTGGCTCAAGATCCTTATTTTGCTGCCCGCATGGCAAAGATTGAAATTGACCTGGCCGCCCTGCGCACCACCAATTTGCGGGTGTTACAGGATGCGATGAGCGGTGCGGCATCACCAGTGGATGCCTCCATGATGAAGGTCAAGGGGACCGTTATCCGTCAGGCAATCAACGATCTGGCACGCCGCGCCCTTGGGCCGCACGCATTGCCATTTGTCTCTGAAGCGCTGGATGCGGGCTATAATGAGCCCCCCATTGGCCCAGACTATGCCAATCCGATTGCATCCGATTATTTCAACAATCGCAAGCTTTCCATCTTCGCCGGGTCAAATGAGATTCAGAAGAACATTATTTCCAAATTGTCGGGACTGTAAACATGGATTTTACCCATAGTGATGATCGCCGCATGCTGGCCGATATGGCAGCACGTTTTGTGCGCGAAAAATATACAATCGAAAAGCGCCATGAATTTGCCGCCTCAGATGAGGGTTTTTCCCGCGAGATTTGGGCTGAATTTGCCGAACTTGGGCTGATAGGCGCAATGTTTGGCGAAGATGTTGGCGGCTTTGGTGGCTCGGGTTTTGATCTTGCCGTGGTGTTTGAAGAGCTTGGCAAGGGTCTGGTGGTGGAACCGATGCTGGCCAATCTGGTTGCTGGCAAGCTGATTGAATATGCCGGTGGGCCGGAGCAAAAACTGTTGCTGGATAAGGTCATCGGTGGCGAAACATTGATTTCTTTTGCCCATAGCGAACCAGATAGCCATTACGATCTGGCGCATGTGGCAACCAGGGCAGAAAAAACCGAAAAGGGATACAGATTGACCGGCCATAAATCGGCGGTTCTCAACGGCGACAGTGCTGATTTGCTGATCGTCTCTGCCCGGATATCCGGCAATGTGGACGATGAAGATGGCATTGCCCTGTTCCTCGTCAACCCACGCGCCGATGGGGTTTCCATTCGCGGTTGTCCAACGGTTGATGGTGGTCGGGTGGGCGATATTGCGCTCGACGGCGTTGAAATTTCCGATAAGGTTATGCTGGGTGATGGCACCGATTGCTTTGCCCATATCGAAAAAGCAACAGCAGCTGGGATTGTCGCCATTTCGGCCGAGGCGCTGGGTGCCATGCAGGTGGCAACCGAAATGACGCTTGAATATCTGAAAACCCGCAAGCAGTTTGGGGTGATCATTGGGCGCTTTCAGGTGTTGCAACACCGTTATGCGGAAATGTTGATTGAGATTGAGCAGGTTCGTTCCTCACTCATTAATGCGGCAGGCCAACTCGATGGTGGCCGTGAGCTGCGCGAATGGAATGTCTCAGCTCTCAAAAATCTCGTGGGTCGGGTAGGCCATCTGGTGGCCGAGGAATGCATTCAGATGCATGGCGGTATTGGTATGACTTGGGAATACGCTTTGCCGCATTTTGCCAAGCGACTGACCATGATTGATCATCAGTTTGGCGATGAGGATTATCATATTGAGCGGGTGATCGCTCTTTCAGCAGTTTAGTTCATATTGCACGTTGAGCGAAGTGAAGCGCAAGATATGAACTATTATAAAATATATGCACGTGGCTTTGTCGCTGAAGTTGCACGTTGAGCCCGGACTTGACCCGGGCGAAGCGCAAAACTTGAGCCAATAGAAAAGCCTTGAACAGCCGTGAGCGAGAGCAACCCGAAGGAATAGCCGTGAGAGACAATACCTCAGAAAAGCCGCGTATCTTTCGTGCCGATATGGGGCTGCAAAATAATCTCGGCTATGTGACTTATGTGTATAGTGATCGAACCGAGATCGAACTGGATGTGCGCGATATTCATCTTAACCGGGCAGGCATTTTGCATGGCGGTGTTTTATGCGTATTGCTGGATAGTGCCTGCGGTTATGCCGCAAGTCGTCATCTGGCCGAAGATGTATCCCATCGGGTAGTGACCCTCACACTCACCACCAACTATCTGGCACCCGCCATGCCGGGGCTGATACGCGCGGTGGGTCGGGTTACCGGTGGTGGGGCAAAAACCATCTTTACCGCCGGCGAAGTGCTTGATGTTGATAACAATAAGCTGGCCACCTGCACCGCCATCATGCGGGCGATCAAAGGCGGTGTTCAGGGCGGGTAGGGCGGACCGCTGACAGGCTCAACGCGCCAACGATGCTTACGTGATAATCGACATTTCCTGCATCAGCAGGTGCCGTTCTTATGGTTCACGCCACTTTTTTCCGTCTGATGGTTTCCATAAATACCTGAAACAGCAATTTTTTCCTGCAATTACTTTGAATCACTGAGCGATATTCCAATTTGTTGCGGCTCAGGAATATTAAGGCTTGATTTTCGTGAGCAATCCCAATAATCACGGCCTCGGAGAGGTGGCCGAGTGGTCGAAGGCGCGCCCCTGCTAAGGGCGTAGGCGGGGAACTGTCTCGAGGGTTCGAATCCCTTCCTCTCCGCCATTTTATATCTCGCGACATTCGCTTTGCTCAAGTCTCCGATGGGGCGGGCTGACCGCCCGGCAGCACTTGTGCTGCTATGGCCAAAGTTCGAAGTCCTTCGTTCCGGCAGTATGCGATACGCTCGGAAAAGGCCAATCTCAGCACTGTTCTTTTAAGGGTCAACTGCCCTGATTCCTATAGCTTCCAAGGGTTTGTGAGGAAACTGGTAGTGAGTTCGAACAAGTAACAAAGGTACGCATTGTTCCGGTAGGAAAAACAGTAAAAACTTGCCGCGCCCCGTAAGGTGTGTGTTGTATTTCAGCACCGGTCTTGGAAAGGGGAACCCGTGTGCCACGTTCCCGGTTTCATCCCCTCCAGCCGGTAAAACCGGTTTCAGTCACTAAGCTTGGCAGCCCCAGCCACCACGTTTAGCAGTTTTACGGCTATTCACAGGAATATTGCTGCTATCCTTGAAAATCCCTATGCCCTGCGGCTTGATATTGCCTCGGATTGTTCGTTGAAGGATCAGGCAATCCACCCCCTGTTTTTGAGCAAATGCACTTCCTTCTTTAACGCCCAGAACCAGAATCGCCGTGGCCAAGGCATCGGCTGTCATGCAATCCGGGGCCAGCACGGTAACACTGGCAATACCCGGTTGTACCGGGCCACCGCGCCGGCGGTCCATTGTATGTGAAAGCCGCGCTGCGCCCACATCAACCCAGTGGCGGTAATCGCCCGAAGTAGCGACAGCAACATCTTGCAGCTCCAGCATCGACATCGGTAGTCTGGTGTTATAGTCGGGCTTTTCAATTGCGACGGTCCACGGCTTGCCATTTGGCTGCAGGCCCTTGGCGCGCAGTTCGCCATCCAGTGCCACCAAGGCCGAGGGAACGGCGAAATCATCGCAGGTCTGCATCATCCGATCGACACCATAGCCCTTGGCAATTCCTGAAAGGTTCAGCACCAGGGCAGAATGTTTGCGGACGCACATATTGGTTTGATCCAGCTCCAGAGCTTCGTGTGCCGGACTGCGTTCAAAACCTAGATTGGCACGAATTGCACCTTCATCAGGTGCATCGGGGCCAAACCCCCATGCCATGACCAAATCACCTAGGCCAATGTCGAATGCGCCTTTAGAAGCTCGTCCGATTTCCAGCCCGCAGTCCAGAACCTGCATCAATTCAGGCGGAATGCTGACCCATTCACCGACCGCCGCCGCGTTCAGGCGCATCAGGTCGCTATCTGGTTTCCAGGTGGTCATCTGAGCATCCACCTGCGCCACGGCGGCGGCCAAAGCAGATTCCAGCGCAACCAGGTCAGTCTCCGGCGGAACGCCCAGTTTGACGCTCCAGCGAGTGCCCATAGTCGGCCCGGATAGCTTGATGTCGTTTAGATCAGTAGACATCTTCAAGATACCTCCCTTCGGCTTTCAGCAGAGCAGGTTCCAATCCGTGTGGTGCGAGAACCTCCTGCAATGCCTCTGCAACACCGGCAGCCATATCTCGCCCGCCGCAAACCAGTATTTGAGCACCATTCTTGACCAATTCGGCAAGCCCGGTCGCATCACGACGCAGAAGGTCCTGCACATATGCAGACTGCTGAATGCGCGAGGCAGCAATATTGACAGCACTCAGTTTACCTTCGCTTTGCCAGTCTCTGATTTCCCTATCATATAGAAAATCCGATTCCGGATGACGGATACCGAAGTAAAGCTGCATCGGGCGGTTTTGGTTGGCGCGTGCGAACCCTGCAAGCGGCCCGATCCCGGTACCTGCGCCAATCAGGATAACCGGCTTGCGGTTTCGCCCCGGACGAAATTCCGGATTGGGACGGATGAAGGCTTCAATCTCTCCTCCAATTTCAAGGTCAAACAACTGGCTCGAACATAGTCCATGCGGATGTTTGCGCACGCAGATTTCCACAAATCCATCCCGCGTGCCGCTGGCGAGAGAATAGAGCCGCGCAACTTCGGCCCTTTCGGGTACGATGCCCAATAGGTCACCCGCCTCAAACCGCTTCCAGCCACGCCCAAGAAGGCTGTCCATCAGGCCGTTATGTGGCAGGGCAAAGCGCAGGATTGCAGTGGGGGCCTGCACCTCCTGGCCGTATTCGCGGCGTGAAACAAGCTTCAGTTTATGGGTGCGTGGTTGCACCGGTACGTGAGAAAGTTCCAGCTCAAGGCCAAGGGCCTTGCCCAGGGAGTAGCCCCAACGGGCGAAATCCTGCGCCGATTGCCGGTTCACTGTATCCTGCTCCATAAGCAGCTCCCAGCCCAATTTTTCGGCTTGAGCCACCACCTGTTTGGAAAAAGCGCAATAGGCGGGAAACTGACGGTCACCAAACCCCAGTACGGCCAATCTGGCGCAAGGGGGTTGCTTTAGTGCTGCCAGCTTGTCGAGGAACCCCTTGGCTGAGGAGGGTGCTTCTCCGTCGCCATAGGTGGCGGCAAGCATAATGATCTGCTTGGCTTTTGTATATTTTGCGGGATCAAAGCGTGACATCGAGGTGGTATGAACATGATGTCCATGAGCGATCAATCCACTCATTAGTGTGCCGGCAAAGCCCCACGTGCTGCCTCCCTCAGAGCCAACAAGGATAATGGTATCGGCGTGTGCGGCAGGCACCCCCTTCGGCAGACTTGGGCGGGAGCGACGCGCAACCCACCACAGGATTACTCCGGTTACGATCAGAACAGGTGCACCCAGAACCATCAGGCCCAGAAGCAGTCCCCAAAACCAGGCACCTTGCCCGGTGTGCAGCAGGTAGATGAATTCATTTATTTTCTGCCAGCTTCCCGCATCCTCCCAGGCCAGCATCACGCCGGTGCCCTGGTCGATGAAGCCTTCACCCTGGTCGGTGGTCAGGGTATAAACATCGCTCGGATCATCGACATAAGGAAATTTCAGGCTGCGCAACTGGCTAACGGGTATATCGGCAAGCGCTGCCACATCGGCGAGGGCAACCCCCATTTTTCCGCTGACCTCAGTTGGAAACGGCGGATTGGCTGTTTGCTGCGGCAGGATGTCGAACGTGCCCATAGCCATGAAGATTGCAGTTGCTGGAGCGATGATAAGTCCGACCATTGCAAAACGGCTAATATCCACATGCAAACGCATGGAAAGCGTACCGCGCACCGGGGCAAAAATGTGCCGCCATCCACCCATGCGGCGGGCCAACAAAAGCAGCCCGGAAACTGAAAGCATCAGCATCGCCATCGCCCCGGCTGCGGCCGCTATTCGGCCGCCATCACCCAGGAAAAACGAACGATGCAGATTTTTCAACCAGCGCACGATCGGTGAAAACTCGTAATCGGCAACAGCCCGTCCCGTTGCCGGATCAACAACCACGGCCCCAGCATTGCCATTGGTGAAATAATAGGCGGTGATCCGGCCCGAAGGTGCTCGTTTGATTTGCTCGATTTCAGGAAAATTGCTGGATACCCGCGTCGCCAGATCGGCAACACTCAGATTGTATTCTACCATAATGGGGGTTTGTGATTTTTCCCATGCCGGCATTACAGAAAGGGCAACACCACTTAGGGCCAGAACCAGAACCAGGACGGCTGAAGCCAGTCCTGCATATTTGTGCAGCATTCGAAGCATGACAGGTATCCTTGTTGAAACAACCGCTTACTTGAAGGTGAACGTATTGATATATCGCTTTCCGCGAAAAGGCTTGCCGGCATTGGCGCTGGTCAATGGCACAACAACATCATTGGCAACATCACGACCGTCCTCAACTGCAGAATCAATATGCAGTTTATAACCGGCATCAAACAGCCCATCGGCCAGGTCGAAATTCAAGGTTAGCGTGCGCCCGGCACCGACACTGGCTCCGGTAATTCCGCTGACTTGTTCCAGATCCCCGCGTGTGGCGCGAAACCAGCCCGGAAGGTGTTTATAGTATTTCGACTTGCCGCCAGCCATCCACAGGGAGCCCTTATAAGTTCCTTTGGAATCGGTCACATAGAGCACAATATAGGCACCCGGACCGCGATAGTTTTTCATTTCGGTGGTGAGGGTAACAGATTTGGCAAAGGCGGCACCGGGCAGAACTATTGCAGTACTCAAAGCCAGTGCGAAAAGAAGGGATTTCATGTTTAGTTCTCCAGTATGTTGGTTTGTTGAAACTGTTTTGGCATGGATGACTGACACCAGTCTGACAGCCTGTAACGAACAGCTTCAGGTTTCTGTCAGTTTTGGCAATTTGCGAATAAAAAGGCCCCGCTCTTATGGGAAAGAGACGGGGCCGGGCAGAGCGGTTTAAAGAGTGCTTCCCTAAAGGTGCTAACGCGTTTGAACCGGCCCGCCTGGCGGTGCCGGGCGACCACTTTGTTTGCGGGTGTTTAAATAAACCATCAACACCACGTGGGAAAAAATCACAAGCAGCAGAAAATTGGCGAGGAATTCATGAATTTCCTCCATGGCTTCGCCACCAAAGCCATACTCACCATCTTCGTCGCTGTCCGCATAAGCAGGCGTGATCAGTGATGGCAGATCCTGCATTATCGCCATGCGCGAGGGTTCAACCATCATCCAGCCGGAAACGCTGGTAGCTGTGACGGTCATCAACAGCACAACCACCGATAAACCCGCAAATGGAAAGGCTCCTGACACGCGTGGATTGCGCCCGAATATCAGGTCGCGAAAATAGGCCATAGCTTTTTTGCTGCCGCGAAAATAGCGTGTCATGCTCGCAGAACGCGGCCCGATGAAATGCCACACAATACGCATTGCAATCAATGCCAGCGCCACATAACCGGCATATTCATGCCAGAGTTCCATCTCCTCTGCGGCAAGCCATGAAAAGCCGACTGCCACCACAAGCAACCAGTGATAAGCCTTGATAAGTGTAAGCGGGCCGCGGATCATTGTGTGACCACTTTCGGCTTACTGCCCGGCGAGAACAGGCCATTGCTTGGTGGATTAGCCGGTGTAATCGGGCCTGATGGTGCTGATGCACCTTTTTTATTACGGCGACGTTTCTTCTCGCCGTAATCATCATCATCGTCTTCATATTCAAATTCGACAACGACCAATGTGGCGGGATCAATTTTCACTTCGATCCTGCGTCCCCTGTCATCACGCCCCTTTATCTCGTAACAACCGTCGTCAATTTTAATTCGGCGCACGTTCCAGCCCTTGGCTTCTGCCATACTGCGAACCGCATCACGCGATTGCCATTTAGACATCGGTACATAGCAGTCATCATCATCGGCATAGGCAAAGTTACCAGCAGACAGGGCGGCCAGAACGCTGGCAAGCAACAGTGTTTTCTTCATTTTTCAACTCCTGTTTCGGTTCAGTAGCCAACTTTATGCGTATGGTTCCTGACACCAACCTGAACATACTTGTCTTTTTTGCTTCAGCTTGCTGTCAGCTTTATGCAAGATGATAGCGGGCAAAGCTAAAAGACAGGAAAAACAGATGCGTGTTTTATTGATCGAGGATGATACAGTTCTGGGCGCAGGCGTGCGCGACCAGATAAAGGCCGAGGGCCATTCTGTCGACTGGGTCATGCGTCTGGATGAAGCAAAAGAATATATGGCCTCTGCATCCTATGATCTTGTACTGCTGGATCTAATGTTGCCCGACGGACGTGGGCTGCCTTTCTTGCGCGAATTGCGCAAGCGTGGCGATGTTACGCCGGTAATCATCTTGACCGCACTGGACCAGATCAGCGATCGGATCGACGGGTTGAACGCGGGTGCAGATGATTACATGGTCAAACCGTTTGATCTGTCTGAACTGTCGGCACGACTGGCTGCTGTGGCACGCAGATATACGGGCAACCCAAATCCATTGGTGGTACTTGGCGATCTGGAGATTGACCTGGCCGCCAAGGCGGTGCGCCGCCAGGGAAAAATACTGCCATTGACGGCACGTGAATGGGTGTTGTTTGAGGGGTTTGTGCAGCATCCCGGGCAGATTTTATCCAAGGCACAACTGGAAGAGCGGCTCTATGCCTTTGATACAGAAGTTGAAAGCAACACAATTGAAGTGCATATCAGCCGGATGAGAAAAAAACTGGGCCGTGAAAAAATTGAAACCGTACGTGGCATGGGCTACCGGCTGGGCGAGGCATGAGGTTTCCGCACAGCCTTCAGGGTCGCCTTGCTCTTGTCATAGGGTTGAGTGTGGCGATTGTATGGATCATCACAGCCTTAATCACTGCGGCAACAATTCGCGAAGAGATTAACCAGGTGTTTGACAGCGCCCTTGAGGAAACCGGGCAGCGTATTCTGCCGCTGGCTATTCAAGACGTGTTCGAACGCGAGGATGATGGCACAGAACAACTGATCACCACCCTGCGTGAGCATGACGAATTTCTGACCTATGTGGTACGTGGCAAATCCGGGCGAGTATTGTTACGCTCGCATGATGCTGATATTCAGGATTTCCCCCCCTATGAACGCAACGGTTTTTTGCAAACCTCAACCCACCGATTGTATTTTGATTCAGCCCTTGGAGGTAGTTTTACCATAGCTATTGCCGAACCGTTAGAACACCGCACACAAGTGGCGCGAAAAACTCTGATGGCGCTGGGGTTACCGCTGTTTGTTCTGTTGCCGCTGACGCTTGGCGGCATCTGGTTTCTAGTGCGCTTGATGCTACGCCCCTTACATGGGTTTCGGGCCGGGGTGGCCAGCCGCGGCGGTAATAATTTAACCCCTGTTGATACTGGCAAATTGCCTGCCGAAATTACCCCGGTTGCCGAGGGTGTGAATGCCTTGCTAGCCCGCCTTCAGCGCACGCTTGAGGCCGAACGCAGTTTCGCCTCCAATGCAGCACACGAGCTGCGCACTCCGGTGGCAGCAGCGCTGGCGCAGACCCAGCGACTGTTGCTGGAAACCGACGATGACGGCACCCGCAAACGTGCCAGAGATATAGAATCATCGCTTAAACGACTGAACCGTCTGTCGGAAAAACTGATGCAGATGGCACGGGCTGAGGGGGCCAATTTGGTGACAGAAACGCCGCATGATCTGGGCATGGTATTACGGATGGTGGCAGATGATGTTGTACAACCGGATCGCGCCAGCCGGTTGATGCTGAATGTGCCGCAACAGCCGGTTATGTCTAAGATTGACCCAGATGCTTTTGCCATTGTTGCGCGCAATCTTATTGAAAACGCCCTACGTCATGGTGACACCGAATCACCAGTGCGTGTCACCTTAAAAGGGAACGGCATATTAAAAGTAGTCAATGCTGGACCTGTTGTACCGCCCGAAATATTGCAGGCTTTGACACAACGGTTTGCCCGCGGGAATAGTGGCGCTGAAGGCAGTGGTCTGGGGTTAGCGATTGTGCGGATCATTGCCGATGAAACCGGCGGTCGACTCACGCTGCGCTCTCCGGCGACAGGGCGCACAGACGGCTTCGAGGCCATTTTGAATCCTGCCCCTTCGTAAGGCTGGACAAATTGGGGAGGGGTATGCCAAAAGAAGGCATGGTCTGCCTATGATAGGCCGTCACCGGAGCCAAAAGCCTTGAAGTTAAGCCGATTCTTCAGTGTTATTCCCGTCCTTGCCTGGTTGTTCATCCAGCTGGTCATGACAGGTGGCTGGTCAACCGCCGCCGCCATTGGCTCGGCCGAAAATGCGGGCCAGGCGATTGTGATCTGTACTGGTGACGGGCTTGTTACGATCTATCTGGACGAAAACGGCGATCCGATCGAGGGCGAGGACGGCAAAACGCCGGCAACGCACTGTGACTGGTGCCTCAGGTTCAGCGCGCCGCCAACCCTGACGGCACCAGTCGATTTGTCGGGCTTTGCCCCTTGCGATTCGACGGGTATTAAATTTGCGGTGACCAAAGAAGATCACAGCCCGCAGGCAGTCTTACTCAATGCGCGCATTCGCGCCCCTCCGGTTTGGGCCATGTCGTAACCGCACCTGACGGTGTGGTGAGGCAATGAAATCTATAATTGATTTCGACCTGTTTTCTTCCAAAGAAAACAGCCCTTACACATATATACCAAATTGGAGAACACCAAATGAAACGCAGAACCTTTGTCGCTTTGGCGGCAGCTGCCACAAGCCTGACTATGTCTGTATTCGCCGCATTTGCCGGTACCGTTGTTGACACGATGGACCGCACTGTTGAAGTGCCCGACACAGTAAATCGCGTGCTGCTGGGCTTTTACTTTGAAGATTTCTACGCCATCGGCGGCCCCGATGCCTATAGCAAGGTTGTCGCCATTTCCCGCCCCGCATGGGAAGGCTGGCGCAATTCGCAGTGGAAGGCCTATAACGCCGTTAATCCGGCGCTGGATTCGCTTGTTGACGTGGGTGAAGTCGACGCCGGCACATTCGCACTGGAAAAAGCCGTGGTCGCCAAGCCCGATGTGGCCATCATTGCCGCATGGCAATATCGCGCAATGGGCGATATCGTCGGCAAACTGGAAGCCGCCGGCATACCCGTCGTTGTCGCCGATTACAACGCCCAGACCGTTGAAAAGCACGTCGCCAGCACTCTGCTGATCGGCAAGGTCATGGGGGCCGAAGACCGCGCACAGGAATTGGTGGGCAACTATGTTGCCGCTGTTGCCGATGTGCAGGCCCGTGTCGCCAAGGCGTTGGATGCGCGCGGCGGAGACAAGCCCAAGGTCTATGTTGAACTGGGCAGCAAGGGGGCCGGTGAATATGGCAATTCCTACGGCTCGGGCATGTGGGGTGGTGTTGTCGAACTGGCCGGGGGGGAAAACATCGCGGCTGGCAAAGTCGAGAGCTGGGGACCGTTAAATCCGGAGTATGTCGTTGTCTCGAACCCCGATGTGATCTTTATCGCCGGTTCTTACTGGATGAAGCGCGACAATGCCGTTTTGATGGGCTTTGGTGTTGATCCGGCCCAGACCCGCGAACGCCTGATGCCCTTCACTAAACGCGCTGGCTGGCCCGGTTTGAAGGCCGTGAAAAACGGTCAGCTCCATGCTGTCTATCACGGGGGCGCGCGCACGCTGTATGACTATACCTTCCTGCAGTATATGGCCAAGGCAATGTACCCCGAGGCTTTTGCCGATGTAGACC
>JALSIJ010000150.1 GCA_026981655.1 Rhizobiaceae bacterium | reverse complement strand
CGCCTGCTGATCAAAACAAAGATCAAGAATTTGCCGCTCGTCACGCACGACACAAACCACCACATCACAACGTGATGAAAACTCGGATGCATCAGCAATCATGCGGTCGGCAAAATCACCAAACTCTTTAACCGGGCGCACATCAAAACCGGCAACATCAAAACCTTCATGCAACAATGCGCGCGCCATCGGCAAGCCCATCGCGCCGCACCCGGCAATACCATATTTGGATTTACCCCCGATCACCGCTTTCACCGCAATTAAAGGCTATTGGCGCTAAGCGAATTACATTGATCAAGCCGCCCGCTTTCAAAGCCACGCATGAACCAGCGCTTGCGTTGTGCCGATGTGCCGTGATTAAAACTCTCCGGCACCACATATCCGCGTGTGCGTTTTTGAATGGCATCATCACCAATCTGGGTTGCGGCATTCAATGCTTCTTCCAGATCACCTCGTTCCAGCAGGCCTTTCTGCTTGGTAAAATATCCCCAGATGCCGGCAAAACAATCAGCCTGAAGCTCGACACGAACCGACATTTTATTGGCCTCTGTTTTGCTCATGGTGCGGCGCATTTCGTTGAACTTTGGCAATACGCCGATAACATTTTGCACATGGTGGCCAACCTCATGCGCCAAAACATAGGCTTGGGCAAAGTCCCCAGAAGCACCGAAGTCCCGTTTCAGCTGACCGAAAAAGGATAAATCGATATAAAGTTTGCTGTCCCCGGGACAATAGAACGGCCCGGATGCAGAGCTGGCAAATCCGCAGGCAGACTTCACCTGATCAGAAAATAAAACTAGCTTGGGTTCAGGGTATCTCTTGCCACTGGATTTGAAGATACCACGCCAAACATCTTCGGTTTCGGCCAAAATGACCCCGGCAAATTGCCCCAATTCATCACTGGCCCGGTTGCTCGTACGTTGGTTTCGTGGCGCATTTTGCGGTTGTTCGACCCGCGTTTGCACGGTCGGTCCAACACCGCCGCCACCCAATATTTGCAATAGATCAATGCCTAATATGAACTTGGCGGCAAAATAGATGACTGCCATAATGACGAGCCCCTTGATGCCGCCACCGGAGGCACGGCGAATACCGCCGCCGCCCATTCCTCGGGGAATTTTAAATCCACCACCGCGTCCACTACGGCCAAAGCCTGAATTATTTCCACCACCACCTCGTTGATCTTCAACATTGGAACTTTGACGACGTCCACGCCAGCGCATGAGCAATACTCCATTTATTCATTTGCTGCTTTATAAACTGGTTTTTTGGCCTTGTCCTAGGGTAAATTGAAAAATTTCATATCAGCCATAGCGGCGCGCCTCATCGCGGCGATAGCCAAACCAAGCCAACAGGGCAAACAATGCGCTATAGCCAGCAAGCCAATAAATACTGGTACTCGGGACTGGAAATTCACCAATAACAGCCCACAATATTTCAGCCGCATGCCGGGTTGGGGTGAATTCAGAAATCTTTTGGATAACCTCCGGTAATTTCGAAGGATGCGTCCATAGTCCGCCAAGATAGGCCAAGGGCAGAAAAATCATATTGGCAATTGGTACGGCTGCCCGTGCACTGGTCCAATAGCCGAGGGCCACACCAAACAGCGAAAACGGCAGCACGATTGCCAGTGCAACCAGGATCATTTTTATCACAGCAAAAGCGGAAGCACTGGGCTTCGCCATAATTTCAGCCGCAGCGACAACCAGCAATATCGCAATCAAGGCAAAGATACCGGCCGCAAACAACCGCGACAGTAATTTTGGCCAAAACACCCTTGGCAAAACGCGTTGAAACCGCTCCCAGCTGGTTTCGCGGTCCTGGGCAATTGATACACCGAATTGATAAAAGCCAACCCCGATTACCGCATAGGCACAAAAAGATGCCATGACGAACGAACTGATTGCCGCATTTGATACACTGGCACCAAACATCGAATAGAGCATGACCGGAAACAGCACCGTTGGCACCCAATAACCGGGCGCGCGAAACAGCGAGAGCAATGTGGTTTTGAAATGAGATTTATAGCGCTGCAACATGGTTTAGGCCCCCGTCGTGTTTGATGTTTGATCTTCAAAAAGCGTATCAACCGCCTCTTCCAGCGTGCAGGGCAGAATTTCCAGCGCCGAGAATTCTATCTTCCGCTGAATGATATTTCGCACCACCACATCGCTGTCGCTTGAGTTAATCTGCCAGCGGCCATCACCCGCATCCTCAACCAGGTGACCTTTGATCTCAGGTTTTTGATTGGAAAAGAAGCGTATTTTGCGCCGGTTTACCTTGCTGCGAATTTCATCGGCGCTGCCCGAATATCGGATCTTTCCATCGACCAGCAGGCAAATGCGCGTGGCTATATTTTCAATCTCATCCAGATGATGGGTGGTTATAATAAAGCTCGCACCATTGCCGGCATAATCACGCGCATATTCCCAAAATGCTTGGCGAGATTTTTGGTCCAGCCCGGTTGTCGGCTCATCCAGAAAGATGGCTTTGCCATTGCCGCAAAAGGCCAGCGCCAAAGCCAGTCGCCTGCGCTCACCACCGGAAAAACCGCTGGTATATCGGTCGATAATCCCCTCAAGCAGGAAGGCCTCAATCAACTGATCAACAGCAATAGGCTGCGCATAATGACTGCGAACAAGTTCGATAATTTCCCGTGATTTAAGAGCCGGTGGGAAATCCGTATCCTGTGGGATGACACCAATTTGCGCCCGCGCCGCACTCATCCCGGGGTCTTCTCCAAACAGGCGAACCTTACCGCTATCGGGTTTAATCAGCCCCAACATCATATTGATTGCGGTGGATTTACCAGCGCCATTCGGACCAAGCAAACAAAGCACTTCGCCCTGTTCTACCCGCATCGACATCCCGTCCACCGCGTGTTTTTTCCCATAGGACTTATGGACATTTTCAAATTCAACTGTAGATAAGCTGGTCAATGGGTTTTCCTCCTGATAGCCAATTCGATTTCAACCAGCTATCATTGAGACCAAACACGCAGCAATTTGAAATTCGTAAATCACTTGAAAAACTTCGCCGAATACACAGCACTGCAATTCACGATACGTGAATTACAGCAATTGATTTCCAGTCCGCGTTTCTGGATCAGCTTCGCGATGGTGATTTTGATCCTCACTCTGGTCGGCCCGTTTTACACATTAACCAGCCTCAATTTCAGTGCCCGCCTTGTATATTGGACATTGATCGCCAGCCTTAACTATCTGGCAGGATTCTGCTTTTCTCTATATTTCGGGCATCTTTTGTATTCCGCAGGCCTTTCGGAGTTGGCATCAAGGCTTGTCGCTAGCTTCCTATCCGGCATTCCCATCACCTTGATTGTGTGGAATGTGAATGTCTATTTCTACGAATTTAATATGAGCGAAAGCATCGGGTTTTTCAGCTTGCTTTTTTATTGCTGCTTTATCGCAATGGCGATCGGCGTACTGTTTTATATGTTTTCTCTTGAAACCGGCAACAATGAATCACTTTCCAACCAACCCGCAGTGAAAAACTCCTCTCCTGTATTCATGCGCCGGTTACCCGCACATATTGGAAAAAAAGTTCTGTCACTTGAGGCGCAGGATCATTATGTCAATGTTACAACCGACATCGGCTCGGCATTGGTTCTGATCCGATTAGCAGATGCGATTGAAGAACTCGATGGACTGGAAGGCTTGCGCATTCATCGCTCCCATTGGGTGGCGACCGAGGCAATTGCCAGGACCCTGCGCAAGGATGGCAAGCTGCAAGTTGAATTGACCAATGGCACTGCCCTGCCCGTCAGCCGCACCTATGCCCAAAACCTCAAACAAAGATTTGCTGTTTAGATTGCCGCTCAACAAAAACAGGCCGCCAATGGCAGCCTGAATAATAATCGATTTCTTAGTTTCCTACTTACACCCATCCCTGTTTAAGGAATCTGCAACTGGATACCGATCGAGAGAACATTTGGGTTTCTGATCAGGTTGCGATTGGCTTTATAAATTCGCGGATATTCCAGAGAATCACCATAGACCGCAAATGAAATCGAGCTCAACGTATCTCCGCGTTTTACGGTAATATAACGGATATTGGCCTGGTCCGCAGTAATTGCCGTACCATTACCTTCTTCCTCAATTGCTGAGAGGTAAGAACTTTCACCGGAAGAAGCGGGTCGCACCCGCTTTGCGCGATTGACCACACTTGTAAGCAACGATGTAATATCGAGGCTGCCATCTTTGTTTTTCAACGCGTCAGGAAGGTTATTCGACGATCCACCAATTGCCTCTTTGATCAAAAGCTCAACATTCTCTGTACTTTTCCCCTGAGACGTCGCTTCCATAACCAGACTTGCCAAAGAAGATCGCAGGCGGTCGACGGAATCTGTCAGCGGTATAGCTGCATTGCCATTTTCGCCACCAAGATCAGATAATGCATTAACAACCTGATCGGTCAAAGCCTTCAACTTTGGATCGACAACCTCGGTGGTGGTTGCTGCCTGGGCCACAAGTTTAGTTGCACGCCCCTGCCCGCCAGCAACAGGTGTGCCATTGGTCAAACCGCTCAATGAGTTCTCAAGATCATTGATCGTCGCATCAGCGCCTTCCTGCGGCACCTCATCAATTGGCAAATCACTCGGTTTTGTGCTTATTCGACCCGCCAATGCGGCAACTTTTTCCGCCGGATTAAATGAATTGCCACCTACATCAGCTATTGATGTTGAAGCCCCAAATTCAGCTCTGGCAGAAGATGTGGAAACCACCTTGGCATCTTGTCCATTTTGTTGTGGAACCAGTTTTTCTTGCCACAATTTATTAGAATTCGCTACGACTTCACTGGACTTCATATTACCAGCAGTCTCGGCAATATTGGTTCTCGAATTATTATTGAAAGATTTTCCAGACACTTCTGTTGCCCGTGCTTCGGTTACCGATCCACCAACAATGTTACTCTCCAGAAACCCGAAATCCACTATTTTGCTGTTGTATAATACTATTGATCCAAAGACAGTGACAGCTGCAAGCCCGGTTACCCCAAACAATATACCGGTCATTGAGCGGCCAGCAGGTACCTCGCCCTGATATCTTTCTTCCTGCAAAAACGCCGGAATCTCATCATCCTCATCAAAAGGTTCACCAATATAAGCCCCTGTTTGGGTGGAATAATTCTCATCCGCCGCCAATTGCAGATCAAACTCGTCAGCATAGGAATTATCCGGTTGATCCAATAATTCAGCGCCAGAGGCCGCAGGCAATGAACTTTGCTCCGGGTTTTCGCGCTCGGCTCTTAACAACTCCAATGCAACCTCAAGGCGCCGTTGAGTATTGTCTTGCTCTTCCATAACCTACTCCTGTACTCGGACTGAGCTTTATAAACCTGATTGATATATAGACAGGAATTTCCCCTGCTATATTCAGGAGTTTCCTTGTTGTTTATTTACCCACCAACTATCATTAAGCAATTATTAACGGGTCTTATGGCTTAATTGTGGTCAAACCCAATGCCTGCCAGTTTTGCATGCCACCGCGATAATAATAAAGATTGCGAGCGGGAAACCCGACATTCAATAATCCACGTATGGCTCTTGGTGATTGGTCGCACCATGGGCCATTGCAAAACAGCATCAATTCCCGCGCATTGCTGAAATCCCACGCACCACCATTCTGCACAGCACCAAGAATGCTCAATATTCGAACCATATAAGTGGTGTTTCCCTTGGTCATCAAGGTGAAGGGAATATTGACAGAACCTGGAATTGTTCCCTTGGTAAAGAACGCGGTAATACGTGCATCAACAAGAACACCTGTTCCTTTTTGCACCTTATCTTTCAAAAAATTAATGACCTCGATTTCACCCACTGTCTGCACGCCCGGGGCAACAGCCATCGGGTGGATACAAAATGGCGGGCATTTGCGTGAAGTCTTGGCAAAGCTGTTGGTTAACTTGTTGTTGGTATCCTGAACCCTCTGGATTCTATAATTTCTGCCTTTTATCCGAATATCAACAAAGGGCATATTTTCAGTAATATTAACCTGCTGCGCCGTCGCAAATGCGGTTGGCAGCAAATATATCATCATGGTTGCAAAAATTGTTGGCAGAACCAAACCAAATTTCTTGTACATCGGGCCACTCCCAGACTGTGCCATTTACAGTCTCAATAATTTCGGATTTTTCAGTATGCTGTAAACGCACTATAAAATCGAAATACTATTGTAAATTCATGCGGTTACATGAAATATACACTTCGAATTTACTACCTGTATACAACCCTGTTAATAAAGCATTTAGGGGGTGAACTTGCCAATGCTTATTAGTCAGAAACTGCATTCATAGTTAACACCCAAAGCTTTTACGAAATACTATTTCGTTCATTTTGTGGCAGACTGAAAAAAAACGTGATGATTCACTTATAACGCCACAGGAATCTGTCAATTGCGCCCGTCAACTCATCATCAACGCCAATTAACACCGTCATTTGGCGATGATTGAATTTGCTGCCGTTAAATAATTCGACAGTGGAGCCTGTTGTTAACAATCGCTTTGTGAACCTTTGAGAGGTGGTTTTACGTGCTTCAGCAAACCTTTTCCCGGAATAGAGAATGAGAAACGCAGGCAAGTTACGTGACTTTTCAACGTAATTCTGCGGCGATAACCGTTCCCAGCGCGCCGGTTCCCGCCCAAATACGCTTCCATACCAATTGGGCAGAACGCCACCGCCAGCGGCCGCAATGCGCGACATGTCATAGGCCATTGTATCATTGGAGATTACAGTGCGAAGGGCGCCTGAGCCAATTAAGGACTTACCATTTTTGCCCGGCGCCAATCCAACCATTGAGACCAAATGAGCACCTGCCGAATGGCCCATAAGGTGCATATTTCGACCGTCACCGCCATAGTGCCCGATATTGTCAGCAATCCAGCCAAGCGCCTGATCAATATCGGCAAGCTGGTCTTCAATTCTCACCATTGGTATCAGCCGGTAGTCGATGCTGACAAACACATAACCTTTTTCATTATAGTATCGAGGCTTTACACCAACCTGTTGCCTGCGCCCCTGTTTCCAACCACCGCCATGCACATAAATCAACACGGGTGCATTTTTGGCGCCATCAAACGAATAAACATCCAGTTTGGGAGATCCACGCTTAAGCTCCGGGCGATAATTTATCGTATCAACATGGGCGGCAAACAGATTTCCCGTACCCACCAGCACTACGAAAACCGTTGCTTTTACAACACTCAGAACTTTAGAAATTACGCACATACTAATACTCACCGAATCACCAATATTGAGTAATTGGTAAATTCTGTGGAGATAGTGTGGCAGATGAGCCAGATTGCACAAAAATCTGGGGTTCACGAACCAGATAACTTGCCCTATAAGCCAATCTTAGCTTTAACAATCTCAAGCCCTCACCCGGTCGCAATCACGCGCGCCGGGTTTTGTGCGAGCATGAGCGACGGAAACTAGAGAAAATGCCAAAACGCCAGGATATTGACACCATTCTAATTATCGGCGCAGGCCCGATTGTAATCGGACAGGCTTGCGAATTTGATTATTCAGGCACCCAGGCCTGCAAAGCCCTGCGGGCCGAAGGCTACCGCATTGTATTGGTCAATTCGAACCCGGCCACAATCATGACCGACCCGGAATTGGCCGATGCAACTTATATTGAACCAATTACGCCAGACATTGTTGCCAAGATCATCGCCAAAGAGCGCAAAGCCCACCCCAATGATAAAATGGTTCTGCTGCCTACGATGGGCGGACAAACAGCGTTAAATACGGCTCTTTCCCTGCAAAAAATGGGTACGCTCGACGAATATGATGTGGAAATGATCGGCGCTAACGCTGCTGCCATCGACAAGGCGGAAGACCGTGATCTGTTCCGCACCGCCATGCACAAGATCGGGCTGGAAACTCCGCGCTCGGCTTTTGTTAACACAACCGAGCTGAAAAAGCGTTTTGAGGCGGAATATCAGGCCGGTCTGGAAACTGTAAAAAACTCCGGTGGCACAGACGAAAATATCGCATCCTATAACAGGCAGTGGGATGAGGGCGAAACCAATCGGTTGGAAGAACACCGGCTGGCCGCACAAATGCAGGCACTGGACGCGTCAAAAACCTCAGGACTTCCGGCCATTGTGCGCCCGTCATTTACTATGGGTGGTCAGGGTGGAGGCATCGCCTATACGTTGGAAGAACTTTACGATCTGGTGATCGGCGGCGTTGAGGCCTCACCCACCAATGAGGTGCTGGTTGAAGAATCAGTGCTGGGGTGGAAAGAATTTGAGATGGAAGTTGTGCGTGATCACGCGGACAATTGCATCATTATATGCTCAATTGAAAATATTGATCCAATGGGTGTGCATACGGGCGATTCCATAACGGTTGCCCCGGCCCTTACCCTGACTGACAAAGAATATCAGATGATGCGCAATGCATCAATTGCGGTATTGCGCGAAATCGGCGTGGAAACCGGCGGCTCCAATGTTCAATTTGCGGTCAACCCTGCTGATGGACGCCTTGTTGTCATTGAAATGAACCCGCGTGTCTCGCGCTCATCGGCGCTCGCTTCAAAAGCGACCGGCTTCCCTATTGCCAAGGTCGCGGCCCGGCTGGCTGTTGGCTATACTCTGGATGAATTGGACAACGATATTACAGCCGGCGCAACGCCCGCATCATTTGAACCATCCATCGATTATGTGGTTACAAAAATTCCGCGTTTTGCTTTTGAAAAATTCGCCGCCGCTTCCGATGTTTTAACCACCTCAATGAAATCGGTTGGCGAAGTGATGGCCATCGGCCGCACATTTAATGAATCACTGCAAAAGGCCCTGCGCGGGCTGGAAACCGGTCTATCCGGCCTCGATGAAATCAAGATAGAAGGACTGGGGCAAGGCGGCGGCGAACGCGATGATAAAAATGCCATTCGCGCCGCCCTGGGCACACCTCGACCCGACCGGCTTTTGAAAGTGGCCCAGGCCATGCGCGAAGGTGCCAGCATTGAAGAAGTTTTCGACAGCTGCAAAATCGACCCGTGGTTTTTGCGCCAGATCGAGCAATTGATCATTTTGGAAGCCCGCATCAAAAAACATGGCCTGCCAAATAATGCGGATAATCTTCGGATGCTGAAAGCCAACGGCTTTTCTGATACAAGGCTGGCAGAGCTTGCCGATAAATCAGTTGAAGATGTGCTGGCACTTCGCGAGAAACTAAACATCCACCCGGTTTACAAACGAATTGATACATGTGCCGCTGAATTCGCTTCCCCCACTGCCTATATGTACTCAACCTATGAGACTGATTTTGCCGGCGAAATTCGTTCTGAAACCGATATTTCCTCTGCCAAAAAAGTTATGATCCTGGGTGGCGGGCCAAACCGTATTGGCCAGGGCATCGAGTTTGATTATTGCTGTTGTCACGCGGCCTTCGCGCTCAAAGATGCGGGCCTTGAATCCATCATGGTCAATTGCAATCCGGAAACGGTGTCAACCGATTATGATACATCTGATCGGCTCTATTTCGAGCCGCTAACAGTTGAAGATGTGATGGAAATCATCCGGGTTGAGCAATCAAAAGGTGAATTTCTCGGTGTTATTGTGCAGTTTGGTGGTCAAACCCCGCTAAGCCTTGCCAATGCGCTGGAGGATGCGGGTATTCCAATCCTTGGCACATCACCCGATGCGATTGATTTGGCAGAAGACCGTGACCGGTTTCAAAAACTGCTGCATGATTTGAATCTAAAGCAGCCGGTTAACGGCATTGCACGCTCGGTTGATGAGGCAAAAACAATCGTTGCCAAAATTGGCTATCCGGTTGTCATCCGCCCCTCCTATGTGCTGGGCGGCCGGGCGATGGAAATCGTTTATAACGATGCGCGTTTCGACCGTTATATGAAAGAGGCCGTGGTTGTATCCGGCAAATCACCGGTATTGATCGACAGCTATCTGACCAATGCAATCGAGGTTGATGTGGACTGCCTTTGCGATGGCAAAGAGGTTTTCGTTTGCGGCATTATGGAGCATATTGAGGAAGCCGGCATTCATTCGGGCGACAGTGCCTGTTCCTTACCCAATCATTCCCTTTCACCAGAAATTATCGACGAATTGAAACGCCAAACCAAAGCGATGGCAGTTGCCCTTAAGGTTGGCGGCTTGATGAATGTTCAATTCGCCATCAAGGACGATGTGATTTATGTGCTGGAAGTTAATCCGCGCGCATCACGTACCGTACCCTTTGTGGCCAAAACCATCGGCATGTCGATTGCAAAAGTCGCCACCCGCATCATGGGTGGCCTGCCCCTTGATTTGGCCATTGATGCCTATGGCGCAAAACCAGACCCGGAAGCGTTGAAACACATAGCGGTCAAGGAAGCGGTATTCCCATTTGCCCGTTTCCCCGGTGTCGACACACTGTTGGGGCCGGAAATGCGTTCAACCGGCGAGGTTATGGGGCTTGATACCGACTATGCGATGGCCTTTGCAAAGGCGCAGATGGGTGCAGGCGTCGACCTTCCGAAAGATGGGGCGCTGTTTGTATCGGTTAAAGATGCCGATAAGGAACGTATCATGCCCGCAGTTAAACGGTTGGCAAAGCTCGGCTTTACCATATTGGCAACCGGTGGCACCCAGCGATTGTTGACGGAAAATGGCATCGACTGCCAGCGCATTAACAAGGTGCTGGAAGGACGGCCTCATATTGAAGACGCTATTCGCAATCGGCAAATTCAGCTGGTGTTTAATACCTCCAAAGGCGAAAAGGCCTATGCGGATTCCCGCTCACTCAGGCAGGCAGCACTAATGCAACGGGTGCCCTATTACACCACGCTTGCCGGTGCGATTGCCGTATCAGAAGCGATTGAAGCATTGAGCAATGAAGAATTGACCGTGAGGCCATTGCAGGACTATTTTCCGGCCTCCTGACCATTTCAACTATTTCCAAAATGTGAAAAACAGGAATGTCGCCCCAAATGTAAAAAACAGTTCTTTGCCGAAAAAGCCATCTTCCCCGGCCATTACAAAGCCCACAGCACAACCAATCGCAAGAACAAACGATATTAAATTAAACCAGCCCAGTTTCATCCGCGATGCACCCAATTTCATTAAATTCCAACGACTACTACCGCAGTTAGAATTGCATTATCAATCAGAAATACCTAGTTCACCAAAAAGTCGGCTTTTGAGACTTTTGAAATCTTTGCTTTTAGGCTATAAGAACCGGGAACCAATATACAGTATCTGGTTGAAATTCCAGGTACTGTAATTTTTTGTGTATCCGCTATATCTGCTCCTAACAGATATTCGCTGCAGATACCCTCAATACAAGGAATAACATAGTGGATAAATTTCCCATGACTCAAGCGGGATATCAGGCCCTTGAGCAAGAGTTGAAACGCCGTCAGTCGGAAGACCGACCTAAAATCATTGCGGCAATTTCGGAAGCCCGCGCCCATGGCGATCTTTCCGAAAATGCTGAATATCACGCGGCCAAAGAGCAGCAAAGCCTCAATGAGGGCCGCGTTGCCGAGCTCGAAGAATATATCGCCAAGGCGGAAGTGATTGACGTTACCAAACTATCCGGTGACACTATAAAATTCGGCGCGACCGTCACATTGATTGACGAAGAAACCGAGCAGGAAAAGCACTATCAGATTGTTGGCGATCAGGAAGCTGATGTGGCCAGCGGCAAGGTTTCCATATCTTCACCAATTGCCCGGGCGCTGATTGGCAAAGAAGAGGGCGATAGCGTTGAAGTGGCGGCTCCCGGCGGTGCACGTTCCTATGAAATCATGAAAGTGCAATTCGTCTAAACCCTCATATTTGCCAGATTTTATAGCGGGAGGCCAAAATGATCGATCTTTATACCTGGAGCACCCCTAATGGCCGCAAGGTTTCCATCGCACTGGAGGAAATGGGGCTGGACTATAATGTCCACCCCGTCGACATTGCCAAAGACGAGCAATATGAGCCGTCTTTTCTGGAGATTTCACCCAATAACAAGATACCTGCAATTGTTGATCAGGACACCGGATTGAGCCTGATGGAATCGGGCGCAATCCTGCTCTATCTGGCCAATAAAACCGGCACATTCATGCCCAAAGCCGGGTCAGAAGATTATTGGCGCTGCATAGAATGGCTGATGTGGCAAATGGGCGGCTTCGGTCCGATGCTGGGCCAGGCTAATCATTTTTTGCATTTCAATCCCGGCAAAAGCGACTATGCCGAACGCCGGTATGGTGATGAGGCCGAACGGCTTTACGACATTCTCGACCAGCACCTTGAGGAGCGCGAGTTTGTCGCCGGCAGCTATTCCATTGCTGATATGGCGATTTTTCCCTGGTGCGCCCGCTGGCAATGGCAAAATATAGATATTGACGATTTTGATAATCTCAAACGCTGGTATCATGCAATTGCCACAAGGCCTGCCGTCATCAAAGGCTATGGCGTACCAAAACCTGAAGATATTCCGCTACCATAAAGCTTGTCTCCTTATAGTGGGCACCGGTTTTAGGTATAAAAACATGCGAAAACAGAGAGA
This sequence comes from Rhizobiaceae bacterium, assembly GCA_026981655.1. Classification (GTDB taxonomy): domain Bacteria; phylum Pseudomonadota; class Alphaproteobacteria; order Rhizobiales; family Rhizobiaceae; genus SZUA-100. The sequence continues at coordinate 4,753 of JALSIJ010000150.1, read as the reverse complement.
CAAAGCAAAGCAAGTGAACACCAACGAACGCGTTACGTTTTTGTGAAGGGGGTTTGCGATCACCGAGCCCCTTAAAATCTGGGTTTTGAGCGACGGCAAAGCCGGCGACCGAATACCATGCATAGGCGTTGCGCGCCAACTTGGTGGCGATGTTGAAGAACGGGTGATAAAACCCGATAGAATATGGTCAATCATGCCGCGCGCCATGTTGCCATTTCGAGACCGACCGGAAAACCCAAACAGCCCGATCGCCCCGCCTTTTCCCGATGTGGTCATATCATCAGGGCGCAGAGCCCTACCCTATTTAAAGGCCATCAAAAAAGCTGCCGGTGATGCCACCATTACTGTTTGTCTTAAAGATCCAAAAACAGGCACCGCTGCAGCCGATATTATCTGGGTGCCGGAGCATGACCGTCTGCGCGGCGATAATGTGATCGCCTCACTCACCTCACCGCACCCGCTTTCGGTGGAATTATTCGCGGAAGCCCGGATTGAGGCAGAAGAAAGATTCAAAGATTTTCCCGGCAAGCGCATTGGTCTGGTTTTGGGTGGCACGACCAGAGGGATTAGCTGGGGTGAGGAAACCTGCAACGAGCTTATCCAAAAACTCTCTCAAATACCGATCAAAGATCACAGCATTTTAGTCATCGCCTCGCGCCGCACACCGCCGCAACTGGAAAAGGCGGTTAAACTGGCACTGGCAAAACATCGATTCTACTATTCCAGCGGTATCAACAAGGACGACAATCCGTATCGGCAAATATTGGCCATTTCAGACATTTTGATTGTCACCGGCGACAGCCATAACATGGTTTCAGAAGCGCTTGCCACCGGTGTGCCGGTCTATATTTTTCGCCCGCACGGATTAAAGCAAAAACTGCATCAGTTTCTCGCCGATCTGGAAGATTTAAAACTGGTAAAAGGCTTTCAAGGCAGTGTCGATGGTTTTCCGGCCAAGCGGGTGAATTCCACTGACCAGATTGTCGAGGCCATCAAAGAGAGATTGAATAAATAGAGCTTGTGCAATTTTAAAATTGAACCATTTGGCGACAGCATCAAGAAGATGACAACTGATTATCTCCTGCGCCATCCGGCCAGCAATATGCTTACAAATACCAGCACAAACCCAATTACCTGCTCAATCCGTAAATCTTGACCCAATATAATCCAGCCAAGCAAGACGGCCATTGCCGGGCTTAAGAAACCCAGTGGCGAAACCACATTGGGGCTAAGGCGGGAAATTCCCCGAAACCATATAAAATAGGTAAAAGCCGAGCCGATAAGTCCCAGATACATAAATCCAATAGCATTGTTTATGCTTATTGATGGCAAGGATGGTTCCAACAATAATGCGGCAGGCAACAGCAGCACACCACCGGCAGTTAGCTGCCAGCCAGTAAATGTGAGCAGTGAAACATCCGGCTGCCACTTTCGCGTTAATACCACCCCGCAAGCCATAGAAAACGCGCCACCAAATCCGGCTATTATTCCGACAGGATCAAGTGCTGCTGCGGGATTAAGAAGCAAAAAAGCAACACCGATGATCCCCAATATTGCAGCAATGATAGAAACAGTGCGAATGGGCGCTCCCAACGCCAAATAAGCCACAAACACCACAATCAATGGCTGGATAGCACCGAGTGTTGCGGCAATGCCGCCGGGTAACCTATAGGCTGTAATAAACAGCAGCCACCAAAACACCGCTATATTCAGCCCGCCCAGTACAAAGACTTTCCACCACCATTCACCGTGCGGCAATTTCCGGGAGAACGCCAACAATAACAGCCCGGCAGGCAGTGCCCTTAAAAGCGCGACAGTCAAAGGATAGCCGTCAGGCAATAGCTCAGTTGTGACTATATAAGTGCTACCCCAAATTGCTGGAGCAAGGGCTGTTATCAACAAATCAAAAATGCGGTTCATGCAAGCCCCCCTTATCTTGACGTCAAGCTACTTAAGCATTATCTTGACGTCAAGATAAACAGGACTACTATTTGCTCATGGATCAAATCGAAAAAATCATTGAACAGTGGAAAACGGAGCGACCGGAACTGGATACGGAGCCTATGGCAGTAATCGGGCGGCTGCAACGCATTGCGCGACACCTATCCCTTGGCATGGCAAAAACCTTTGAAAAATTTGGTTTGAACGGTGCCAGTTTTGATGTTCTGGCCACCTTGCGCCGTTCCGGGGTGCCATACGCAATGACCCCAACCGATTTAATGCAATCAATGATGATCACATCAGGAACCATGACAAACCGAATTGACCAACTGGAAAAACGCCAATTGGTCGAACGACTGTCAAATCCGCAAGATGGTCGCGGTTTCCTGATTAAACTAACGAATACCGGCTTCAAACTGATCGACAACGTGGTAGGCCAGCATATAGAAACCCAGTCATCACTCACAGCCGGGTTGAATGGCACCCAAAAGAAACAACTTAATCAATTGCTTTCCGCATTTTTGGCATCTTTAGAAAAGTGATGACGCTTATTGAAAGCTTGTCGCCTAAAAGCGGCCAACTGGCATTAGGGATAAAGGCATGCGAATACAGAGAGTTATAGCATGGTGCGCGAATACTATTGAACGCAACATGCTATAGAATTAGTCGCTTACGCCATCTTTAAGTTTCTACCCGGCTCACTCTTATCAACACGCACACAATTGCGCCCCTCATTCTTCGCCCGGTAAAGCGCCACATCTGCGCGCGCATACATATCTTCCAGGCTTTCGCCCGGTCGGTGGGTCACCACACCAAAACTTGCAGTAAACGTCAAACCCTCGGGCAATCCATCAACTGTTAGCGTCGAAAATACCGATCGCAGACCTTCAGCAAAAAGCGTCGAACCCGTTTCATCCGCATTCCACAACATCACGCAAAACTCTTCACCACCAATACGCCCGGTAAGATCGCTACCGCGCGCTGCACTCCTGATAAGCTCGCCAAAAGCCGAAATCACCGCATCCCCGCATGGATGCCCGTAGGTATCATTGACCTGTTTGAAATTATCGATGTCAGCAATAACCATGCCCAATGGCAATGGCGTTCTTCCAAGTTTTTCAATCATTTTGGCCGCATCTTCATCAAATGCCCGCCTGATTTTTAAACCAGTCAGAGCGTCTGTGGTAGAAATTTCTCTGATTTGCGCCATCACATCACTGGCGCAAGCCGCAATCAGCGACAGGGCAACTAATACCGAGAAAATGGCAGTCGAAAAATTCAACATAGTCCAATAAAACGAAGACTTGTACTCCTCGGCATTTATGCTGGTTTCGATGCTAAGGCTGATTATAGGGCGAACCCAAAACTGAACTGCCACAAGCAATATTGCCCAAAAAAGCAGGCGTTCAACCCCACCTTTTTTGGCATTTTTTCGAAGCATCCAGGCACCAATGCCAAACATTATACCGATAGCAAAATTGGTCGAATAGAGAGAAGCGTTCATGCTTTCATAGCTCACCTTGAGCCATGCATTTAACAAAACACTTGCCCCCCCAATGGCAACGAGTAAATAAATTGGCACCCGCACCTTGGCTCGATTACCCACGGCCCACATGAGCGCAACGGTTGCCAAATAGTAAAATGAGTTTGAAACCACCGATTTCAGCAGTATCCATATATCCTGAGTAAACATGGCAAACAGGAATCCCATCCCCATCAATAGGTAGGAAACCGCGATCGCCAGTATATATTTACGTTTCTTATCGTGGGCCCAAAACACCAGGAAGGTGAGCGCGAATATCATTGAAATCATTGGATTTAACAATCCAATTAACTGCCCATCCGTCATAATATTCCCCCCAGAATAAAATATATTTCTCTTAAAAGGGCGATATTAGTGCCAATAGATTAATATCTACTGCAGAAAAAAAATAGATATACTTCACAGTTAAAAAAAATTAAACGAGGCCGTCTAATGCCTCAATCTTTCAGCGGTACTTTTTCTTTCATAATGATCTCCCGGTGTGGGTAGGGAATATTGACATTATTTTCGTTAAACACATCCCACAACGCCAACAACACCTTGCCGCGTATGTTAGTCAGCCCGTTTTGCGGATCGGTAACCCAAAAGCGCAAAACAAAATCCAGCGACGAGTCACCAAATCCAGTCATCCAGCAAACCGGAGCCTTGGCGGTGGAAATACGCTCCAGCTTACGCACCGCCTCAATCGACATTTTGGAAATCTCGTGCGGATTGCAATCATAGGAAACCCCAAATGGCACATCAAGGCGAATGAGGTCATCACTGAACGACCAGTTGACCACCTTTTGGGTAATCAAGTCTTCATTTGGTATCAAATACTCCTTGCCATCGCGGGTAACAACGGAAACAAATCGCGCACGTAGCTCCCTGATCCAGCCAAAAGTATCGCCCAGCGAAATTGTATCCCCCGGCTTGATGGATTTATCCAGCAGAATAATAATGCCTGAGATAAAGTTGGTGACAACTTTTTGCAGGCCAAAGCCAATGCCCACACCAACGGCACCGGAAAAGACCGTAAGCGCGGTCAGATCGATACCAACACTGGAAAACGCAATAACGAGTGCGGCAATAACCAGCGAAATCTTGATAATTTTACCGAGCAGCACCTTCAATGATGGTGCAAGATCTTCAATCTCGTGAATACGCCGGTCTGCATAATTTCCGGTGCCGGTGGCGAACCACAGCAATGCGGAAATCATTACAATGCCCTGTATAACCCGCAGCGCAGAGAGCCTGAAATTACCGACGTTAAAAGCCGCTGCATCCAGA
>JALSIJ010000149.1 GCA_026981655.1 Rhizobiaceae bacterium | reverse complement strand
GAACCCAGCTTTGCAAGGTTTTGACCCACGCCAAAAAAGAGGCGGCAAAATCCGGCCCCGGCAAAAAAGTCAGCGCTATGGTTTTTGTTGGTGATGCAATGGAAGAAGCCATTGATGAACTCTCTCACCGGGCCGGCGAACTTGGCCTGTTGGGCATTCCGGTATTTATGTTTCAGGAAGGGCACGACCCTATTGCCGAGCGGGCATTTCGTGAGGTGGCAAAACTGACCGGCGGTGCCTATATGCGGTTTGATACGGGGTCTGCAGCAGAACTTGCGCATTTGTTGGCGGCTGTGGCAAAGTTTGCCAGTGGCGGATTGAAAGCGCTGGTTTCAGATAGAAACAAATCTGTGCAAGGATTGTTAAGACAGTTAAATAAATGATCGGACATTATAGATAATGATAATTGCCAACTTTCTATTGATTGTGTTTGTTGCCGGTTTACTTGGCTGGATATTGTTGAGTGTCGAGCCGCGTAAACTGGCCGCGGCCATACGAATGATTATTCCGCTAGTGCTCATTGCTGGCGGTGGCCTCTTAATGTTTGTTGGTCGCGGTGGTCTTGGTTTGCCGTTGGCGGGTTTTGGCCTTGCGCTCTATGGGCGCATGCGTTCGGTCGGTAAGATCAACGCCGGCAAACCGGGGGCGACTTCTAATGTTCGATCAGCCGCGCTTGAAATGCAATTGGACCATGACAGTGGTGAAATGGATGGTATCGTTCTGGCGGGCGGATTTGAGGGGCAAAAATTAAGTGACCTGGACCAAGGCGAGCTCAATATGTTGCTCTATGAGCTTCGCAGTGATGAGGAGAGCGTGTTGCTTTTAGAGGCGTATCTTGACCGCCGCATTCCCGGATGGCGTGAAAACGCTGATGGAGACATTGGTTCTGGGCATGTTGGAACGCCGAGCACGGGCCCCATGAGTAAGCAGGAGGCCTATGAGATTTTGGGGCTTGATCCGGGGGTGGGGACGAGCGAAATTCGCAAGGCCCATCGAAGGCTGATGAAAGGGATGCATCCCGATAGTGGCGGCTCCACCTTTCTTGCGGCCAAAATCAACGAGGCCAAAGAGGTTCTTTTGAATAGTCATGGTTAGGTTCCCTTTACTAAACTGGTACAAATCGGGATTTAATAAACTTTAGTGTAATGAACTTAGTTGTTAAGAATTGTCAGGCAGGCAAACTTTCTTCTTTTTAAATATTTGCACGCTTTTTTGGCAGAACGCTTTGATGAAAACCCTGCAAATCGTGCTCTGATGAGTGTGGTATTTCCTTCCACAACAACTGGCTCCATATAGTTATCGGTGGAGGACAATATGTTTTTTGCTTTGGTGCGAGCCGATGTCAGCAGCTTTTCAGCGGATGCTCTCGATGGAGTTGCGCCAATTTGTATTTGCCAGCCTTTTCGGTTTTTGCTTATCGGTTGATTCATTGCCACATATTTTACCTTCGAGACCGAGCCTGTAAGTATCGGGTCGCTGTTTTTAGGGCTTGGTTTTGGCAATGGCATAGATCGGGCTGCAAGCTCGATCAGTTTTGCGCGAATTGCAGAAACATTGGCCGTAGTACTGGCAAAGCTACTGGTTTGGTAGGCAATTTCAATCCGGCCTGGCTTGGTGTTTGAAAAAGGTGCTTTGGGCCGATTGGTTGGCATTGCGACAAAAGCCAAAAGTGACGTTGGTTTTGCTTCCGGTTTTACTGTATTCTGTTTTTTGCTGTTAAGTGGTTTGGCTTTGGCAATAAGAGTTTTTGCGCGGCCACGGGTGGCTCGAGGCAGATATTTGCCAATTAATTTTGCCATTTGTGCATTACGTGTGCGCCCGGTTTTTCCGCCAAGAACAACTGCAACAATACGCCTGTTTCCGCGACTTACCGATGAAACCAGATTAAAGCCGGATGCTCTTGTGTAACCGGTCTTAATGCCGTCGACACCCTTAATTTTTCCGAGCAAACGGTTGTGATTGGGATATTTACGGCTACCATATTTGAAACTTCTGGTTTTGAAATATTTAAATTCCTTCGGGAAGTGCTCTTTGAGTGCAAGCCCCAGTTTTGACATGTCGCGGGCGGTCGTTACCTGTTGGCGGTTGGGTAAACCATTGGCGTTTTTAAATGTGGTCCGGTGCATTCCCAGCTGGCGGGCCTTGATTGTCATTCGACGAGCAAAGGCTTTTTCAGATCCAGACAGTTTTTCACCAATAGCCGTTGCTACATCGTTAGCAGACTTTGTTACAAGTGCATAAATTCCCTGACGCACTGTAAAAGTTTTGCCTGGCTTAATTCCCAATTTGGATGGTGGCTGACTGGCCGCGTATCGTGACATCTTTATGCGAGTGTTAAGGCTGATTTTGCCACGCTTCAAATCTTCAAAAACAAGATAAAGCGTCATCATTTTTGTTAAAGACGCCGGATAACGGCGTGCATCAGCATAGCGAGAATAAAGAACTTTTCCGCTCTTTGCATCAATTACGAAGCCCGCATATTTTGTCGCTGCAAATGTAGTCGCCTGCATTGCTGCAATATTTATAAGCAATCCCATTGCAATTACTGCAACAGCATATGATAAGTTCGACACCGACAAACGACGCGACTTAAATCCAAAAAAGGTACGCACAACAAGATCCTGTTTCAGACCGGCAAACTGAGCCGGGGTAAATATGATTCATCAGGAAGTTAATTCTTCTTCCCTGCATAAGAGAAAGTAAACCAACGTCCTTACCAAACTTCTAATGCGGCAAAAAAAGTTCAGAATTTGTTGATCATAACCTCTTGATCAACGCGGCTTATAATAAATACAATGAAATTTGTGATGTTTTTGTGGTTATGGTTGACGCTAAAATTTGTGGGTAGCCTTGATGAAAATTTTGTTAGGGGCTTAAATCACTCCCTGTTATGCCTATATGGTATTAACTGAATGGGTTGGAGCGCCAGCGAAACAGTGCTCCAAATTGACAAATTGAATAGAGATTGAATTGAACGACTACTGGAATAGCCAAACAAAATTGCAGGATGAAGATCATCGTGATGATGATTACGATGGAGGTGGAGCGGGCACGGGCGTTGTTACCCGTGTCAAACCGAAGATTAAAAAGCCCAACCTTTATCGGGTTTTGCTATTGAATGATGATTTTACGCCGATGGAATTTGTTATTCATGTTTTGGAACAGCATTTTTCAAAAACGCCGGAGCAGGCAACTGAAATCATGCTGCATGTTCATAATAACGGGGTAGGGGAATGCGGTGTATTCACCTATGAAGTTGCGGAAACCAAAGTTGCGCATGTGATGAATTCTGCCCGAAAAAACCAGCATCCGCTGCAATGTGTTATGGAAAAAAAATAAACTTGAAAGGGGCCTTCGTTGCCATCATTTTCTGAAAGTCTGGAACGCGCTCTTCACAGGGCTTTGACATTCGCCAACGAACGTTCGCAGGAATATGCGACGCTGGAGCACTTGTTGCTGGCGCTGATTGATGATCGCGATGCAGCATCTGTTATGCGGGCCTGCAATGTTTCGCTGGATTCGTTGCGTGATAACCTGATTGATTATATTGATACCGAGCTGGCCAATCTGGTGACGGATTTTGACGAGGATTCAAAACCCACGGCTGGTTTTCAGCGGGTAATCCAGCGGGCGGTTATTCATGTGCAATCTTCCGGGCGCGATGAGGTAACTGGTGCCAATGTGCTGGTGGCTATATTTGCCGAACGTGAGAGCCATGCGGCCTATTTTCTGCAGGAACATGATATGACCCGCTATGATGCGGTCAATTATATTTCGCACGGCATTGCCAAACGCCCGGGTTCATCAGAACCACGCACAGTGCGTGGTATTGAAGACGAGCACACGACAATTGGTGATGATGATGGCGATGGAAAAAAGGCCTCAGCGCTCGATTCCTATTGTGTAAACCTCAATAAGAAAGCCGAAGATGGTAAGATCGACCCGCTTATTGGTCGCGCGTCGGAAGTAAACCGGACCATTCAGGTGCTATGCCGCCGTTCAAAAAACAACCCGCTTTATGTGGGCGACCCCGGCGTTGGTAAAACCGCCATTGCTGAAGGGTTGGCGAAGAAAATTATTGATGGCGAAGTGCCTGAGGTTTTGGAAAACGCCACTATATTTGCGCTTGATCTGGGCATGTTGCTTGCCGGAACGCGTTATCGTGGTGATTTTGAAGAGCGGCTTAAACAGGTGATCAAGGAAATTGAAGATTATGATGGTGCCATCATGTTCATTGATGAAATTCATACCATCATTGGTGCCGGTGCCACTTCTGGTGGGGCGATGGATGCCTCTAATCTGCTAAAGCCCGCCCTGGCCGGTGGTGCGATTCGCTGCATTGGTTCGACCACTTATAAAGAGTACCGTCAGTTTTTTGAAAAGGACCGCGCGCTTGTTCGCCGGTTCCAGAAAATTGATGTGAATGAGCCTTCGGTTAGTGAGGCGATTGATATTTTACGTGGGCTTCAGCCTTATTTTGAGGATTTCCACAAGATCAAATATGCGGAAGACGCAATAGTTTCAGCTGTTGAGCTGTCAGACCGGTATATCGGTGATCGCAAGTTGCCTGACAAAGCCATTGATGTGATCGACGAGACTGGCGCTTCGCAAATGCTGATCGCCAAGGATAAGCGCAAGAAGATGATTACCGTTACGGATATTGAAGCAACGATTGCCACAATGGCGCGCATTCCGCCGAAATCGGTTTCCAAAGACGATGCGGAAGTGCTTTCCAATCTGGAGAAGCAGCTTAAGCGCATGGTTTACGGTCAGGATAAGGCGATCACGGCGCTTTCCTCAGCAATCAAGCTTGCGCGAGCTGGCCTGCGTGAGCCTGAAAAGCCGATTGGTTCCTATCTGTTTTCCGGCCCAACCGGGGTTGGTAAAACCGAAGTTGCCAAGCAATTGGCCGATACGCTGGGCGTTGAATTGCTGCGCTTTGATATGTCTGAATATATGGAGCGGCATACGGTTTCGCGCCTGATTGGTGCGCCTCCGGGCTATGTGGGCTTTGACCAGGGTGGCTTGCTGACCGACGGGGTCGACCAGCATCCGCATTGTGTATTGCTGTTGGATGAGATCGAAAAAGCTCATCCGGACCTGTTCAATATTTTGTTGCAGGTTATGGATAACGGCAAATTGACCGATCACAATGGCAAGCAGATTGATTTCCGCAATGTTATTTTAATAATGACCACCAATGCGGGGGCATCAGAGGCTGCAAAGGCCGCGATTGGCTTTGGTTCCACCAAACGTACCGGTGACGACGAGGAGGCGATTAATCGCCTGTTCACACCGGAATTCCGCAACAGACTGGATGCAACAATCCAGTTTGGTTCTTTGCCAATGAAGGTTGTGCATCAGATTGTTGAAAAGTTCGTTATGCAGCTTGAAGCACAGCTTTCCGAGCGCGGTGTTATGTTTGAATTGACCAAACAGGCGATCAACTGGATTGCCAAAAAGGGCTATGACGACCGCATGGGAGCCAGACCGCTTGGTCGGGTTATTCAGGAATATGTGAAAAAACCGCTGGCTGACGAAGTGTTGTTTGGCAAGCTTAAAAAAGGTGGCACTGTCAAAGTGTCTGTGGTCAAAGATGCTAAAGGTGAGGATAGTTTGAAGCTTGAGGCGATAAAAGATACGCCAATCAAGCCGAAGAAAGATCCTGTTCCTAAGGCTCCGGCTAAAGCCAAGCCTGAGGCAAAACCCAAAGCGAAAGCAAAAACGCCCAAAAAACCGGGCGGAACGGCGGTGCCGCGTGTACCTTTAAAGGGGTGAGTATTTGATTGAATTGAATTTTAAGAGCAATTTTATTTTGAATTCGTTGACTATTTTTAAAATTTTTTCGAATTGTACTTGTAATGTTGATCAAAGACTGCAATCTATAGGCAATCGACTTTGGCCGGACGACTTGTCTGCTGCGCAATGATTTTTCTTGCGCAATCTGAATTCTCCCAAAAATCAATCGATGAATTAGTAGACCCGCGTTTATGCATTTGCATGTTCGTTGGTTGTTTTAGAAACCATGTTTCAGGTAAGGAAAAATTATGGAAACAGGCACAGTAAAATTTTATAATGACCAAAAAGGTTTTGGTTTTATCGCTCCAGACAATGGCGGAGCAGATGCTTTTGTTCATGCAACAGCACTTGAACGTGCAGGCATTTCTGGCCTCACTGAAGGTGACAAAGTATCTTTTGATACTGAAGTAGACAAACGCACTGGCAAAAATGCCGTTGCAAACATCCAGATGGCATAACCATCTTGGGAAACATCAATTTCTTATAGATTGAGTTTTCCCTATCAAGACATACAGGAGCCATTGTTTTATAACGGTGGCTCCTGTTTTTTTTGGCCAAATAAATCGCCTAGAGCACTTTCGCGGTTGTCTGAATCGCTCCAGCGCTCTATCTATTCGTTTCTACGCACTTCTTATCTGAAAACCGGCTACCACTTTTCGGGAAGTGCTCTAACAATGATGCTTTGAGGAATTTATATTCCCGAGGATACCCGCTAGCGGGCTGATTCGTTCAGTTAGCTGGTTGCGATATTTGCCGCACCATTACAATCTTCATCCATTCCGGATAACTGTTTCGAGTATCTTTCATTGTTTGATAGTCGTAAACAGGCGCAATAATATTGCGGAGATTCTCTAAATGGGTACGACGGTTTTTTTTAGCAGTCATTTGCGCGGCACTATTGCACGCATCGTGGAATGCACTTGTAAAAGGTGGTGCAGACAAACGGATGAATATGGGAGCCGTTGTGCTTGGCCATGTTCCGTTGGCGCTCGTTGCTTTACCGTTTGTTCCAATGCCTGCATTGGCAAGCCTTCCTTATCTCCTGGTAGGCATTATCTTGCATTTTGGGTATCAGATTTTTTTGCTCAGATCGTATGAGAAGGGAGATCTAACTCAAGTCTATCCAATTGCGCGTGGCTCCGCACCTCTTATGGTGGCGCTGTTTTCAGTTGTTGTGCTTGGCGTTCACCTAAGCGGGATAGAGGTAGTTGCTATTGTTGTAATTGGCGTGGGCATCCTTAGCCTGGCCTTAGTGCGCCAGGCAGATGGGCTGCGAAATGGCAAGGCCGCACGACTGGCTTTAGTCACCGGATTATTCATTGATTGACGGGCTGGGCGCTCGCCTTGCTGGAACATCGCTTGGATTTTACAGCTGGCTTGCGATTGGCAACGGTGTGGTGATGGCGCTTTATTTGCTGAAGACGTCGCCCGATATTCTGGGTTTTATATATAGCAAAGGGCGAATGGTCTTCGTATTAGGGGGAAGTGCCTCTTTCATAGCCTATGCGCTTGTTACATGGGCATTTACCCAAGCGCCGATTGCCCTTGTTACGGCATTGCGCGAAACGAGTATTATTTTTGCATTGTTGATTGGCGTGTTCTTTTTGAAAGAGCGCATTGATCTGGTTAAGGTATTTTCAACCGCCACAACGCTTTTGGGTGTAATCCTTCTGCGCTATTCGAAATATTCGTGAGGCAAAATGAAGATACTGGCTTTTTCATATCGTGCCATTTTTGAAGTTAGTCGGTCAGCCAAGCTTTGATGCAATTGCTTTGTAAGCATCATTATTGCTTGGATAATTTGTGCGGTTTTCTTTGAAAAGCCGAATGCCGTGAGCGCGGAATTCAGACGTGTAGGTCGGGGTATGTTTTTTCTGTGTCATGGGGTCCATCCTGTGAGAGTTTTACTCTTCGGTAAACCCGGGGCGGTTCAGGCTGCAATTACTGCTGCGCGAGTTTTAGCGAATGTTCTTGGGTGTTTGGCGCGGAGATAACCCACGTTTATGCTTCAAAATATTAATGCCATTGGTAATTATGTGTTCTAATTGGCATGCCCGCGCGTTCGTGCTAGCCAGCATTTATGACCAACTCCATTATTCAGCCAGCGATTGATGCCTTTCAAGAACGTACCCCATTGCGGGTTGGGTCGCTATTGGTGACAATTTTTGGCGATTCTGTTCTGCCCTATGGCGACTTCGTCAAGCTTTCGTCTTTGCTAGAAATCACCTCGGCCATTGGTATTGATGATGGTGCGGTGCGCGTTGCTATCCATCGGTTGGAAAAGGTTGGCTGGTTGAAAAAGAGAAAGGTTGGGCGAAATGCACATTATGGGCTTGGCAAAGCGGGGGAGGAGGAATCCCGCCAAGCGGCAAAGTTGATTTACGACTTTGAGCAACCGCAATCATTTGGTGAGTTGCAAATGTTGGTGCTCCGCGAGGGGTCGGGCAGGGCGGAATTCCGCGATAACCTAGTGGCCTCAGGCTGGGGATTGGTTGCCCCGAATATCTTGCTGACCTCCGGTTCAGATCAACAACTCGCAGCGCTCGAAAATCGTGAAAAGGAAACGCCGGATTTTCGTTTTCCATTGAATGCAGAAACGGAAGATATTCGTCGTCTTTGTATAAAGGGTTTTGAGCTTGATGAGCTAAATGCGGCTTATCGTGCCTATGTGGAGCTTTATAAAAATATATTGAATGGTAAGCCAGCGCCTCAGTTGCTGAATATGCAAGATGCATTGATTTTGCGCATTCTAATGATCCACGATTATCGACGGCTGATATTAAAAGAGCCGCGCCTTGCGCCATATTGTCTGCCGAAAGACTGGTATGGAAATGCTACGCGAAAATTATTGTTCGAGCATTATCCGGTATTGAAGAAACGTACAAAGAACTGGATGGATTGAGTTTCCATTCAGTCAAGTTTTGGTTGGAATGCAAAAATGGAGATGGGCATTTCGCGGCCACGAATTTCTCTTGTGCCAACGCTTTCAAACTCAAATCGACTGCTGGCTTTTTGTTTGGCCGCAGCTGTCGCCAAAATGATATATTCATCGTCGCCAATCAGGTCTTTGCCCATTTGTTCCAGCCGCTGGGTCACATTTACCGCATCGCCAATAATGGTGTAATTTCGCCGGTCTCCACCGCCAATATTACCCACCACCACGTGGCCGGTGTGAATGCCAATGCGCAATTGCAGTTTTTTCTCACCGCGATCAATCCGGGCCTGATTGTCTTTTAGCAAGGCTTTGGCGATGTTGGTCGCTGCTTGAAATGCATGATCTGCATGGTCCGAATCGATTTCTGGCGCTCCCCAATAGGCCATAATGCCATCACCCATAAATTTGTCGACAGTGCCTTCGCAGGTGTCAATTTCGGTGCAGGCCAGTTCGAAGTGTTCGTTCAGGAGATTGGCAGTTTCGACCGCATTTAAGTGTTCGCTCATTTTGGTGAAGCCAACAATATCTGAAAATAATATCGTCACCTCGCGTTCGACAGACCGGGTGGCATCCATGCCGGTGCGCACCAGACCGCTTACAAGTGATTTTGGCACATAGTGAGAAAATTCTGACATTGCCGTTCGCACAGAATTGATGGCCGATGCCTGTTCGTTGATTTCCTTTATCCGGCTTGGTGGAATGGGTTCAATATCGTCGATTTCAAATCGGGTGAATTTACCGGCAACATGGGAAATATCGCGCAAGGGGCGGGAGATTTTGGCAGCTAGATATATGGCCGCGATCACTGCCAGCACCAATGCAAGCAGGCCGACCATAGCGGATTTAAACATCCGTTCTATTTCGTCCATCACATCATATTTGTTGAAATAGGCGCCAAGCGTATATGGTGCGCTGGAATAACCGGGCAAGGTTTTGGTTAGATAAATATAGCCATGTTTATCGCCAGATTGGCGGATTGTTACCTTGGATGCGTTATCAATTGCTCTTTGGTTCACAATTTTTGCCATGCGGATGTCGCGAAGTGCAGGATCTGGAAATTCTTCAAGTTTCGCTTTTGGTACACCTTGGAAGAAGTCCGGGTTTTTTGAATGGGCGATCACTTCGTTTTTCTGGTTTAATACAAATGCTGTTGTGTCATTGGCCTTGCCCAAATTTACGATAATCCGGTTGATGGAACGCCGACCTATGGAAGCAACTACCGTACCCATAACCTTGCCGTTACGGGTTAGCGATATATACACATTGTGAAACAGCGCATTGTTTATTACCAGCGGTTCGCCCCACAGCGGTTTGCTAATTTCTGGAAATTGCCCCGGTGTGAACAGATAGGAATCATTGAAATTTTTGAGCGGGTCGAATTCCATATCCCCATTTGGTTTGCGAAATATTCCAGTTTTGATATTCTCCGGTCCATATATATGAATCATCTCAATAATTGGAATTGCGCGTAAAATGAATTTTAGTCTCAGTCTAACGGCCTTTTGATTGTCGATTTCAAACAATTCATCCTGGTAGGACGCAGCCAGGCTTTGCAAAACCCGTTCAGCCTGATTTGTCTCGCTGCGGATTTCGCGCTCCATACTATCAAGCAGGGTAACCGATCTTTGATTGAGTAAAGAAATTGTATTAGAGAAATTAGAATAAACCGAAAAACCCAGAACTGTCGCAACTGACAGGAATACCAATCCGCCAAATGTTGTAATTAACAACAGCCGTAGCGATATGGTCCAATGTTGTTTAGTTGCGGGCATTTGCGATAATTTGCCAAGTCTTCTGGTTTTAATCAGGCCTGCGCGAGTGGCGGTCTGATTGTATAGATCACCATATAATGGTGTAGGATTAATTTACGAGTGCCGCGCCAATTCAATAGCAATCTTTGCCGCAAGTTTTGCATTGTTTTTTACCAGTGCGATATTTGTGTCTAAGCTTTTGCCGCCGGTGAGTTCTAATATTCGCGACAGCAGCCAGGGTGTAACCTCTTTGCCGGAAATACCGGCTTTACCGGCTTCAGTTGTTGCCTGTTCGATATATATAGCCATTTTGCTGGCCGGTATTTCATCTTCTTTTGGTATCGGGTTGGCAATCAGGATACCGCCTTTTAGGCCGATTTTTTGGCGCATCTGCGAAAAGCGCGCAATTTCACTTGCCTTATCCAACCTTAAAGGGGAACGGATTGTGCTGTGCCGCGACCAGAAAGCCGGCAAAATATCCGATTGATATGTCACCACCGGCACGCCTTGGGTTTCCAGCACTTCGATGGTTTTTTCGCCATCCAATATGGCTTTGGGGCCGGCAGAAACAACAATCGTGTTGGTTTTTGCAAGTTCGGTCAGATCAGCCGATATATCAAATGTGTTTTCAGCCCCCTTGTGCACGCCGCCAATGCCGCCGGTGGCAAATACCTCAATGCCTGCGAGTGAGGCGGCAATCATGGTTGCGGCTACTGTTGTGGCTCCGTTGCGTTTGGTGGCAATTGCAAAAGCCAGGTCGGCACGCGAAAGCTTCATGACGTCTTTGGCCTGGCCTAAAAAAGTTAGCTGGTCGCTGCTCAGCCCAATGTGAATATTGCCATCGAATACGGCAATGGTTGCGGGAATGGCACCTGAGTTACGCACCACGCCTTCGACTGCGCGGGCAACTTCGACATTTTGCGGCCAGGGCATGCCGTGAGTAATGATGGTGGATTCTAACGCTACCACGGCATTTCCCTGATCAAGTGCGGATTTAACTTCTGGATGAAATTTTATGGGAACCATTTGAATGATCTTTGCTGTGTAACAGAGGTGCCATGACGAATCAGGATGAATAAGCGCCGGGTATTCCTAGCACTTTTTGTGCCGTGTATATTCCCTGTTGAATTGCATCAGATAGGCTTTTGCCCTGTAATGTTGCTGCCAAAGTGCCTGCCGCAAGCGCATCGCCCGCGCCAACCACATCAGTGATATTTTCCATTTGCGGAATGGTTATTGAGTTGGTTTTACCATTTTGCCAATAAAATACCGGCTCTCCACCATTGCTGATAATACCGGCCTTTACTGTTGTTAAGGCCATCATTTTTGCGAGATTTTCAGTGCTTGTTCCAGAAGGTGCCTTTAAGAGTGCCGTTGCCTCGGCCACATTGGTAAACAATATGTCGATAAGATTGAAGTTTTGTTTTAGCTGAGAGGCTTTGGACGGAGAAACGGTTGTTGCGCATTTAAGGCCATGCGGGATTAATTCAAAAGCTCGTTTGATTATGATGGCGGGCAAATTGGCATCACAAAATACGGCGCTAATATTGCCCAAATCAAATAGCCGCAATTGTTGCTCTAATAAATCAATTGAGAATTCCTGGTTGATCTTCATATCATTGCAGGCGATTTTTAACATTCCATCTGGTTCCAGTAGAGAGATATACCGACCGCTTGCAGCAGTTGAATGTATGATCAGTCCATTCTCCACATTGGCCAATTCTAGCGCATCTGCAATTTGATGTGCGCCGTCGTCTTCACCCACCAGACCTATAAACCGGGTGCGTGTTTTTGATGCCGCCAATATTCTGGCCGTATTCAGTGCGGCCCCGCCAACACTTTGCGATATTGATGCCGGATTGGATGCGCCACCTACTGAAAATTGTTCAAAGGCGCAACGTATGTCTAGATTTGCGGCTCCGATGCAGATGACTGTATTCGGTTCTTGTGATTTTTGAGATTTGGGGTTTTGCATTGTTGCGCCGGATGGATTCTACTCGAATAAATAATGTGTCGTGGCTATTATAAACGATAAGTATAATTGTAGTTTGCAGACATGGCCAATCTAATGTTGGCAAAGAGGGCTCTGTCCTGACAATTGGTCGCTCTGGACACTCATCCCGTGATGGTTTAGCGAATGGAATATACAGGAGGAATTATGAAAATAATTGTTACGGGTGGTGCAGGTTTTATTGGATCTGCTGTTGTCAGAAGGCTGGTAAATGACGGACATCAGGTTTTGAACCTCGATAATCTGACCTATGCTGGCAATCTGAAAAGTGTTGCAGAAGTTACCGGCATGTCTAATTATCGCTATGCGCGGGCTGATATTTGCAGTGGCCGGGCAGTTTCTCACGCTATTAATGAGTTCCAACCTGATGCAATTATGCATCTGGCAGCTGAATCGCATGTGGATCGTTCAATTCAGGGACCATTGGTATTCGTTCAAACCAATGTGGTTGGAACGGCCGTGTTGCTTGAAGCTGCCTATGAATATTGGGTTGAGCTGAGCGATGAACAGAAGCGGAATTTCAGATTTATTCATGTTTCAACCGATGAGGTGTTTGGTGACTTGGGAACAGATGGCGGTCAGTTTACCGAAGACAGCCCCTATCGGCCAAGTTCTCCTTATGCGGCAAGCAAGGCTGCATCTGATCATTTTGCCCGGGCCTGGAACCGGACATTTGGCTTGCCGGTAATTAACACCAATTGCTCCAATAATATTGGACCGTTTCAGTATCCCGAAAAGCTGGTTCCATCTGCCATTAGAACGGCTCTTGCAGGAGATGCAATTCAAATTTTTGGCGATGGAACCAATATTCGCGATTGGCTTTATGTCGATGATCATGTGAGTGGATTGGTGCTGACACTGGAAAAAGGTCAACCTGGTCAATCCTATAATTTTGGTGGTGTCAGTGAGTGCAGCAATAGCGATCTGGTTGATTTGCTGTGCAGCCATTTGGATGCATTGAGGCCGCGCACTGATGGCAAATCTTATCGTGAGCAGGTTAAATTTATAGATGATCGCCTTGGGCACGATTTGCGGTATTCGATTGATTCATCGCGGGCGCGTAAAGAACTTGGTTGGTCGCCAATTGATACGCTTGCAACATCTGTTGAAAAAACCCTTTCTTGGTATCTGGAAAATCCGGAATGGCTGGAATTCAGTGATTCCTATGGAAGCCGCGTAGGCATGCCTTACTAACTTCCTTTTGCATCTGATTCTATATATTTTTGGATCAGGCATGCATGTTGATATTTTGTTCCGGTATGGGAACATTTTTAGAACAAATATTATTTGCCGATATATTTCAATGGTTTACCAGTGTTTACAATACGGAACATATAGGGTACAAATAAACAGCATTGCAAGGGTAAGTCACCCATGAAATAAGGAGTTAGTAATGGCACAATCTGCATTGAAACTGGTTAAGGACAATTCCGTGGATAAATCCAAGGCGCTGGATGCGGCGCTTTCTCAAATCGAGCGGGCCTTTGGTAAAGGTTCGATTATGCGGCTTGGCGCCAATGATAAAGTGGTTGAGGTGGAGTCAATCCCAACCGGTTGTCTGGGCTTGGATATCGCGCTTGGAATTGGTGGTTTGCCAAAAGGCCGGGTTATTGAAATTTATGGCCCTGAATCCTCTGGTAAGACCACCATGGCGTTGCATGTAATTGCTGAAGCGCAGAAAAAGGGTGGTATTTGTGCCTTTGTTGATGCGGAACATGCGCTTGATCCTGTTTATGCTCGCAAGCTTGGTGTTGATCTTGAAAACCTGTTGATTTCACAGCCCGATACGGGGGAGCAGGGGTTGGAAATTACCGATACACTGGTTCGCTCGGGGGCTTGCGATATTTTGGTGATTGATTCTGTTGCAGCTCTTACGCCGCGTGCGGAAATTGAAGGTGATATGGGCGATTCGCTGCCGGGTTTGCAAGCACGGTTGATGAGCCAGGCATTGCGTAAACTGACGGCTTCAATATCGCGTTCAAATACCATGGTGATTTTCATCAATCAGATAAGAATGAAGATTGGTGTGATGTTTGGTTCGCCTGAAACCACCACCGGTGGCAATGCGTTGAAGTTCTATGCTTCTGTTCGATTGGATATTCGCCGCATTGGTGCTGTTAAGGACCGTGATGAGGTTGTTGGCAACCAGACACGGATTAAGGTTGTAAAAAACAAGCTAGCGCCTCCATTCAAGCAGGTTGAGTTCGATATTATGTATGGTGAAGGGGTATCACGCACAGGTGAGCTGATTGATCTTGGTGTTACCGCCGGGATCGTTGAAAAAGCCGGTTCCTGGTATTCCTATGATAGTCAGCGGTTGGGGCAGGGGCGTGAAAACGCCAAAACTTTCCTGAAGGAAAACGGCGATGTTGCTGATGAGATCGAGTTGGCTATTCGTCAGAGTGCCGGTCTGATTGGTGAGAAAATGCTGGATGGTGAAGTTGAGCAGGGCAGTGATGATGAAATTGAAGTTCCTGTGGACAATGCCGGCTGATTAAGCCGATAAAATTTGAGATATTAGAAACCGCGGCTGATTGCTGCGGTTTTTTGTTTTAGGTATTTGGTTTGAGGTGTAAAATTCACGTTTTATGGGCTGAATTCAAAACCATCCAGCTCCTATTGTTGTCCGCCAACTGATTGATAAATGAGGGGCTGTCGTTAATTCCAATTTCATTTTTTCGGTTGTAGTAGACAGCCTGCCAAGGCATGGTTACAAGTCTCGCGAAATGCAATCATATGATTTATTTTTGGATGGCTTTAATGTTTTTAACGGATGAATGGGTAAGTTGATGAGCGGTGTAAACGAAATCAGGTCAGCATTTCTGAGCTATTTCGAAAAGAATGGTCATACGGTGGTGAGTTCTTCGCCACTTGTACCTCGCAATGATCCAACCTTGATGTTTGTCAATGCTGGTATGGTTCAGTTTAAAAATGTTTTCACCGGTTTGGAAAATCGCGATTATGTTCGCGCCGCGTCGTCGCAAAAATGTGTGCGTGCGGGCGGTAAGCATAATGATCTGGACAATGTCGGCTATACTGCACGTCACCACACATTTTTCGAAATGCTGGGTAATTTTTCGTTTGGCGATTATTTCAAAGAACACGCTATTGAACTTGCATGGAACCTGCTGACAAAGGAGTTTGAACTGCCTGCTGATAAATTGCTTGTTACCGTTTATCATACGGATGATCAGGCATTTGATCTTTGGAAAAAAATTGCCGGACTTTCTGATGACAAGATCATTCGTATTCCAACCAGTGACAATTTCTGGGCAATGGGTGAAACCGGACCGTGTGGCCCTTGTTCTGAGATTTTCTTTGATCATGGTGAAGGTGTTTTTGGTGGCCCTCCAGGATCAGCTGATGAGGATGGTGATCGGTTTATCGAAATCTGGAACCTGGTGTTTATGCAGTATGAGCAGATGAGCGTTGATGAACGCGTTGATTTACCAAAGCCTTCTATTGATACCGGCATGGGGTTGGAGAGGATTGCCGCTGTATTGCAGGGGCAGCATGATAATTATGAAATTGATTTGTTTCGTGCGCTCATTCGCGCCGGGGAAGAGGCGACCGGCGTTGAAGCGTCTGGCGATAATAGAGCCAGCCACCGGGTGATAGCCGACCATTTGCGCACCTCCTGTTTCTTAATTGCTGATGGTGTTTTGCCATCTAATGAAGGTCGTGGTTATGTGCTTCGCAGAATTATGCGACGTGCTATGCGACACGGTAGTTTGCTCGGTTCACGTGATCCGTTGTTGTGGAGTCTGGTTCCGGCACTTATTACCCAGATGGGTGCTGCCTATCCGGAACTTGTGCGTGCGGAATCTTTGATAACTGAGACCTTGAAACTTGAGGAAACTAAATTTCGTAAAACCCTATCCCGCGGCATAGATTTGTTGGGTGCCGAAACTCAAAACCTAGGCAAAGGTGATGTTTTGGCCGGTGATACCGCATTTAAGTTATATGACACCTATGGCTTTCCATTGGACCTTACTCAAGATGCATTACGTCAACGTGGAATTGAGGTTGATATTGCCGGGTTTGACAAAGCAATGGATCGACAAAAGGCCGAAGCGCGCGCATCCTGGTCTGGTTCCGGTGATGCGGCTGATGATCGTATATGGTTTGAAATCAAGGACAAAAATGGTCCAACCGAGTTTCTGGGTTATGATACCGAAACGGCTGAGGGTGTCATTCTTGCATTGGTTAAAGATAGTAAGGATGTATCATCCGCCGGTGTAGGTGATGAAATTGCGATCATAGTCAATCAAACTCCATTTTATGGTGAGTCTGGTGGGCAGCAAGGAGATACTGGTGTTATTCATAACGGTGTTAACAAAGCCATTGTCACTGACACACTCAAGAAAGCCGATGGATTGTTTATTCATTTTGCCAAGATAGTAAGTGGCAAATTTTCTAAAGATGAAGCCGTCGTAATGGATGTTGATAATTCGCGTCGCCGTCGGCTTCGTTCCAATCATTCAGCTACGCATCTTATTCATGAAGGCTTGCGATTGGTTCTAGGTGACCATGTTGCTCAAAAAGGCTCACTTGTTTCGCCGGATCGATTGCGGTTTGACTTCTCCCATCCTAAGCCCATTTCTTCAGAAGAATTGGTGAGGGTTGAGAATATTTCTAATCAGGTTGTTTTGCAAAATGCGCCAGTTGAAACCCGAATTATGGCCGTGGATGATGCGATAGAAGCCGGAGCTATGGCGTTGTTCGGTGAAAAGTATGGGGATGAGGTTCGCGTTGTCAGCATGGGTTCTTCGGTGGACGATGAATCTTCCGATGCACCATATTCTGTGGAGCTTTGTGGCGGTACACATGTTCGC
>JALSIJ010000148.1 GCA_026981655.1 Rhizobiaceae bacterium | reverse complement strand
TGCGCCGAAATTTTTCCAGCAGTCTATTCTAATGTTCCTGTTGCAACAGGCCGAGCGCAATAATGACCAGCAGGCGCTTGATGCGGTTGAGCTTACATTGCAGGCAATCACTTCCGGTGGCATTCATGACCAGATTGAGGGCGGGCTGCACCGCTATGCGGTTGATCCCGCATGGCGCATCCCGCATTTTGAAAAGATGCTTTACGATCAGGCGATGATGGCGGAGGCTTATGTGGAGGCTTACCGGATTACCGGCAAGGCTGAATATGCCAAAATGGCACGGAAAATTCTTGATTACGTGTTGGCTGATCTGACATCGCCGGAAGGTGGGTTTTACTCAACCCGAGATGCGGATTCTGAAGGCGAGGAGGGCACCTATTATGTGTGGTCTGAGCCGCAATTGCTCAAGGTGCTTGGCGCTGATGATGCGGCCTATGCGGTAAAGGTTTTTGAGCAGGTGCCGGATGGCGAACTGGCGGGCAAAATCATTTTAAATCGCGATCAAATTAAAGGTCGATCGGTGCCACGGGTCGAGCAGATATTGGCAAAGCTTGCCACCGCGCGTGCCTTGCGCATTAAGCCGCAGCGCGATGAGAAGATTGTCGCCAATTGGAACGGTATGATGATCAGTGCCTTTGCCCGTGCTGCTGTGGTGTTGGGTGATAAAGAATATGCAAGTGCGGCAACCAAGGCTGCTCAATTCATTTGGGATAATTTTCGCAAAAAAGATGGTACGATTTATCGTTCCTACTTTCACGGAAAAGCGGAAATTGATGCCCAATTGGTGGATTATGCCTGGCTTGGGCGTTCCTATTTGAAACTCTTTGATCTGTCCGATCATGCGGTCTGGTTGCAGCGGGCGCAAGACATGCTAGCTAACATGGAAAAAAGCTTTGCAGACAAAGAGCATGGAGATTTTTTCTCATCCAGAACAGTAAGTGGATTTGGGCGTTCGAAATCACGACAGGATTCAGATATTCCTTCCGGTAACGGAGTTGCACTTGATCTGATTGTCGGTGTTGCCAAGCGGGTGGGCAGCCCGGCAAATCAGCGGCGCACGGAAACCTTGATTGCGGCCCTTTCAGGCTTTGCCGCAGGTACTCCCGCATCTGGTACTTCGATTCTTGCGGCGGCTGATCGTTATGCCAATGGCGAGGTTGGCCCGGTGCAATATGGGGGCAATGGTAATGTGCGGGCCCATGCGACCATTCAAAACGGCAAGGTGGTGGTTTATTTGCGGGTTGAACGGGGTTGGCATGTGAATGCCAATAAGCCGCTGGAGGATTACCTTGTGCCAACCAAATTAAAACTTGGCGGCAAGGAGGAGGGGAGTGAATATCCTGCACCCGAAATCAAACGGCTGGGCTTTTCTCCAAAGCCTCTGGCGTTGCTTGAGAACGAATTTCAAATCTCCTCATCGCAAAATGTCAGTGGCAGCCTGGTTAGCGATGTGGAACTGGAAATTCAGGCCTGTTCGGACAAGATTTGTCTTGCCCCGGACACGCTGAAATTTCGTATTGCGGCACCCATGTCGGGCGGGTGAATTTGGTTATGGGGGAGTAGTATTTAACCACCGAATATTCCCATGTCGAAATATTCTGGATCCTTGACCCCTTCGACAAGGCGGGCCGTGGATGACGGTGGGGGGAGAAAAGCCAGCTTTGTTAAACCATCGTTTCTGCTTCACGCCTTATTTTCACCGCTAGCGATGTCTCGTCAATATCCACATCGGCGAAGGTGATTACGTCGCCAGCTTTGATGTTTTTGTTCAGCAACACTTCATGGGCAAGACCAATGGGCAGGGCACCCATGTCGACGCTTTTTTGCGCGGGGCAGGCCTTGCCCCAAACCGTATAGCCACCTTCGCCATCAAGTCGTGCGCCTTTGACCAGGTCCTGTTTGGCGATGGCCACCGCATCGCCGCGAAATGCCTTTGATACGCCGGTGGGTTCACCTCGCAATGCTGCATTTAAGACAGAAATGCCCAGTTCCAACCCGATCAGATGGAACGGTTTGTACATGGAGGCATAGCGTCCCGATGTATCGGTTGAAAGGCCGTATTGCTTAAAACAACTTGCTGCATAGTCATTTGGCGCTTCAAAAACCACATAAACGCCCCAGCGTAAATCGCGGAATACCGGGCGACCATCGCGTTCGATGGAGGAAACCACTTCCACAAGGCCGGGTCGCTGTAATATGCCACCGGCGGCTGCGGGCCGCAAAATATTGGCCAGATCATCGACCCCGCAAGGTGGAAATTTTAAGCCGTTATCTGGGACGGAGAGATCGCAGGCATTGGCGATTGCCGCCATTTCAATCGCCGATTTGGTGCCGTCTAGAAATGAGTTGAACATTTGCGGGTTCATATTGGCGGCCTTGGCCTCATCTCCGCTCAATCCGTAATGAGGCCAGACATTATCCGGGGTAACATGATGGTATTCGGGCAAATATTTGGTGCCTTTGCCGGCGGCGGTGATTTTAAATCCGGCAGACCTTGCCCAATCGACCATTTCGGCCACCAGAGCTGGTTGGTCACCGTAAGCCATTGAATAGACCACACCGGCAGATTTGGCGCGCTTTGCAAGGGCAGGGCCTGCCAGCACATCGGCCTCGACATTGACCATGATGATATGTTTGCCCTGTTCAAAAGCCGCAAGCGCGTGCTTGATACCGGCTGCTGGATTGCCGGTCGCCTCAATCACCACATCGACGTCATCACGGGCGCAGAGTTGGCTTGCGTCTTCCATAAAGCTGGTTGCTGAAATCTGTTCATCGCTCCAGGCGACATTTTTGCATGCCGTTTCGGCGCGCTCTATTGAAAGGTCGGCAATGGCGGTGACTTCAAGTCCGTTGGTGGTTGGAACCTGATTTAAAAACATCGAGCCGAATTTTCCAGCGCCAATAAGACCTACGCGCACCGGGCCATTTATTTCCATTCTTGCTTGGATAAGAGATTGCAGGTTCATTGCGAAATTTCCGAATTTGGTTGATTACAGTGGGGCAATTAGCCTACCTGTAACGGAATAAGTCAATCATTTGAATGATGCGGGGAAAGTTTTATGCCGGAATGGCTTTTAGCAACATGCGCCACCTCTAATATTTCAACAACGCTGATTGTTATTGCGGTGGTGATGTATTTGCCAAATCTCTATTATAATTCCAATTCGAAGGTTTTTAAAAAGAACCAAAAACCGAAGAATGAAGACGAGGATCAGGGAATCCAGTTTTCTCAAACTGGTGTGCTGTTCAATTACGCCATTGGTATTGTGTCGGTTTTTGGTATTTATCTAACCTTTCAGGGGTGTTGAGAATGCTCGATATATTGACCCTCTCCATTTTTGGGGACGGATGCCTGCGCAGTAGGTGGAGGGGGTAAATTTTACGACTCAGTCAATCATTTGGCTTATGAGCCTGTCTATCAATCTGATTTTGGATATTGAATGAACCTCTTAGACAATGGCGCGGCGGCGCAGATTATCAACGAAAATGGAACGTCTCCCATTGTTTTGGTGTGCGAACATGCAAGCCTGCATATTCCGGCCGTGCTTAGCGGCCTTGGGCTGGATGAGGATGATCAAAATGCCCATATCGCCTATGATATCGGGGCGGAGGCGATGGCGCGCAAAATGGCCGATCAGCTCAATGCACCGCTGATTGTGCAAAAATATTCACGGCTGGTTTATGATTGTAACCGCCCACCTGAAAACCCTAGTGCCATGCCGGAAAAAAGCGAGATAACCGTAATTCCCGGCAATAAAGGGCTGAGCGAGACGCAAAAAGCCGCGCGGGTTGAGCAGATTTATCTGCCCTTTCATCAATCCGTCAGCGATTTTCTTGATCAGCGCCTACAAAGTGATGTTGAGCCGGTCTTTGTGACCATTCATTCGTTTACCGCGACCTATTTCGGCAAACCCCGCAGTGTAGAATTAGGCGTTCTGCATGATGAGGATACACGGCTTGGTGATGCGATGCTTGAACATGCGCCCGGCGATTA
This sequence comes from Rhizobiaceae bacterium, assembly GCA_026981655.1. Classification (GTDB taxonomy): domain Bacteria; phylum Pseudomonadota; class Alphaproteobacteria; order Rhizobiales; family Rhizobiaceae; genus SZUA-100. The sequence goes on along the minus strand of JALSIJ010000148.1, from coordinate 13,628 downwards.
TATCGCGCGGCGTAACGATCCTTATGGGCCAGAGGATGGCGTGACCCATACGCTTAATTTGCATGGTGGTGCGCGCGGTTTTAAAAATGTTATGTTGGAAGTTCGAAATGACCTGATAGCTGATGCGGCCGGGCAGGCAATATGGGCGGCGCGATTGACCGGCCTGCTGAAGCGATCTTTGTCGTTGACCTAAATCTGATAAAAGGCTTACTTGGCGCCCAACATAAAACGACCGCCTATTTATTATTGGAGAAGATGAAAATGCCCGGAATGCTTAGCCTCGATGAATTGAAAGCCCTGGTTGCAGATGGTTCAATTGATACGGTTCTTGTCTGTCAGGTGGATATGCAGGGCAGGCTGATGGGCAAGCGGTTTCACGCACAGTTCTTTGTTGATGGTGGCTATGAGGAAACCCATTCCTGCAATTACCTTTTGGCAACTGATGCGGAAATGGAAACCGTTGAAGGATTTAAATCCACCTCCTGGGAAATGGGCTATGGCGATTATGTGATGAAGCCTGATTTGGCGACCATGCGGCTGATCCCGTGGCTGGAAGGAACGGCGCTGGTTTTGTGCGATGTGCTTGATCATCATACTCATCAGGGCGTGCCACATTCGCCGCGGGCCATTTTGCGCAAACAGATCGCCCGGCTAGAAGAAATGGGCATGAAGCCTATGATGGCGACCGAGTTAGAGTTTTTCCTGTTTGATGACAGCTATGAGGAAGCAAAAGCGCTCGGTTATCGCGATATGCAATTGGCCAGTGCCTATAATGAGGATTACCACATATTCCAGACCACCAAGGAAGAAGATGTGATGCGGGCCATTCGTAACGGGCTTTATGGTGCAGGTATGGAAGTTGAGTGTTCGAAGGGCGAAGCCTCTGCCGGGCAGGAGGAAATCAACATTAAATATAGTGATGCCTTGAGCACTGCTGACAATCATTCGATCATCAAAAACGGGTGCAAAGAGATCGCATGGGCCAAAGGTCGAGCGCTCACCTTCATGGCCAAATGGGACAAAGCTGCGACCGGTTCTTCTTCGCATGTGCATCAATCATTGTGGAGCCTTGATGGTAAGGAGGCGCTGTTCTTTGACAAGAATGCCGAACACGGCATGTCGGATTTAATGCGCCAATATTGCGCAGGCTTGCTTAAAAATGCTGGAGATATTACCTGTTTTCTGGCCCCTAATATTAATTCCTACAAACGTTTTGCAGCGGGCACATTTGCGCCAACCAAAGCAATCTGGAGCCTTGATAACCGAACTGCGGGGTATCGGCTTTGCGCGGCCGGTACAAAATCGGTGCGAATGGAATGCCGGGTCGGTGGCTCCGACCTTAACCCCTATCTGGCGCTTGCCGCGCTTTTGGCAGCCGGAATTGACGGCATTGAAAACAAGCTGGAGCTTGAAGCGCCCTTTGTGGGCGATGCTTACGGCGATAAAAGTCTGCGCGAAATTCCGACCACACTTGGGGCCGCCTCTGCTGAGTTGAATAAATCCGAAATGTTGCGTGCGGCAATGGGCGATGATGTGATCGACCATTATGTGCGGGCGGCCGAATGGGAACAGGAAGAGTTTGACCGTCAGGTAACCGATTGGGAAATCAATCGCGGCTTTGAGCGCAGTTAGCCACTCCTACCAAAGTCTAATTTATCCCGTTGCAATTCGGGGGCATTTAATGCAGAAGCTATCAATCTGGTTTTAAGGGAGAAAAAAATGAGAAAACTAATTTTAGCTGCTGCCACTGCAGGTTTGTTGGCTGCAACTGCGTCACCAAGCTTTGCTCAATCCGCATGTGATGAAGGTGAAGTAGTCATCAAGTTCAGCCATGTGACCAATACGGATAAACACCCCAAAGGCATCGCCGCCACATTGCTGGCAAAGCGGGTCAATGAGGAAATGAACGGCAAAGCCTGTATGGAAGTTTTTCCGAATTCCAGTCTCTACAATGATAACAAGGTTCTGGAAGCAATATTGAACGGTGATGTGCAACTGGCCGCACCTTCGCTTTCCAAGTTCGAAAAATTCACCAAGAAATTCCGGGTGTTTGACCTGCCATTCATGTTCAACGATATCAATGCGGTTGATCGTTTCCAGAAATCGGAAGGTGGCCAGAAACTGAAAGATTCAATGGTCAAGCGCGGTCTGCAAGGCCTTGAATTCTGGCATAATGGCATGAAACAGATGTCGGCCAATGTGCCGCTGATCAATCCTGAAGATGCTAAAGGCCTGAAGTTCCGGGTGCAGGCTTCTGATGTGCTGGTTGCGCAGTTTGAACAGCTTGGCGCCAATCCTCAAAAAATGTCGTTTAAGGAAGTTTACGGCGGATTGCAGACCAAGGTTATTGATGGTCAGGAAAACACCTGGTCGAACATCTATGGCAAGAAGTTCTTCGAGGTTCAGGACGGTGTAACCGAAACTAATCACGGGATTATTGATTATCTGGTGGTTACATCGGCTGAATGGCTTGAAGGTCTTAAACCTGATGTGCGCGACCAGTTTTTGAAAATTCTGGCCGAGGTTACTGAAACCCGTAACAGCGAATCCACTGCGGTAAATGAAGCCAACAAGGAAAAAGTCATCGCTGCCGGTTCTCCTGTTCGCACCCTTACTGCCGAACAAAGACAAAAATGGGTTGATGCGCTGAAGCCGGTGTGGAAGAAGTTTGAAGGTGACATTGGTGCGGATACCATTGCCGCTGCACAAGCTTCCAACAACTAGGTTGGTTCTTATGATTTAGTATTAATGCGCGGTTGGATATTTTCAGCCGCGCATTTTTTGTGATCCACATAACAGGGGATAAAAGTGGCCACTAAAATACAAGGCGCAATCGCTCGAACAATCAATGATATTGAAGAAACACTGATCGCTCTTTTGCTGGGCGCAATGACCTTGATTACTTTTGCCAACGTCATCGCGCGCTATGTGTTCAATTCGAATATTCTTTGGGCAGTAGAGGGTACTGTGTTCCTTTTTGCCTGGCTGGTACTTTTGGGTGTCGCATACGGTATCAAGCATTCGATTCACATCGGTGTTGATGTGGTGGTGAAAATGTTTCCGTATCCGGTGCAAAAGATAATCACCCTTGCCGCCGCTGCCGCCTGCATTGTTTTTGCGCTGTTGATGCTCAAAGGTTCGTGGGACTATTGGTTGCCATTTGTTGGTAAACGGGCCTTCCTAGAAACGGAAGATGTTCCGATGCCGGAGTTTCTGCAATTTCTCTCAGTCTGGCTCAATGATGGCGAGCGCTATGAAAAAATACCACGTTTAGTGCCTTACTTTATCTTGCCCTTGTCGATGACACTGATCACCTGGCGATTTATTGAGGCTGGTTGGCGGGTGATGACCAATCAGGAAACTCTGCTGATTGCCAGCCATGAGGCCGAAGAAATGATGGAAAAGGCTGGCGCTAGCCAACCGGGTGAAGCTGAAAACGGTGAGGCAAAACAATGACCGTTGCCATTCTTTTCGCGATCGTCATTACTTTGATGCTGATCGGTGTACCGATAGCGGTTGCGCTTGGCCTTTCCAGCATCCTTTTTCTGCTGGCCTATTCCGACACATCGCTTGCCTCGGTGGCGCAAACCCTGTTTTCCGCCTTTGACGGCCACTATACGCTGCTAGCCATACCGTTTTTTATTCTTGCCTCAACCTTCATGTCGACCGGTGGCGTGGCGCAGCGTATTATCCGGTTTTCTATTGCCTGTGTCGGTCACTTTCAGGGCGGGCTGGCGATCGCATCGGTATTTGCCTGTATGATGTTTGCCGCCCTTTCAGGGTCGTCCCCGGCAACAGTGGTGGCAATTGGTGGCATCGTTATCGCCGGTATGCGCCAGGTTGGCTATACCAAGGAGTTTGCTGCAGGCGTAATTTGTAACGCCGGAACACTTGGAATTCTCATTCCGCCATCAATTGTCATGGTGGTTTATGCAGCTGCAACTGATGTTTCAGTTGGGCGGATGTTTCTTGCAGGCGTGATCCCCGGACTTTTGGCCGGGTTCATGTTGATGTTGGGCATCTATGCCGTTGCAAGGTTTAAAGGACTGCCATCGCAACCGTGGGCCGGATGGCGGGAAATCTATGAATCCGCCCGTGATGCGATGTGGGGCCTGATGCTTATCGTGATCATTCTTGGTGGAATTTACGGCGGTATTTTTACTCCGACTGAAGCTGCTGCCGTTGCGGCGGTCTATGCATTCATCATTGCAAATTTTGTCTACCGTGACATGGGACCGTTGCACAGGAGCGATGGAAGTAATATTTCGATATTGCAAAAACCGCTTTCTGTCGTCACCGTATGGTTCCACAAGGATACCAAACAAAGCCTGCTGGATGCAGGTAAACTGACCATAATGTTGATGTTTATTATCGCCAATGCATTGATTCTTAAACACGTTTTGACAGAAGAACGTATCCCGCAGATGATCACTGAAGCGATGCTGGGTGCCGGATTTGGTCCAATTGCCTTCCTGATTGTCGTCAATGTCATATTGTTGATCGGCGGGCAATTTATGGAGCCGTCCGGCCTGCTGGTTATTGTTGCGCCACTGGTGTTTCCAATCGCCATTGAACTGGGCATCGACCCCATTCACCTTGGCATCATTATGGTGGTCAATATGGAGATAGGAATGATAACCCCGCCGGTCGGGCTCAATTTATTTGTCACGGCGGGGGTTGCGAAAATGTCGGTGATCAATGTGGTCAAGGCCGCCTTGCCGTGGGTCAGCATATTGATGGTGTTCTTGGTAATGATTACCTACATTCCGATCATATCAACATTCTTGCCGACCTTGCTGATGGGGCCGGAGATTGTGACAAAGTAGGGGGCTGCTGGTGTCCAAAGATGACCTTATCCAAATTCGTGATGCTGTGCGCAGGCTTTGCGCATCGTTTGGCGAGGACTACTGGAAAGACTTAGACAGCACCCATGAATATCCAACCGAGTTCGTGCAAAAGCTGACGAGCGAGGGATTTCTTGGGTGCCTTATCCCGGAACAATATGGTGGGGCAGGTTTGGGGCTTATTGAGGCCTGCGCCATATTAGAAGAGATTTCCCGATCAGGTGGGCATCCGGGTGCAGCACATGCGCAAATGTATGTGATGGGTTCGCTTTTAAAACATGGCAGCGAGGCGCAAAAGCAGAAATATCTGCCGGCTATTGCGCGCGGTGAATTGCGTTTGCAGAGTTTTGCGATTACCGAGCCATCGACAGGCACCGATACCACCTCGCTTAAAACATCCGCCATCCGCGATGGTGATAATTACAATATCAACGGCCAGAAAGTGTGGATTTCACGGGTCGAACATTCTGATCTGATGTTGCTTTTGGCGCGCACCAAACCGATTGGCGAGCGTAGCCGCAAGAGCGATGGGCTATCTGCCTTTATTGTCGATTTGCGTGAGGCAGTTGGCAATGGTCTTCAGGTGCAGCCGATTGATGCGATGATCAATCACCATGCATGCGAATTGTTTTTCGATAATCTCTCAATTCCAGCGGAAAACCTTGTGGGCCGTGAACATGAGGGCTTTAAAGTCGTACTCGACAGCATGAATGCCGAACGGATTTTAATCGCCGCAGAGTGCATTGGGGATGCGCGTTATTTTATCGACAAAGCATCGGCCTATGCCAAGGAGCGGGAGATTTTTGGCAGGCCGATCGGGCAAAATCAAGGGGTGTCTTTTCCGATTGCGCAAAGTTATGCGCAGACCGAAGCGGCAAATCTGATGGTTGAAAAAGCCGCCAACCTTTTCGATGCGGGCGAGATCTGCGGGCCGGAAGCTAACATGGCTAAAATGCTGGCTGCGGATGCTTCAAAAGCTGCCGGTGATACCTGCATGCAGGTGCACGGCGGCTTCGGGCTGGCGCGGGATTATCATATTGAGCGTAAGTTCCGAGAAACGCGACTTTATCAGGTGGCGCCGATTTCAACCAATCTTATCTTGTCCTATCTGGCTGAGCATGTGCTTGGGTTGCCACGGAGTTTTTAAAGCCAATGAAACCGCTTGATGGCATGTTGGTGATTTCGGTTGAGCAGGCGGTGGCCGCCCCCTTGTGCACGGCGCGACTGGCCGATGCCGGTGCGCGGGTGATCAAGATTGAGCGTGCGGAAGGTGATTTTGCCCGAAAATATGATCAGGCCGCTGGTGGGGCCAGCTCCTATTTTGCCTGGCTTAATCATGGCAAACAATCATTGGTGCTGGATTTCAAGCAGGATGAGGATGCAGCTTTGTTGCATCGACTGATTGGCCAAGCGGATGTGCTGGTGCAAAACCTTGCACCCGGCGCGATGCAGCGGGCGGGCTTTGGTTCAAGCGAGGTGCGGGCGCAAAACCCGAACTTGGTCACCTGCGATATTTCAGGTTACGGGGAAGCGCCGGAGCTTGCGCATTTGAAGGCCTATGATTTGCTGGTGCAGGCGGAATCAGGTCTGATTGAGGTTTCCGGCGGGCCGGGAGAGCCGGGCCGGATTGGCATTTCCCTTTGTGATATAGGCGCGGGCATTACCGCCCATGCGGCAGTATTGGAAGCGCTATTGTTGCGTGAGCGTTCAGGCGAGGGGAGTGGTGTCGCCATCTCGCTGTTTGATGTGGCGGCTGAATGGATGAGCGTTCCATTTGTTCATCAAGTTCATGGGGAGGGCGCGCCAAAGCGCTCGGGTCTGCATCATCCATCCATTGCGCCCTATGGGGCTTATGAGACGGATGATGGTGTAAAAACTATCCTCTCCATTCAGAATGAACGTGAATGGCAGCGTCTTTGTGATGATGTGTTTTTGCGCCCGGATATGGCGGGCGACCCTCGTTTTAATTCCAACAATCAGCGGGTAAAAAACCGTGCCGCATTGGATGAAGATATTGGAAAAGTGCTTGGGTTGCTTAATGCAACAGAGTTTCGAGAACGGCTGGGCGCGGCCAAAATTGCCTATGCGGGTTTAAACAATGTTGCCGATTTGGCTGCCCACCCAGCACTTCGCCATCGTGAGATTGTTGCAGGCGGGGGTGCGGGGCTGGCATTGCCTGCTCACCCGGTACGCTGGGCAGGATTGCGCGTGCAAGGGGCATCAGCGGTGCCTGAAATTGGCGAACATAGTGCTGCAATAAGGGCGGAATTTGCTGATGATTGATGTTGAGCAATTGCGCCAATGGGTTGGTAAAACCAAGAGTGCGACCGACATGATCAGTCTTAACATCTGCCGGGGGATGGAGGCTCTGCTAGACCGTCCGCCGCTTCTGCGGAAGGGTGATCCATTGCCACCACTATGGCATTGGCTCTATTTCCATGAGATTGCCAAACAAAGTGCGTTGGGCCGTGACGGCCACCCGAAAAAGGGTGATTTTTTGCCACCTGTGCCGTTGCCGCGTCGCATGTGGGCCGGCGGGCGGTTTGAATTTGGCGCACCGGTTGTAATTGGCGCTGACTGCGAAAAACAATCAACTATTAAATCTATTGAGGCGAAATCTGGGCGCTCTGGTGCTTTATGCTTTGTTGGGGTTGAACATCAGCATATTGTTGATGGCACATGCGCCTTTCGGGAAGAGCATGATATTGTCTATCGCGAAGACCCAAAACCGGGAGATGCGCCAATTCCATCTGTAATTGCCAGGGAAAACCCGGAATTTTCGCAGATCATCACACCGACTTCAGTGATGCTGTTTCGATATTCTGCACTTACATTCAATGGGCATCGTATTCACTACGACCGCGACTATTGTCGTGACGTGGAGGCATATCCGGGGCTGGTTTTTCATGGACCACTAACGGCAACGCTGCTTTTGCAAATGGGGTTGGAACATGCAGGAGAGCGGGAATTGAAGGCGTTTGATTTTCGTGCCGTAAGCCCATTATTTGACGTGGCACCTTTCGAGCTGCGCGGCTGGCAAAATGGCAGTGAGATTGAATTGCAGGCGGTTAATCCCCAGGGCGGGCTTGCCATGCGTGCTGTTGCTGCTTTCTGTTGAGTTCAAACTGGCCCCATTAAGAGATGACCGGCTCCAGCAGTGAGCGAAAAGCCAGCCCTACCAGACATCGGGATCAATGCCCTTTTCTTCCAGAACTTTGAATTTTGCCTGCAGGTAACGTTGAAACGGCATCTCGTCATATTTTTTTTCCGCAACGAATTCAAACATCGAAAGAAAATGGAAAGGTTTGAAATAACCTGGAATGCGAGCCACTTCCATTTCTGACGGCTCGGCCTTTTCAGTGCCGGGCTTTATAAATACGATGGTCGGGGTAAAATTAACCCGCCATTTTCGGGCCAGCTTTTTTTCTGGCAATTCGCTGCCGTCAAAATCGGTCATTTCCCGCGAGCCCCAAAGGTCTACCTGCACAACCACAAAGTTCTTTTTGATGTAATCAGTGATCTCCTTGCGGGCCAAATTGACCCGGTGCATTTCAGCGCAATAGGGGCAGCCACGTTGTTCAAAGATGATGGCAAGTGATTTGCCCTCTGCTGCTGCTTCGGCCCGGTCTTCTGCCAGATCGAAAAAAGAATCCAGAAACCAGTCCTGTATGTGCAATCCATTATCGCCGATCGGAACATCGGTTGCACTGACACTCGTGCCTGTTGATATGAACAAAGTAGACAGTGCAGTGGTGCTGATTGCGGTGCTTTTGAGCAGGTTTCGGCGGGTAATCATAATTCTCTCCACAAATCGGGTGCGCGAACGGGCTCAACACACGGGTCTAGTATCGAGGTAACGTACACCCGATTGGCTTATTTGTAAAAATTCAACAATAGTGTTTAATACAATTCTTGGTGAACAACGGATAGAAAAAATGCAGGGAATAAATTTATCAGCGCTGTTGTCAGCCCTTTTGATTGCATCAATTGCAGCAATGTCAATTGCCGTTACAGGGGCAAATGCTGCATCAGATGTGGCGAATGAGTTTGTCGTTGAGGGTGAATATGAAGATGTTCAGTATGATCTTGAAGACGCAATTGTTGGACGTGGATTGACGGTTGATCATGTCTCTCATGTGAGTGATATGCTGCAACGGACCGCCGGCGTGGTGGAGGGCGCCAAACAAATTTATAAAAAAGGCCAGCAATTTCAATTCTGTTCAGCCAAATTATCGCGTGAGGCGATGCAGGCTGATCCGGCCAATATCGTATTTTGCCCCTATATGGTTTATATGTATGAACGGGTGGACGAGCCGGGAAAAGTGCACATTGGTTACCGCAAGCTGAATGAAATTGGCAGTGAACGCTCAGTTAAAGCACTAAAAGCGGTCAATGATCTGCTGCACGGCATAATCAAAGAGGCGTCCGGGAACTAGCAGTTTGAATTGACTGTTTTGAATTGGCTTTTACCGTTGCTGCCCATTAGCTTGCTTCTGTATTGCTCAATGCGTGGTATCACTCGGCATTAATGCAATGCCCCAAATACTCACGGCAAATTGTGTTGCTGTTGCACGTAAACTATTGGACACATTGCCTCATGGTGCAATAAAGATTTTAGAAATATAGTGATGTTTTAGCCGACCCATCCAACGACATCAGAGTTTCTGTTGCCATTTCATCGAGTCGGCATTTTCAATATCGATGGAATTGCCTATGTCGCTGAAAGTTGAACGCATTTTCCCATTCCTTGCCTGGATTGGAAGTGTCAATAGATCAACCCTTAGAGCTGACCTGATCGCTGGTTTTACCGGCGCTGTAATTGTGCTGCCTCAAGGTGTTGCATTTGCCGTTATTGCTGGCCTGCCGCCAGAATACGGGCTTTATACGGCTATGGTGACGCCGATAATTGCGGCCTTATTTGGTTCATCGTTGCATTTGATATCCGGCCCGACAACGGCGATTTCTATCGTGGTGTTTTCGGCCGTTAGCAATCATGCAGTTCCAGGGTCGCCGGAATTTGTTTCTTTGGCATTGACCATGACCTTGATAGCAGGGGTGTACCAATTTGTGCTTGGCGTTGCGCGAATGGGGCATTTGGTGAATTTTGTATCGCACACGGTGGTCGTTGGTTTTACAGCGGGTGCAGCCATTCTTATTGCCACATCGCAAATAAAAAATGTGCTGGGTATTCATGTGCCACGCGGTGAGTCATTCATAAACACCTGGATTGATGTCTGGCACGGGCTTGGTGAGACCAACTATTTTATTTTCATGGTGGCTTTGGCCACTTTGGCAACGGCTATTCTGGTTAAGAAATTTTACCCGTCCTTTCCGCATTTGTTGATAGCGCTGATAACCGGCGGGGCAATTGCCTATTCTCTGGATGGTCAAAACAATGGCGTTACTTTTGTTGGGGAAATACCGGCTCAATTGCCACCGCTCTCGATGCCGGATTTTTCTTATTCCACAATAAAGCAATTGGCGCCCGAGGCATTTGCAGTGGCGCTTTTAGGTCTTATTGAGGCGGTGTCGATCAGCCGTTCAATTGCCACAAAATCACATCAGCGTATTAATGGTAATCAGGAATTTATTGGCCAGGGGCTGTCCAATATTGTCGGCAGTTTCTTTTCATCCTATGCGGGTTCAGGCTCTTTTACCCGCTCTGGTATCAACTATGCATCCGGTGCGAAAACGCCATTGTCCGGTATTTTTGCGGCCCTAATATTGATGTTGATTGTTGTGCTGATCGCACCCTATTCGCGGTTTATTCCGGTTGCGGCAATGGCGGGTGTCATTATGCTGGTGGCCTATGGGCTGATTGATCAGGGGCAGATCAAGCATGTGCTTGAATCAAGTAAAACTGAGACCGCGATCCTGCTGACGACGTTTTTCGGCACTTTGTTTCTTGAGCTTGAATTTGCGATTTACCTTGGGGTGTTTCTGTCGCTGGTGATTTTTCTGGCGCGCACCTCTACCCCGGATATTGTTGTGCTGGCACCGGATATAGATCCGCTCTATCACAAACATGCGCTGGTGGATGTATCGACCAAGCCCGCGGTACAATGCCCGCAATTAAAAATTATTCGGGTCGATATGTCGATCTATTTTGGTTCGCTCGACCATATTCAGAGCAAGATTCATAAGATTACCAAGCGTGACAAGGTCTATGATATTTTGATCATCGCTGAGGGGATCAACCTGATTGATTTGGCTGGAACAGAAATGTTGTTGCATGAGGCGGAACGTCTGGATGCGATGGGCGGCGGTTTGTACTTCGCTGGTATAAAACCGGCGGTTTACGAATCAATCAGCAAAACCCACCTGATAAACGGCATCGGCAATGCGCATTTCTTTGATGACAAGAAAGAGGCAATTGTAAAACTTACCCGGCTGTTGCGTATGCAGGGCCGTTGCGAAAACTGCCGCGATCGGGTGTTCCGCGAATGCAAGGATCTGCCAATGCCGGAAGCAGCGGAATAAAGCTCTTTGGCCGTTATCCCTGAGTTTTTTCTGCCAATAACGGGCAGGAAAGATAGACGCCGAATTCCTCGCCAATGTTGCAGCTGATCCGCGCGTGAACTTTGCCCTGACGATCGAGAAACCTCTGTGTATCATCAACCGGAAAAATGCCCTCGTGCCAGATATTCGGGTGAATATAAAGGCCCTGACTGCCATCGCACCAAAACGCCACCACATTTTCAGGCTTTAAATCGTCGCCCGGCAAAGCCACCGGCACGACAAAGGGCTGGTTATCGAGCGGAAAGAATAGCTGCCCACCGTCCGGGTGATAATTCATGTGCCAGATCAGCACCTGATTGCGCGGGGCGGTTTGTTTCTCGTTCGATGCCTGTTGCGGGTCGCAAGACCAGCCCAGAACATAGTTGCCGTTCACCGCTTCATTGGCCCCGTAAAGAACATCGCCTTTCCATTCAGCTGAAAATACCCCTTCGACAAAGCCGCCTTCATCGCCGGTGCCATCATCAACCGGTCGCCAACCCGGTTGTGGCCATTGTACGATCTCAATCTCAAAATTTTCAGGATCTTCGACCAGACAACCATAGGGCTTGACGCTTTCGAGGGTTGCGCGAATAAGCGGAACCTCGTGCCAGGGCAGAGATGGTTTTTCGCTTGCTTCAAATATGTATTCCGGTGCGCTCATTTGGCGGTTCCTCCACGATGGGCATCGACTACATTTTGCACCATCGGTGCGTAATATGAAAATGGCTTGGTGGTTAAGTCTGCGCGCTTGCCTGCGTCATCATAATGGCGAACCTTGATGAGGTCGGCGAGGTTGGCGTATTTTTCAAACTCATCTACTTCGTCAGCACTCATTGGCCCACCCTGGAGATTGAGCGAGTGAACTGAAGCCTTTGACAATCGGTTGAAATATTCGGGCCTTGTGGCGCAGAGGTAGCGCTTGGCTGCAACATGGTGGCGCACGCAATCTACGACGAGTCGTGGAAAGAATGGTTCCAGTACTTTCGCGCCTGCTTCTTCGTGCAAACGATCATCTGTGTCATCCATCGAGAATGTACCGAACTCTGATGTGAAATGTCCAATATCATGCAGCAATGTGGCAACTATAATGGCTTCCGGCTCGTTGGCGCTTTCAGCAAAATGTGCACCTTGCAACATATGTTCGGCCATAGTGACCGGCTCGCCCAGATATTCCTCACCGCCGCGGCGCTCAAAAATATCGCCTATGAAGGCAACTATGGTGTCGGGCGATAAATTACTGTGCTCTGTTTTTTCCATTAGCTGGCCTCACTAAGCTGGTGCTCGAGTGATGCCAGTTTCGACATCAATCCGTCCTTATCGGCGTAGCAACCTTGTAGCCATCTTGTGCCGGTGCCGGAATAGGCCTTGCGGGCGTGCAGAATACGAGTGTTGTCGACGATAAAGCATTCGCCGGGGGAAAGGCGGAATGTGATTTCCATGTTTGGGTCGTCGATGATTTCGCCAAGTCGGCGGTAGGCGTCGTAATAGGTTTGCATATCTTCAAATGGCACATCTGTAATTGCGGCGGCAGAGCGGTTGTTGAACCGAATGCCAATCAGCTCTCCATCCGGCGATAGTTCGATCATCGGGCGGCGCGAACGAAGCACAACGCCATCCTCTCCTGAATATTCAAACCGTGCGCAATATTTGGCCAACACATCAAACCATTCGGCGTTTTCTTCGCGCAGGCGCTCAATTGCCTTAAACCCGTCGACCACCATGTTTTCACCACCTGCGGCCGAGCTGTCAAGGCAATAGAGAACTTGAATTGTCGGGACCGGGTCGCGATAGGGATTGTCCGTATGGGCTTGCAGGCCAAGGCCGGTATAGGCGAGGTTGGTTGGATTGATTTCGGTTCGAACTTCAAAGTGTCGGCCATAATTGGTTTCGCGTACATAGCCGAAAAGGTCGACCACCCGCATCAAGGAAAGATCGTCAGTGGGGCCGTTTTTCAGTGTGCCGAAACCGTATTTGGCGATGTTTTGAAGCCAGTTCTGCCGTGTTGAAGGACATTTTTCAACGTCACTGAAAGCAGCGGATGGAATTGCGTTGTTTAATTCTTTGTCCCAGGTTTCAATATGAGATGCCGTCCATCCCGCAATCCTGTTCTTCGAGTTGGTGTCATAGGCGTGATCCAGCAACCACGGTATATTATATTCGATGGATTTGTTTTCGGGATGAAATGTAAGCTGAACTTTTTCGCCAACAGTTTCTGCCCGACTGATATGTGTATTGGCCGGAATATCGCGAAGCGCGATCAGCCGTTGCCCATTGCCGGGGTCACGG
>JALSIJ010000147.1 GCA_026981655.1 Rhizobiaceae bacterium | reverse complement strand
ATGTTGATATTTGGCATCGCCAAAGGTTTCACCCCCCTTCATCTGCGCGACCAGATGGCGATCTGGGTCCTCATTATTGCCATCGGCCTTTCTGAATGGGTGCAGTTTGCCCGGGTTGTGCGCGGAGCTACACTGGTTGAAAAAAACAAGGATTATGTTCAGGCGGCCCGATTGATTGGCCGCAATCCGATTGCGATTGCCCTGCGCCATATTTTGCCCAACGTGCTTGGCCCGGTTCTGGTCATTGCAACTATTTCGCTTGCGCTGGCAATCATTGCCGAAGCAACACTTTCATTTCTCGGCGTTGGTGCCCCGCCAACCCAACCTTCGCTTGGAACGCTGATCCGCATTGGCCAGGGATTTTTGTTCTCCGGTGAATGGTGGATTTTATTGTTCCCGTCCGTCACCCTTCTGGCGCTAGCCCTTTCCGTCAATCTTCTGGGCGACTGGCTGCGAGATACCCTTAATCCGAAATTGCGGTAATACATGAGTGAACCTCTCCTTAAGGTCCAGGACCTGATTATTGAATTCCCCAAACGGCGGGCTTTATTGCGCGCTGTTGACAAAATCTCTTTTGATATCAAAGCAGGCGAAGTGCTTGGTGTTGTGGGCGAGTCCGGGGCTGGCAAGTCACTTACCGGTGCAGCCATTATTGGCCTGCTTGATCCGCCCGGACGTATTGCCGGCGGCCAGATCATCTTTGACGGCCAACGCATCGACAATCTAAATCACGATGAAATGATAAAATTACGCGGCAAGCGCATTGCGATGATATTTCAGGACCCGCTGACCAGCCTGAACCCCCTGTACCGGGTTGGCGAGCAGTTGATTGAAACCATCCAAACCCACCTCCCGCTAAACAGTTCCGAAGCCCGGGAACGGGCAATTAATCTGCTCGAGGAAGTTGGAATTCCGGCGCCCGAAACCCGCATTGATGGCTATCCGCACCAGTTTTCCGGCGGCATGCGCCAACGCGTGGTAATTGCGCTGGCATTGGCAGCAGAACCCGATCTCATCATTGCTGATGAGCCAACCACGGCACTTGATGTTTCGGTTCAGGCGCAAATTATTTCACTGCTAAAGAAACTCTGCCGCGAGCGCGGTACAGCTATCATGTTGATCACCCATGATATGGGCGTCATCGCCGAGACCGCCGACCGGGTGGCCGTTTTATATGCCGGGCAAGTAGCCGAAATCGGCAAAACCCGCGATCTGATAAAGTCGCCCAAGCATCCCTATACGAGCGGGTTGATGAGCTCAATTCCTTCGATGGAAAGTATGGATGACCGTCTGGTGCAAATACCAGGTTCAATGCCGAGATTAAACGCTATTCCAAACGGCTGCTCTTTCCACCCGCGTTGCTCGAAAGCATTTACCCCCTGCATGGAAAAGCGTTCGCCATTGATCGAAGTTGGTAATTCCCGTGTGGCCTGCTGGCTTTATGATGCGGAGGCCAAAAAATGAGCAAAACCGCCCTCGTCAGCGTAAAAAATCTGACCCGCCTGTTTGATGTTTCAAAACCGCTGCTTAACCGCATTATCGAGCGGGAAAGCCGCAAGTTCCTGCGCGCCGTCGATGATGTCTCCTTCGATATTGTCGAGGGCGAAACATTTGCGCTGGTGGGCGAATCCGGTTCTGGTAAATCCACCGTTGCTAAAATGGTGGTCGGTCTATTGCCGCCAACAAAAGGCAGCATCCGAATTTACGATCTCGATCTGGCGGATAAGTCCCAGCACAGAAAATTGCAGGAGATGCGTTCGCAAATCCAGATGATTTTCCAGGACCCTTTTGCCAGCCTCAATCCACGCTGGCGAGTGGATAAAATCATTGCCGAGCCAATCAGGGCTTTTAATCTGGAAGCGGATGATAACGCCACCGATAAACGGGTCGGCGAACTGCTTACAGTGGTCGGGCTTGACCCTTCCGATGGTCGCAAATTCCCGCACGAATTTTCCGGTGGTCAACGCCAGCGCATTTGCATCGCCCGGGCACTCGCCTCCAAGCCGAAATTCATTGTATGCGATGAGCCAACCTCGGCGCTTGATGTTTCGGTTCAGGCGCAAATCCTCAATCTCATGCGCGATCTACAGGACGAGTTTAACTTAACTTTCTTATTTATCTCCCACGATCTTTCTGTTGTGCGCCATATGGCAACCCGCATCGGAGTTATGTATCTGGGGCGACTGGTGGAAATATCAGATTCCAAAAACCTGTTTAAAGCCCCCAAACATCCCTATACGAAAATGCTGCTGGATGCGGTGCCGGATCTGGAAATGAGTGGCCGCGAACGAAAACCGGTCGAGGGCGAAATTCCAAACCCGATAACCCCCCCGTCGGGTTGCACCTTTCACCCGCGTTGCCCGTTTGTTAACGAACGCTGCCGCAAGGAAATACCGGCCACCATTGAAGCCAATGATTCCATCGTTGCCTGCCATGCGGTTGAAGAAGGCAGGCTTGGGTAGGATTCGTAATCGCAGTTTTTAAAAAACCTGAATGTGATGGCGAGTGAATCACGAGCTGCCACTAGAGCAAGGCAACTACTTACCCCAACATCACGCCGCTATCAGCCATGTCTTTGCGTGCCGCATCAAGCGAGCCCATCATATCAATGGCACGACATGCCTCTTCCAATACCACTGATTTAATACCCAGATTGGCCGCATCGACAGCAGAAAACCGCACGCAAAAATCAAGTGCCAGCCCAACGCAATAGACCCGTTCGAACCCGCGCTCGCGCAAATAGCCTGTTAGGCCGGTTGGCGTTTTGTGGTCATTTTCA
>JALSIJ010000146.1 GCA_026981655.1 Rhizobiaceae bacterium | reverse complement strand
GAAGGCGTTGGACGATGCCTCGATGGTGCCCGAAGATATTGACTATATCGTCACTGTATCCTCCACCGGCGTTGCCACACCAACGCTGGATGCACGCGCTATGCAGGAAATCGGGTTTCGCTTGGATGTGCACCGCGTACCGGTGTTCGGCCTTGGCTGCGCCGGCGGGGTGACAGGCCTGGCAATTGCCACAAAACTGGCACGCGCAGCACCCGACACCAAAGTTTTGATGGTAACGATAGAATTGTGCTCGCTTTCCTTCAACACCAACAATCCTTCCAAATCGGATTTTGTCGCAACCGTTCTATTCGGTGATGGCGCAGCAGCCGTTTGTTTGCATTCGAAAGCGGGCCGCAACGACAAAGGCATCACCATTGGCGAAGGTACTGAACACCTGTGGCGCGATACGCTCGACAATATGGGTTGGGATGTTAATGCAAACCGTCTGGGCGTGATCCTTGATCGTTCCATCCCCAAATTTACGCGGGATAATTTGCGCAGCGTCGTTGACGAGGCGCTGATAAAAGCCGAACTTGAAATCGATGATATTGACCGCTTTGTCTGTCATCCGGGCAGCGTCAAGGTCATTTCCGCAATTGAAAGCTGTCTTGAATTGAAAAGCGGCACGCTCGACCATGAAAACGCAATTATGCGCGATTACGGCAATATGTCTGCGCCAACTGTCCTATTTGTTTTGCAGCGGGTATTGGCGGAACGAAAACCCGGTCAATATATGATGACCTCGCTCGGACCGGGCTTTACGGCCTCATTCTTACCGGTAAAAATTCATGACTGAGGCGATCTGGTTGTTGCTGTTTTTAACCCTGCAACGGCTGGCTGAATTGGTGATTGCCAGACACAACACCAAAAAGCTTCTGGCAAACGGCGCGCGCGAAGTTGGGGCTGAACATTACATTTTCATGATCCTGCTGCATGGCAGCTGGCTGGTGTTGCTTTGGGTTTTGGGCAGCAAAAACGAATTATCATATTTCTGGCTGGCAATATTTGCCGCCCTGCAATTGGGCAGGCTTTGGGTACTTGCCACACTGAAATCGCGCTGGACCACCCGCATCCTGATTATGGACGGGGAAACCCTGGTTAAAGCCGGGCCGTTCCGGTTTTTCAAGCATCCCAATTATCTGGTTGTCATCGGCGAGATTGCCGTGGTCCCTCTCGCTTTGGGCCTACCGTGGATGGCCCTGGCCTATTCCATCCTCAATGCATGGATGCTGTATGTGCGCATTGGCGTGGAAAACAAGGCATTGACGGGCAAGTTGGGAGATTAACCATCTCAACCTCAACATTCCCACACAATTAAAAGCCCATTAACCACAATAGATTACGCAAAGATATTGAAGCCATTAATATCGAGTACCCTGCCCGTGACCAGACTATTTTCCAGACGCCATTTTTGTAAAATATCAGCATTTGGCGCGCTTGCTCTTCCCATGGGCTGCAATTCCAGTGCAATGAAATTTGAAGGCGTCGACACGATGACCACCGGCTCGATTTCTTCGGCCGTCAAACGCCCGGCCATCAGCATCGATCCCAACATCAGCGGCTCGGCCAAAATGTATCGCGGTATGCAGGACGGCGAATTTTTCATTCCGCCAGTGCCTTATGAAAAAATGGATCCGAAATTCCGCCGCCAGCGGGTGATCAACAAAACAGGATTGGACGTTGGTGATGTATTGATCGATACCAGACAGCATTTTGCATTCCTGGTGGTCAGTCCCGATGAAGCAGTGCGCTACGGGATTGGCATCGGCAAAGCTGGTTTTGCCTGGTCGGGTTCCGCCGTGATTGGCCGCAAGGCGCATTGGCCCACCTGGACCCCGCCATCGGAAATGATTGAACGCAAACCAAAGCTCGCAGAATTTCGCACCGGAATGCCCGGCGGGGTCGACAATCCACTCGGCGCACGCGCACTGTATCTTTATAAAGACGGTGTCGATACGCTTTATCGCCTGCACGGCTCGCCCGAATGGTGGTCGATCGGCAAATCCATGTCATCGGGCTGCATTCGGTTTCTCAATCAGGATATTATCGACCTGCACAGCCGCATTTCGCGCGGCTCTACCGTAGTGGTGGTTTGAGCGCGCGGCATCAATTCAAATCGCACGTAGAGCATAGTTCATGTTGCACGTTGAGCCAAGCGAAGCGCAAAACATGGACCATAGGAAAAGTTATGCGCGTAACGCATTTTGCGTGAATGGAATAGTCTTCAAATAAGAACAGTGTTTTCTCAAGTTCAAGTTTGATTTATCGGCTGCCCTTACCAAATATGATATAATCACAAACGGTAAAGGAGTTTTTATGTCCATTCGCCCGGTAAAATCCTTGTCGCAGGCCCAACCTATCATGGAGGGTGCGGGCGTTCATCTGCATCGGGCATTCGGCTTTCACGACCCAACTATGCTCGACCCGTTTTTGCTGTTTGATGATTTCAGGAATGAACGGGAGGAAGATTATGCACCCGGTTTTCCCTGGCATCCCCATCGTGGCATTGAGACAATTACCTATGTTCTTGCGGGCAGCGTTGATCATGGCGATAGTCTGGGCAACAGCGGCACCCTTGGGGCGGGCGACGTACAGTGGATGACCGCCGGTTCCGGCATCATGCATCAGGAAATGCCCAAGGGAAATGCCAGTGGCCAAATGCACGGCTTTCAGCTTTGGGCCAACCTGCCCGCGTCGCTAAAAATGACAGAGCCGCGCTATCAGGATGTAAACTCAACTGAAATTCCAGAAATTACCGATGATGATGGCACCAAAGTGCGGGTGATTATTGGTGAATTCTGGGGCAAAAAAGGCCCCGTTGACGGCATTGCAGCCGATCCGCAATACTTGGATATATCCATTCCTGCAGGCGGCAAGAAAAGCTTTAAGGTTGATACTTACCGCAATACATTTGCCTATATTTTCCAAGGCGCAGGCAAGTTCGCCGATGCCTCCGACCCAAACGGCGTGTTGTTGGAAAAAGAAGTTGCGGGTCAGGAATTTAATATCCGCGACCTTTCCGGCAACAGAACCCTGGTCGAGTTTGATACAGGTGATGAAATAACAGTCCAGGCCGGCGAGGAAGGCATGCGGTTCCTGCTGATTTCGGGCAAACCGATTAAAGAACCGGTTGCATGGCACGGCCCGATTGTGATGAATACCAATGATGAAATTCGTCAGGCAATCCATGATTTGCGTAATGATAACTTTATCAGGGCCGATTGATTAGCCCCGAACTTCCGGATCGACAGACTTTATACACAGCCAATCCCATTCTCGCCACAATTCAAAGTTCCCTTGGGTAATCTGTAAAAAATTGGAGAAATATTATGTCTGTTGCACGCGTTACCGAAATAATTGCCAGTTCTACAAAAAGCTTTGATGATGCCGTGGAACAAGGGGTCAAGCGCTCCGCCCAAACTTTGAAAAATGTTCAAAGCGCCTGGGTGAAAGATCAAAACGTGATGATCAAAGACGGCAATATCACAGAATACCGGGTTGTCTTGAAGGTTACTTTCATTTTGGAATAAAGCTGCATTCCACACTGATTTTTGCTCACTAATAATCAACCTGCTAAGATTGCGCGAACGATTTTTCTCGACAGGAAAGAGGCATGATGAAACAGTTTGGCGGATTGCTGCTGGCATTTGCAATTTTGGTGATCAGTGGCCTGCAACCGGCAATGGCCGGATGGCGCGCTTATGAAAATCCGCGCTTTGGCTTTTCCTTCACCTATCCGGCCCATGTTTTTACGCCCGAACCGGAGCCGGAAAATGGTGATGGAAATAGATTTTTTGCCACCGACGCTGAAGCCATTATCAGCGTTTGGGGCAGTTATAATACACTCGACCAAAACCCAAAATCATATTTCGAATGGGCCCGCAATGACGTCGGCGTTGTTGACAATATCACCTATAAACGTATCGCCAAAGACTGGCTGATCATCTCCGGCTATAAGAGCGGTATGGTGTATTATGAAAAGACAATTTTTTCCTGCAATTTTCAGCGCACAACGTCAGTGTCCATCACCTATCCGGCCTCGCGCAAAAAAGACTATGATGGTATGGTAGGAAGACTAACCAAAAGCCTAGATCCGGGCAAACCCGATGGGTGCGAGTAAAGTCAGCCAATTTGCCGAAGCGCCTCACCCATGACCATTGAAACGGATAGTGCCAGATTGAGCGAACGGGCTCCCTCCACCATCGGAATCAACAATTGTGCATCGGAAATATCATGCACATTTTGCGGAACTCCGGCGCTCTCGCGGCCAAACAGCAACAGATCATCTGGGCGGAATGAAAAATCCGTATAGCCGGTCTTCGCTTTGGTGGTGATCAGGACCAACCGCAATTGGTTTTCTGCCCGCCATGTTTCAAAGGCCTCAAAACTTGCATGGCGCATAAGGCTTGCAAGCGCCAGATAGTCCATCCCGGCGCGCTTTAAGGTTTTATCATCCAGGCGAAACCCTGCCGGTTCGATGATGTCAACGCCAACCCCCATACAGGCGGCGAAGCGCAAAATGGTGCCGGTATTGCCGGGAATATCCGGTTGATAAAGAACGATACGCGGCATGGGGCAACCCTTGTTTGTGGTAAATTGGCAACAGAATAAATCAACGTGCAAAGGGTGCGACAAAATCGCTTTCCTTTCGCGCCAATTAACCTTATGAAGGCGCTTCACGCAATGACAAAGGAGAATACTATGATCTACCTTCTATTCTTCTCGCACATGCCCACATACGCGGCATAATACGACAGTCTTTTGCGACATTTTCTGCGAACCATCTAAATTATTCGCGACCCTCCATAAAAATATATCGCTTCCCGGCTGTCGTCCTCTCACAGGACTACTTCTTCATGGCTGGAAAAACGATGTTACATTCGAATCACGACCCAAATAACCAAACCATTCCTGACACCAGATCTTTGCAGATCGCAATTGTGTTGGTCATCACAATTCTTGTTTTGGCCCAGACCCTGTTGATCTATGTCATCCTGTCGCGCGACACCCAAATTCCGGTGCTGGCAAGGCCCGAGGCCTGCGATAATTTCGAAATGAAATCGCTGGAAGAGAGGGCCAATTGCCTGCCTGTCAATTACACACTTAATAATTCCATAGAGACATAAGAGATTTACAATGTTTACCTGGTTTGAAAATTTAATTGAGCCGTTCCCGGTTGAAGAACCCAAACAGCCTCCCAAGACTTTGCTGGCATTTTGCTGGCACTATTCAAAGGCCATCTGGCCCGCATTACTTTTCGTATCAATTCTTGGTGCCGCTGTAGCCCTGCTTGAAGTGGTGGTGTTTGGGTTCCTTGGTAATGTGGTCGAATGGCTGTCCACGGCCAACCGCGAAACATTTCTAGCAGAGGAAGGCAATACACTGATTTTTATGGCCGTCATATTGCTGTTGGTTTTACCAATTGTTACCGCGCTGTGGACGATGATTGTGCACCAAACGGTGTTTGGCAACTATCCAATGATCATCCGTTGGCAGGCGCATCGCTATTTGCTGGGGCAAAGCATGCGGTTTTATCAGGACGAATTTGCTGGACGCATAGCCACAAAAGTCATGCAAGCTGCCCTTGGTGTGCGCGAAACAGTCATGAAAGTGCTGGATGTCTTTGTTTATGTGGTGGTTTATTTCATCGGCGCGATGGTGTTGATTGCATCGCTCGACCTTTGGCTCACCTTGCCCTTTATCGTTTGGTTGGTGTTTTATGTAATCGCCCTGCGGTTTTTTCTACCGCGTATGCGCGATATTGCTAAACGACAGGCCGATGCCCGTTCGCTCATGACCGGCCGGGTTGTCGATAGTTATACCAACATCTCAACCGTCAAGCTGTTTGCTCATGCAGGCCATGAAACCACCTATGCCAAAGAAAGCATGGAAGGTTTTTTAGATACCGTACACCCGCAAATGCGCATATCTTCCTGGATGCATATAGCATTGACAATTCTGAACAAATTACTGCTGTTCTCTGTTGGCGCGGTTGCCATTATTCTTTGGCTCAATAATCAGTCTACGGTTGCGGCCGTTGCTGTGGCGGTGGCAATTGTAACCCGGCTTAACGGCATGTCGCACTGGATCATGTGGGAAATGGCTGGCCTGTTTGAAAATATCGGCATGGCAATTGATGGCATGAACACCATCGCGCGCGCCCACGAAGTTACCGACCGCACCAATGCCAAACCACTGACGGTGCCAAATGGCGAAATTTTGTTCGACAAGGTCAATTTTCATTATGACAAGGTCGGCGCGGTGATTGAAAACCTGACGCTTAATGTTAAGCCCGGTGAAAAGATCGGGCTGGTTGGGCGTTCAGGCGCCGGTAAAACCACGATGATGAACATTTTGCTGCGCCTATACGATATAACTGACGGCGAAATTCGCATTGATGGTACAAATATTGCCGAAGTCAATCAGGAAAGTCTGCGCAGTCAGATCGGCGTGGTAACGCAGGATACATCCCTGCTGCATCGCTCAGTACGCGATAACATCGCCTATGGCAGGCAGTCTGCCAGTGATGATGAAGTCATCAATGCCGCCAAACGGGCCAATGCTCACGAGTTCATTCTTGAACTTGAGGATGCGGAAGGCCGCAAAGGCTATGAGGCGCATGTGGGCGAACGCGGCGTTAAGCTCTCCGGTGGCCAGCGCCAGAGGATAGCTATTGCTCGCGTGTTCTTGAAGGATGCGCCAATTCTTGTGCTGGATGAAGCAACATCAGCGCTTGATTCTGAAGTTGAAGCCGCCATCCAGGATAATCTGCTGGAATTGATGAAAGGCAAAACCGTAATAGCCATCGCGCACAGGCTTTCAACCATAGCAGCACTTGATCGGTTGATCGTTCTGGAAATGGGTAAAATCATCGAAGATGGCACCCACGAAGAACTGATTAGCGGAAACGGGCTTTATGCTCAGCTTTGGAAAAGACAATCCGGCGGATTTATTGATCAAGATAAAGAGGTAAGTGCTGCTGAATAAACTAAATTTGTAATAGTTGCAGCAGGTTCAGTGATAGTCACTAAACCTGCTGCAAAAAATCAAACTGTTTAAAAACTTGCCGTAATCATAGCGGTTATTCCATCTTTAAATTCCGGGCCACTAATACTCAACTTACGGACAAGACGCCCATTTCGAGACTTGCATGGACCGCACCAGTTTTTTCCAAGTTGTTTGGCCATTCTTGAAACGGCTTTGGTGCCGCCTTTGGTCAAGCCAAGCTTTGTCAGCCGAGCAACCAAAATTTCCGCAAAAACCCTGCTGCGGCCATAGTCCTTCGCCCGCATGATTTTATTGCGCTGACCTGTAGTCAACCTGAACATAGACCTCTCTTTGGAAGGTTCTTCGATTGCAACAACCTCAGGAGCAACAAATGTAACCGCCCCAGCATTGGCCTGCATGGGAATTATTGTAAAAGAAAATACAGAGAGTGCAAAAATTGCAACCACAATCAGAAATTGGCTTGCTTTTGGATACATTTAATTGGTCCCCTTGGATTGGAAGGTAAAAACACTACCTCTAGAAAACCCTCATTTTAGTCAAGCAACCTTTCAGACTTAAATATTGATGTACTCAAACAATCAGGGAAACAACAAAACCAACCGATAATTCTGTTTAATCCGCGACAATGTGCCCTTGAGCGGTAAGATGGTCTGGACAAACAGAGGTAAGCGGGCCTAAACAGTCTTCGAATTAGGAGTAGATTCCCGGGCGTATCAATTGCAGATCATTTGGTCTCAGTTTATAGGTGCGAAACTGCTCTTACTTCTAGGCAATTATTTTAATGTGATCGCGAAAGGACATAATCCCGTGAGCGCAATTGATACGAGCGAACCAACTCGCCGTGATATACTATACATCGCAACTGGAGCGGCCGGTGCCGTGGGTGTTGCGTTTGTTGCATGGCCGTTCATCCATCAGATGAACCCCGATGCCTCCACTCTTGCTCTTTCTACCACCGAGGTTGATATTGCGTCATTGGAACCAGGCCAATCGGTCGTGGTTAAATGGCGCGGCAAACCAGTTTTCATCCGTAACCGTACGGAAAAAGAAATCGAGGAAGCCAAATCAACTCCCATAGCCGAGTTGAAAGATAAGGCCGCAAGAAATGCAAACCTTAAAGATTCAGCAGCTGAGGCAACAGACGCCAACCGCGCTGTCGAAGGTAAGGAAAACATTCTCTTGATGGTCGGCGTTTGCACCCACCTTGGTTGCATTCCCCTTGGCCAGCAAGGCGATTTTGGTGGCTGGTTCTGCCCATGCCATGGTTCGCATTACGATACCGCCGGCCGTATCCGCAAGGGTCCGGCTCCAGAAAACCTTCTCGTACCAAATTACGAATTTATCTCTGATTCAGTCGTGAAAATCGGTTAACGGAAATGACAGGAGAAAACACATGAGTGGTGGTCATTCCGCTTACGTTCCAAAATCCGGCTTCGGCAAATGGATGGACGCGCGCTTGCCTCTGGCAAGACTGGTATATGATAGCTTTGTTGCATATCCCGTACCTCGCAACCTCAACAACTGGTATACATTCGGCGCAATATTGTCGCTGATGCTGATCATTCAACTGATTACAGGCATCGTTTTGGCAATGCACTATACGCCAGAATCCACGATGGCATTTGCCTCCGTAGAAAAGATCATGCGTGATGTGAACTATGGCTGGTTGTTGCGCTATATGCATGCCAACGGGGCTTCATTCTTCTTTATTGCGGTTTATATTCATATTTTCCGCGGGTTTTATTATGGCTCCTACAAAAACCCACGTGAAGTTTTGTGGATATTGGGTGTAATAATCTTCATTTTGATGATGGCAACCGGCTTCATGGGATACGTTCTGCCTTGGGGACAAATGAGCTTCTGGGGTGCGACCGTTATCACCGGTTTCTTTACCGCCATTCCGATTGTTGGCGATTCAATTCACACCTTGCTTTTAGGCGGGTTTGCCGTTGACAATCCAACCTTGAACCGGTTTTTCTCGCTGCATTATCTCTTGCCATTCATGATTATTGGTGTTGTCATTCTCCACGTTTGGGCATTGCATGTCACCGGGCAAACCAACCCGACGGGCGTTGAAGTGAAATCTGAACAGGATACTGTTCCATTCACTCCCTATGCGACCATGAAAGACCTGCTGGCGATGATCGTGTTCATGCTGGTTCTGGCCTATTTCATTTTCTACATGCCAAACTTCTTGGGTCACCCGGATAACTACATCGAAGCGCAGCCCTTGGTGACACCGGCGCACATTGTGCCTGAATGGTACTACCTGCCGTTCTACGCAATCCTGCGCGCCATTACCTTTGATATCGGCATTCCGTTTACCGACATTGTCTTGATCAACTCCAAGCTTGGTGGTGTGATTGCGATGTTTGGATCACTGTTGATCTTCTTTGTGGTGCCTTGGCTTGACACATCGAAGGTGCGTTCAGCGGCCTATCGTCCGCTGTTCAAGCAGTTCTTCTGGATATTTGTTATCGTTTGCGTTGGCCTTGGCTGGCTCGGCTCTAAACCGGCTGAAGGCATCTACACCACCATGTCGCAGATATTCACCTTCTGGTATTTCTTCCACTTCATCGTCATCTTGCCGGTGCTTGGTCTGGTCGAAAAACCCAAGCCAATTCCCGCAAGCATTACCGAGGCTGTATTGGCGAAAACCGGTAATGGTGACACCAGCAATGCTAACAATTGATCAAAGAGACACGAAAGTTAACACCATGAAATTCTCAATTTCCAGAATTGCCGGTATTGCGCTTGCCTTTGGTCTTGCAATTGCGGGCAATGTTCAGGCAGCTGAACAAGGGGATGCTGCGCCAACGCATTTTCCAATCGAGCAACCCAAGCAGGTTGAATGGAGTTTTGCCGGCCCATTTGGCAAATGGGACATTGGACAGCTTCAACGTGGATTGAAAATCTATACCGAAGTATGTGCAGCATGCCATTCACTCAATAAAGTGTCTTATAGAAACCTTGCCGATCTTGGATATTCTGAAGCGCAAATCAAGGCCTATGCCGCCGAATATGAACTGCCGGATGAGCCAAATGCCGATGGTGAAATAGAGGACCGTCCTGCTCGGCCTTCTGATAAGTTTGTTGGCCCTTACCCCAATGCGGAAGCGGCGAAAGCTGCCAACAATGGCGCTGCTCCTCCAGACTTTTCACTGCTTGCGAAGGCACGTGCGCCCTTGCGTGGTTTTCCAACCTTCGTGTTTGATGTTTTCACCATGTATGCGGAAAATGGACCGGATTATATCTATTCATTGCTCACCGGTTATGTCGACGCTCCTGCTGGCACAGAAGTGCCTGAGGGTGGCAGTTACAATCCATATTTCATCGCCGGTAGCAGCCTTGCAATGGCACCACCGCTTTCCGATGGTCTTATAACTTATGAAGATGGTTCACCTGAAACAGTTGATCAATATGCTAAAGACATTTCGGCCTTTATGATGTGGGCTGCAGAACCCAAGCTGGTCGAACGCAAATCACTGGGCTTTAAGGTTATGATCTTCTTGCTGATATTTGCCGGATTGCTCTACTTTACCAAAAAGCGTATCTGGTCTTCAGTGAAGCACTAACACGAGAGCGCTTCCCGAAAAGTGGTAGCCGGTTTTCGGATAAGAAGTGCGTAGAAACAAATAGTTAGAGCGCTTGAGCGATTCAGATAACCGCGAAAGTGCTCTAAGTTTTTCCAACAAAAGGGCCTCTGATAATATCATGAGAGGCCCTTTTATTTTGCCTAAATTTACGCCAACGCTAGAGAGATAATTCTATGGACAAGAGCCTTCAAACTGTTCTCGAAAGTTCGATTCGCTATATAAAAGACTATCCGAAAGAAGGTATTGTTTTCAGGGACATATCAACCTTAATGGGTGACCCACGCGCGTTCCGCCGCTCTGTTGACGAGTTGGTACACCCTTTTGCTGGTATGCAAATAGACAAGGTTGCGGGCATCGAAGCGCGCGGATTTATCCTGGGTGGAGCAATTGCCCATCAGCTGTCATCTGGCTTTGTACCGATCAGAAAAAGAGGCAAGCTGCCCCATGATACTGTCCGCATTGCCTATTCGCTCGAATATGGCATTGACGAAATGGAAATGCATCGCGATGCGATCGAGGCCGGAGAAAAAGTGGTCTTGATTGACGATCTCATTGCAACGGGTGGGACAGCCGAGGCGGCTGTTAAATTGCTACAGCAGATTGGCGCTGATGTCGTCGCCGCCTGTTTTGTGATCGATTTACCTGATCTTGGAGGCCGTAAAAAAATCGAAGGCCTCGGTGTTCCCGTTCGCACCCTAATTGAATTTGAAGGCGATTAAAGCTTCAACATAACACCACCGTCAAATTGCAGCACCTTGTCGCCATTTTGATTAAAACCTTCGGTGTGTTTGGAAATATATCCCCATTCAGGCTTCGAGCGAAGTTTGCGCTTTCCGGTAACTGTGGTCTGATAAGTAATCGTATCCCCTGCATAAACAGGGCGGAACCATTTGACATTTTTAATACCGGGAGACATGCCAAACTCGGGTTTGGGGCCTTCGTAACCTGAATTGGTTTCCAGCAGTTTTCGCCCAGTCTGAATATTTAACCGCATCCATATAGAAAGGCTGTGCCAACCGGATGCGCAAAGCCCGCCGAGAAGAGAGTTTTTTGCGGCCACCTCGTCAAGATGAAAAGGCTGTGGATCGAATTTGCCAGCAAAGCGTTTGATACTTTCTGCATCAAACGTATGGCTGCCCAAATTGAGCAAAAGGCCCTCTTTAATGTGCTCATATAGGCTCATTCGGCATCACCTCTGTTAGCAGGGTTTCGCAAACCCATCATGCCAGAATTTACAATCGTCAAAACAGTTTCATCGTGTTGGTTGATCAATTCGTGTCGAATTTTAAAAATACCCAATTCAGGGCGGGAACGCGAAATGCGCTTGGCAGTGACAGTCGAACTCCCTTTCAACACATCACCCGGCCTTATCGGCTTCAGCCACTTAACCTCATCAATACCAGGCGCTCCTTGTGAAAGAGAGTTGTTCAAATACGCATCGCACATCATTCGCATCAGGATAGAGCAGCTATGCCAACCAGAGGCAATCAAACCACCGGCAAGAGTATCCCTGCCCTCTTCCTCGCTCAAGTGAAATGGTTGAGGATCAAATTCCTCGGCAAAAGCAATTATCGCCTCACTCGTCACCTCATAAGGACCCAGCAGAATTGCTTTGCCAACAATAAAATCTTCGTATGCAAATATGGGTTTCATATTCCTGTCCCCCATCCTCAATGGTGCTTTACGATGTACATAAAATAGGCAGGGACAAGAATATAAGAGATCATGGTCAACCCCAATATCACGCGAACAAACTTCTCTTCAAACCGCCTGAACAACAATACGCATAAAGAGATGCCGGCAATTATCTCAAAAACAGAAAAATACTGGCCGTAATATCGAGGGTCCCAATAAGAAACGGGTGATGAAAACCGCCAGTCGCTCAATGGCCAGAAATGGGCATGGCCATCAACCACATGCAAAAAGAAATCACCGGCAATATGGGTTAATGCGGATAAGGAAAAGATGACAATAACAACGCCGTAGTCAGAATTCTTTCCGCCCGATTTCACCAAAAATACACTGGCCATAATAATCAACCAATAGATCGGAATTGAATGTGAGGCATCCACAATTGTTTGCCAGGGAGGCGCAAAATACCAGGTTTCCCAAACCATTTTTTCCGGCACGCCCTGAATTTTTGACCATGCAAACATAATAAAGATTGGCAGATCAGGTAAAAAACCGCCACTAATTGCAGCGATATTCCGAGCACGATTTCCTACTCCTGAACGAGTAAAAAGAGCGCTGGCCAACAATACATGCGATTGGGTATTCATCACTACTGGTAACACGGCGGAATGAAATGCGACAGATAACCGGCATAAAAATTATGCGCAAAATATCGAGCTGAGGTTACTGACCCTAGACGGCTTCACATTTACATTGAAGCATGTCAGGCCACTCAGAGTGGCCCGGTGCTAATGCGCCGCCCCCGCGGAGGCCGGGCGCAAGCTCAAGTTGCACGTTGAACAACGCGAAGCGCAAAACTTGAGCCAGTAGAAAAGCCCGATTAGCTGTGAGCGAAAGCAATTGAAGCGATTCAATCAAAACATGACCCGCTAGGTATTAAATTTGAACAGCAAAATGTCGCCGTCTTTCACCAGGTATTCTTTACCTTCATCGCGCGCTTTACCCGCTTCTTTTGCAGCAGTCTCACCACCAAGGGCCACATAATCCTCATAGGCAATTGTTTGCGCACGGATGAAACCCCGCTCAAAGTCGGTGTGAATAACGCCAGCCGCCTGCGGGGCTTTGGTGCCTCTTGTCACCGTCCATGCTCTGGTTTCTTTTGGCCCGGCGGTAAAATAGGTGATCAGGTCCAGCAACTTGTACCCGGCACTGATGAGGCGGTCGAGGCCAGATTCTTCCAGCCCGTTCATTTCCAGATACTCGCCTTGCTCTTCAACCGGCATCTGCGCAATTTCTTCTTCAATTGCCGCAGAAATCACGACCGTTCCGCAACCACTTTCCGCCGCCATTTTTTCTACCGCGCGGGAAAAATCATTGCCATCTGCAGCGTTGTCTTCGTTCACATTACAAACATACAAAACCGGCTTTGAGGACAATAGATTGAGGCCACGCAGCATTTGGTCCTCCTCTGGTGCAAGCTCCAGCATTCGGGTTGGCTTACCTTCTTGCAGGATAGCAAGAGCCGCTTCCATCACCGGTAGAATTTCCTGGGATTCTTTATCCTTTGCAGCAGCCTTTTTGCGCAAGGGGTCGATGCGTTTTTCCAGACTTTCCAAATCAGCCAGCATCAATTCCGTATCAACAGTTTCCGCATCAGCAACGGGATCAATCTTGTCTTCCACATGGGTAATATCGCCATCTTCAAAACAACGAAGCACATGCGCAATTGCATCAGTTTCGCGAATATTGGCCAGAAACTGATTGCCCAGCCCCTCACCTTTCGAGGCACCGCGAACAAGGCCCGCAATATCCACAAAAGTCAGCCGGGTGGGCAAAATTTCTTTCGATCCGGCAATCGCAGCGATCTTGGCCATCCGCTCATCAGGAACGCCCACATCACCCGTATTGGGCTCAATCGTGCAAAACGGATAATTGGCCGCTTGCGCCGCAGCCGTTCTGGTCAGGGCATTAAACAATGTGGATTTACCAACATTTGGCAGGCCAACAATTCCGCATTTAAATCCCATTATTCTTTTCCTTTAAATATCTTCGCCAGCATATCCGCCATAGGGCCGGATTTAGGCACGCTAACATCCGCCGGTTTTCTGGCCTGCCGGATATGACTTTGTTTTTTTGGTTTTTCATTTTGCGGCTTATCTGGAGCAAGCGCCAAATGTACCTTGTTGGCAAATGATGAATCATCGCCTTTGGCCAACAAAGGCGCATTATCCGCAAGTACCCCCAAAAGCGGGTCAAGCCATTCAAAATCCCGTTTGGAAAAATCACCGAGCACATGGCCGGTAACCCGAGATTTTTCACCCGGATGACCAATCCCCAGCCGCATACGCCTAAAGTCTTTGCCGATATGCGCATCAATTGACCGAATACCATTGTGACCACCGGCCCCGCCGCCACGCTTCATGCGCAACTTACCAGCTGGCAAGTCCAACTCATCGTAAATCACAACAACATCACCCGGATCAATTTTATAAAACCGGGCTGCTTCACCAAGTGACCGACCAGATTCATTCATGAACGTTGATGGCTTCAACAGAAGGGTTTTTTCAGTTCCAAGCATGCCTTCAGCACACTCACCCTGAAACCGCGAACGCCAGGGAGAAAAATTATGGCGTCGGTGAATCTCATCTGCCGCCATAAATCCAATATTATGCCGATGTCCGGCATATTTGGAACCTGGATTACCAAGCCCGGCAATAATCAGCATGGCTCGCTTCCTTTCAATGGCTCCTGTCAATTTACTCAGAATTACATTGTCCGGCAATACCAGTTGCCGGACAATCATTCAGTAGGTCAAACCGAATAATTATTCAGTTTTTTCACCGTCTTCAGCAGCCTGATCTTCGCCTTCAACTGCTTCTTCTTCACCACTGGCTTCATCATCGTCTTCAGATTTAAGGCCTGCAGGCGAGGCAATGGTCGCAATAGTGAAATCGCGGTCAGTAATGGTTGGTTCCACACCATCCGGTAACGTGATTGCAGAAATATTGATGGAGTCACCAAGTTCGTACAACGAAAGATCAACAACCAGCGCATCCGGGATAGAATCAGCAGGACTATTACATTCAACTGTATGTCGCACGATATTCAATACACCACCAGCTTTCAGGCCTGGGCATTCTTCTTCATTGATAAATTGTACTGGAATCTCAACAGTAACAATAGTTTTCTTGGAAACCCGCAAAAAATCCACATGCAGCGGAAAATCACGCACCACATCAAGTTGGAAGTCTTTCGGCAAAACCCTGTGCTTTTCACCATCAAGATCAATCGTCACAACAGTGGTCATAAAACCACCGCTTGAAATACGTAAAAATAAATCTTTATATGGCAGCGCAATAGATAAAGGGGGTTTTTTGTCGCCGTAAATCACGGCAGGCACCATTTTGTTGCGTCGTAGTTCCCGAGCGGCCCCCTTGCCGACCCGATCACGCGCTTGTGCCATGAGTTCTGTGTTGTCACTCATAATTTGCTCCTAGCATTGTCAGAGATAATCCAAATGCAGTAAACTTCAATCCACCACAAACAGACTTAAGGCCGCGCTCAATTTAGATGCGGCCTTAAAACCGTGTTCCCTCCAAGGGTGTCGACACGGCTGCGCGGTATATAGACGAGACAATTGAATTCGGCAATAGGAAGAATTGCCCCCTTTTATCAATCAAACAGGCTCGAAACTGATTTTTCGAGTGCAGTACGCCTGATAGCTTCTCCAATCAGGTTTGAAATGGTGACCACCCTGATATTAGTAGCCGATTGCACAGCTGTCGTTGCCTGAATTGAATCGGTAATCACCAGCTCTTTCAATTGTGAATTTGCGATACGTGAAACCGCCCCGCTCGATAAAACCCCATGAGTGATATAGGCAGTTACACTGGTCGCCCCTTTGGCGAGCAAAGCATCGGCCGCATTGCAAAGTGTGCCGCCTGAATCAATAATATCATCAACCAGAATACAGTCTTTTCCAGACACATCGCCGATTACATTCATAACTTCGGATTCACCCGGCTTATCACGGCGCTTATCGACAATCGCCAATGGTGTTTCCAACCGTTTCGCCAAAGCGCGCGCACGTACGACACCACCAACATCAGGAGAAACAACGATAACATTTCCCGTGTTATAATGCTGTTTTATATCCCGCCCAAAAACGGGCACCGCAAACAGATTATCGGTTGGAATATCAAAAAAACCTTGGATTTGCCCTGCATGCAAATCCAGCGTCAACACCCGGTCGGCCCCGGCAGTTGTAATTATATTAGCTACCAGCTTGGCCGAGATTGGTGTTCGTGGGGCTGATTTTCTATCCTGACGCGCATAACCAAAATAGGGCAAAACCGCCGTAATTCGCCGTGCCGATGACCGACGCATAGCATCAATCATTATCAGCAATTCCATCAAATGATCATTTGCCGGGTAAGACGTGGATTGCAGAATAAAGATGTCCTCACCTCGAACATTCTCCTGCAACTCAACAAATATCTCTTCGTCCGAAAAGCGCTTGACCACAGATTTTCCAAGCGGCGTTTCGAGATAGGACGCAATCTGCTCGCTTAGAACAATGTTGGAATTGCCTGAAAACAGTTTCATAGTGGCTCGCCGATAAATATGTTCAATGGAATGTGTAGCAATTGCCGGTGTTCTATCAATGGCAAATCAAATGTGCAAACAGCTTTGAAATATTCTAAGGTTTTCAACCGAAATTAGTTAATACGCAGCCAATAAAGCCGGTTATGCGCCCTTGCGCTTCACCCAGGTCGCAAAACCACCTATTGTGCGGTTGGCAATTCGCTGCATGGTGGCGTTTGAAACCCCGTCCCAGGGGTTGGCTTTAGCTCCATTTTCCTGCTCAAAGCCATTAATCCGGTACAATCGCTTTCCGCTCCTATCCAACACATCCCAGTAGAAAGTCACCGTTGTGCGTGAGCCCTCATTCAATGCCGACATATAGCCTTTCAATTGATATTGCGCGCGCGCATCACCTTTACCAACAATTCCAACATTATGCTGCTTTGAAACTGCGCCGAATGCTCTTGAAAGTGATGTCACGGCTTTTTGCGGCGCACCGGTAATCGGCAAAAAGCCAACCTTTGCAATTTGAACAGATGAAGCATTTGCATCATCCGACGCGGTCACCCCAAGTGCGGCAGCCTGCGAAGGGCTGGCTGTATCGGTTGCGGGAGCCAAGGCTGTTTGAGTGTTTGTCTCACCACCGGCATTTGGATCGGTTGATGTTGAGGCTGTTGTGGTGCTCGGGCCAATACCGACACCCAGCGCTTCCTGATTGCTGGTCGTACAGGCGCCCACTCCAAACAGCAACCCAACAACAATAAATCGGGTGAAAATTCTAAAGCTGTTCAATGACAAGAGATGCATCCAATCCAAAAAGTACAAAATTATTGCCTAAAACTTCTTTTCCATGCTGAAAATGGATAGCCGCTATCGAATGATCAAGTCAAGATCATGCCTGGAAAGAGGTGTCGCACTTTCCCTAGTTGTGATGAAACTTCGCCCCAGTGTCATCGCAGTTTCGCTATCGCTGTCAAAAATAATCATATGGGCAAACAACACCATATTGGGTTCAATCACAAACGGATTACCCTCGTAAAACATTGGCCCATCCATCCATGATGGGGCATATCGCGCACCCAAACTGTAGCCGCACGCATTTAGCACGTGTTCGGCAAGCCCTGCATCATTCATCACCTCAGCATGGGCACTGAATACATCACCAAAATTTGCCCCCGAAACCATCGATTTCTCAACCGCTATCAACGCTTCGCGCGCCGCAATTGCCAATTCTTCG
>JALSIJ010000145.1 GCA_026981655.1 Rhizobiaceae bacterium | reverse complement strand
TTTCGTCCAGTCTTGTTGTTAGTGCCTGATTATCCGGGTCGATGGTAACGGCGAATTTGGCGTTGGAGAGCGTATATTCATGGCCACAATAGACAATCGTATCGCGGGGAAGCCCGGCCAGCCGTTGCAGGGATTGCCACATCATTTCAGCCGTTCCCTCAAATATCCGACCACAACCCAATGCGAATAATGTATCGCCGGTAAAGGCCATGCCCTGATCTGGAATATGGTATGAAACCTCCCCCAATGTGTGGCCCGGTGTGCCGATCACTTCAACCCGGTGTTTGCCGAAGGCGAAATGCTCGCCGTGGCCATAGGCCTCGTCGATTTGCGGAATTTTGTCCGCTTCATCTTTGGGACCAATAATCGTGCAGCCAAATTCGGCCTTTAGATTGGCATTGCCCTCCACATGGTCAAAATGATGATGGGTGTTGAATATGTGAGTTAAGCCCCATCCGGTATCGCTAAGTGCCTGGCGGATTGCTTTTTCTTCAGGTGCGTCAATGCTGGCGGTAAATCCGCTATCTGCATCATGGATCAATACGCAGTAATTATCACTTCGACAGGTAAATTGATGAACTTCAATTGCGGACATGAGCATTTCCTTTGCGTATTGGAGGCCTGTTAGGATATTGACCCAAATCAGCTTACGCATAATTGCCAAAAGCAGCAAATTATTGTGTTATACGATCACCAGTAATCGAGTTGGGTGGCTTCCATGCATATGGATATTGTTGATCTTCGAGACTTTTATGCAAGCGCGTTAGGCAAATTGTCCTATAACGCAATTGTCATGGCTCTTTCGCCTGTGTGGACGAATATTCCTAATGAACGGTTGTTGGGCATCGGCTATGCCACGCCATATCTTGACAGCTTTTGCAGCGATGCGGAACGCACAATGGCCTTCATGCCAGCAGCGCAAGGGGCGGTGAACTGGCCCCATGCGGCACCTTCTGCAACGGCGCTTGTGTTTGATGAGGAACTGCCCTTGCCGGATTCTTCTATTGACCGGATTTTGTTGATGCACTCACTGGAGCATTCAGAAAATCCGGTGGAAAGCCTGCGCGAGATCTGGCGGGTGCTGGCCCCCGGCGGGCGGCTGGTTATCGTTGTTCCCAACAGGCGTGGTGTCTGGGCGCGGTTTGAGCATACGCCCTTTGGTTCGGGTAGGCCCTTTTCGCGCGGGCAGTTGCTGGGTCTGCTGCGAAGTTCAATGTTTACGCCGCTCAACTGGTCAGATGCACTATATTTTCCGCCCTCCAAACGCCAATGGATAAGAAAATTTTCCGGTCTGTTTGAAAGAAGCGGCCGCATGCTTTGGTCGGCTTTTCCGGGCGTGATTATCGTGGAGGCGACAAAGCGGCTTTATCAGGGGTTGCCGGTTAATGCACGACAGTCGCGGCGGGTGTTTGTTCCGGTTTTATCTCCGCAAGGGGTGGGTGCCCGACATGCTTTTACGGCACATGGAAATGTGCAAGTTCGAGAAAAAAGTAGACCTTGAGCCGAATTTCAGCCAATAGACGGGCCTGTCAAAATAGACAAGAGAACCGTTATGAACGCTAATATTCCGCAAGCCAATGCAGGCATTGAAAAAATCACCATCTATGTTCCCGGTAAATCTGCCGTGCCAGCCGGTGTGCATCTTCATAAACTTTCCTCAAATGAATCGCCCCTAGGCCCATCGCCAAGGGCGGTCGATGCCTATTCGCAGGCTGCCGGAAAACTTGAATATTATCCCGATGGCAGCGCATCGGAACTGCGCGAGGCAATTGGCCAGGTGCACAGCCTTAACCCGGAAAATATTATTTGCGGCAATGGTTC
The DNA here is from genome assembly GCA_026981655.1 of Rhizobiaceae bacterium. GTDB lineage: Bacteria > Pseudomonadota > Alphaproteobacteria > Rhizobiales > Rhizobiaceae > SZUA-100. The sequence goes on along the minus strand of JALSIJ010000145.1, from coordinate 595 downwards.
AGATGAAATTCTGTCGCTGTTGGCCAACGGTTATCTTTCTGCCGGTGATGAGGCAATTTACAGCGAATATGGTTTTTTGGTTTACCGGATTGCAACCCTTGCCGCTGGGGCTACGCCGGTCATTGCACCGGAGACCGATTACCGGGCCAATGTGGATGCAATTCTCGAGCGTGTGACTGCAAAAACCAAACTGGTGTTTCTGGCCAATCCGAACAACCCGACCGGCACTTATTTGCCAATTCAGGAGGTCAAACGCCTGCATGCTGGGCTGCCACCGCATGTGCTGCTGGTGCTTGATGCTGCTTACGCTGAATATGTGCACGTGGATGATTATGAGGCGGGTATTGAGCTTGTATCTTCCAACCAGAATGTGATTATGACCCGTACATTTTCCAAAATATTCGGGCTTGCTTCCCTGCGCATTGGTTGGGCTTATGGACCTTCGCATGTGATGGATACGCTCAATCGTATTCGCGGGCCGTTTAATGTGAATGCAGCATCAATTGCGGCAGGATCGGCCGCCATTCGTGACCGCGAGCATGTTGCAGCATCTGTTGCCCATAATGATTTGTGGCTTGCCAAAACCAGCGAAGCC
>JALSIJ010000144.1 GCA_026981655.1 Rhizobiaceae bacterium | reverse complement strand
CAATGTGCTCAACAGGTGTTCAAGTTTTGCACCATCCAATTGACCATTGAATATTTCCAAATCAGATTGCTCTTGTGAGAGAATATGAAAGAGTTCAAATCTGTCCATAAACTGATTTTTCATATCGGCGAGCTGCTCGCGAAATATGATGCTTTCCACCGTGCGATTGCCATATATCAAGGTGACGGTGGCATCCGGCTGTTTTTGCAAAATTGTGCGAATATTCGACATTACCGGTGTTATGCCACTACCACCGGCAATCATAACATAGCGGTTGTTTGAACCTTCATTGTCATTTGCCCGATAGAAGCGCCCCATCGGTTTCATTACCGCTAGCTTGTCGCCAACTTTCAACTGTTCGTTGATGAAGCTGGACATTCTTCCGCCTACAATCTTTTTTGAGCATATACTCAATTTGCCTTCTTGGGGGGCGGTCCAGAGCGAATAGGGGCGACGCAGGCGTTCACCATCGAACTCTCGCGTCAATGTCAGATATTGGCCTTCGATATAGCTGTAAATTTCGGCAAGCTCTTCAGGGATATTGAAGGTGATCGATTTTGCCTCGCTGGTTTCATCCCTGATATTTGCGACTTCCAACCAGTGAAAACCACGTGGCAGTTCATCGGCATCTGATGGAACATTATTCAAATTGTCAGCCATGCATTATTTCCTCATCACAGGCATTTAAAATAATCAAAAGGTTCAAGGCAGGCTTTGCACCGGTAGAGTGCCTTGCACGCGGTTGAACCAAACTCGGCTAATTTTTCAGTATTTTTTGAACCACATTGGGGGCAGGCAATTTCAGCCTCACCGAACAGGCTTCCCCTTGTTCCGCCTGTTACCGGCGGTGCAATGCCGTATTCCAGCAATTTTTGTCGGCCTTCTTCGCTCATCCATTCGGTTGTCCAGGCGGGTGATAACACCAACTCAACCTTCACCTTGTCGATGTCGACTTTATTCAGGGCAGTCTCTATGTCCATTGAAATGGTATTCATCGCCGGGCAACCGGAATAGGTGGGGGTAATCACAACCTGCACGCACTCATTTTCTGTGATGCTGACGTCGCGCAAAACCCCAAGGTCTTCAATTGTCAGCACCGGTATTTCCGGGTCGCACACCGTATTCAGTGCAGATCTGGCGCGTTCGAGTAATTCAGCTGAGGCATTGTCAGCAGTAATTATTCTCTCGGCTGCCATTACCATTTAAGCCCCGGATAGGCGCGTTGAACCGATTGCATTTCGGCCAATAGATGACTGAGATGCTCGCTATGGCGACCGCTCAGACTGCCCGATTGCATCCAGCCGGTTTCCGGTCTGGTTAGAGTTGCCTGCTCCAATACATCGTTGATGGTTTTATTCCATATATCCCGAATGCTCGCCGGATCGCAATAAACGCCAGCTTCAATCAATGCTTTTAGCGATGCGTCCGTTTCAAACATTTCGCCCGTATAGGTCCAAAGAGTGTTCAACGCATTCTGAACGCGCTGATGGCTTTCTTCGGTTCCATCGCCCAACCGCACAACCCATTGGGAAGAATGGCGCAGATGATAGGCCATCTCTTTTTCAGCCTTCGCTGAAATGGCCGCCAAAGTTTTATCGCGCGATTGCATCAACTTTTGATATAATGGCAATTGGAATGCGGAGAATAGAAACTGCCTCATCATGGTGAAAGCAAAATCTCCACGTGGTAATTCTACCATCAGCAGGTTTCGATATTCGGGTGCATTGCGCAGGTACGCGAGTGTGTCTTCATCGCGGCCCCTGCCCTCAACTTCGCCTGCATAGGTGAGAAACGAGCGCGCCTGGCCAATCAGATCGAGACCAAGGTTTGAAAGCGCTATATCCTCATCCAGAATCGGCGCATGGCCGGCCCATTCCGACAATCGGTGCCCCAAAATTAGCGAAGTGTCGCCAAGCCTTAAGGCAAGTTGAAACAGAGCCTCGCGATCGACTTTCACTGTTTCATCAATATTTGCGGCCATCATTACATATGCCCCACTTCATCCGGAATATCATAGAAGGTTGGGTGACGATAAATCTTGTCGCTACCGGGTTCAAACAGCTCATCCTTGTTCATCGGGTCGGATGCCGCAATGTCGGATGAAAGCACAACCCAAATGGATGTGCCTTCCGCGCGCCTTGTATAGACATCGCGGGCATTTTGCAGCGCCATTTCCTTGTCGGTTGCATGAACGGAGCCGACATGGTTGTGGGATAGACCATTTTTTGACCGGATGAAAACTTCCCAAATTGGTGAGTCTGATGATTTATCACTCATTATGCAGCTTCCTTGCTTGCGGCACGGGCGGCCTGTTTATTTGCATGTGCGAGTGCAGCTTCCTGCACCCACTTTCCATCTTCAAATGCTTGGGTTCTTGCAGCCAATCTTTCGCGATTGCATGGTCCATTACCGGCCAGCACCTGCTTGAATTCATCCCAGTCAATTTCACCGAACTCCCAGTGACCGGTTTCTTCGTTATACTTCATATCCGGATCGGGGATTTCGAGCCCGAGAAAATGTGCCTGAGGCACCGTCGCGTCAATGAATTTTTGCCGCAGGTCGTCGTTGGAAATGCGTTTGATTTTCCAGGCCATCGACTGGTCTGAATGGGTGCTGTCGGTATCATGCGGACCGAACATCATTATAGACGGCCACCACCATCGGTTGATCGAGTCCTGCGCCATCTCTTTTTGCTCGTCGCTGCCATTGCATAGGGCCAGCAAAATTTCATAACCTTGGCGTTGATGAAAACTCTCTTCCTTACAAACCCTAACCATTGCACGGGCATAGGGACCAAATGAACAGCGGCAGAGCGGTATCTGGTTCATAATTGCGGCCCCGTCTACAAGCCAGCCAATAGTGCCAATGTCTGCCCAACTGAGCGTTGGATAATTGAAGATCGAAGAATAGCGCGCTTTGCCGGTAATCAGTTGATGCTCCATTTCTTCACGCGAAATTCCAAGTGTTTCTGCGGCCGAATACAGGTATAGGCCGTGGCCACCCTCGTCCTGAATCTTCGCCAAAAGGGTTGCTTTGCGGCGCAGGGTGGGAGCGCGGGTGTTCCAGTTGCCTTCCGGCAACATGCCAATGATCTCTGAATTTGCGTGCTGGGATATTTGTCGGATCAGTGTCTTGCGATAGCTGTCGGGCATCCAGTCGTTTGGTTCGATTTTTTCATCGGCATCAATGCGTGCCATAAATCGGGCATATTGCTCCTCATCATCTTCTGCCACGTTTGCGATCTTATTGGCCGGGTCATTAAGCGCCTGTGTGTACATAGATACTTATCCTTCGCGATAATCGAAAATGTATCGAACAGTGAATAGTTTCATATGTAACCATACTATTACATAAAAATAAATTCCATCTTTTTTTGTAATATATTTATGCTAGTCAATTTTACAGGTAAAGCATCAGTTGTGACGCTATATAATCAACCACTTAGCGTTCGTTGAGAATTTCTTTGACGGTCGTTGCAAGCTGCTTCAAGGTAAATGGCTTGGGCAGAAATCCAAATTTACCGTGTTCTTCTTCCGGCAGGTTCTTTGCGAAAGCATCTTCCGCATAGCCGGAGACGAAGATAAATTTCAAATCTTTGTAGTTTTTGCGCAGCTCACCCAGCAGGGTTGGTCCATCCATTTCCGGCATAACAACATCAGAGACGACTAAATCAATTTCATCGCCAAATTCTTTCATTACCTCCAGCGCTTCAACGCCACTATCTGCCTCATGAACCGTATAGCCGCGCATTTGCAGGGCGCGAACACCAAAGGAGCGCACAGCGTCCTCATCTTCGACCAGCAGAATTGTGGCGCTGCCAGAGAGATCGCGAGCAACATCCTCAACGGTTGCAATTTCACTTTCGTTTATTTCATCTTCAGTTGGCTCGTGGCGCGGCAGGAACAGGCGGAATGTTGTGCCCTCACCTTCAACACTGTCTGCGTAAATAAAGCCACCTGACTGCTTTACAATTCCGTAGACGGTGGAAAGGCCCAACCCTGTTCCTTTGCCGACCTCCTTGGTGGAGAAAAAAGGCTCGAATATTTTTGCCAGAGTGGTTTCAGGCATGCCGGTGCCATTGTCGGCAACTTCGATGATTACATAATCTGCAGCTGGCATCTCTTTGCGATTATGCTTACTGGAAATCAGATCTGCATCTGCATTATAGGTGGTGACTGTGACACTTCCAACTTCCTCGCTGTCTTCCTTATCGGCAACTGCATCGCGTGCGTTTACGCACAGGTTTACGATGACCTGTTCGAATTGTCCGATGTCAGCTTTTACCGCCCACAGGTCGCGTCCGTGTTTGATCGTTAGTTTGGCTGAATTACCAAGCAGACGCTCCAGCAACATTCTAAGATCTGTCAATACATCCGGCAGGCTCAATACCTGAGGTCGCAGGGTCTGGCGACGGGAGAATGCCAGCAATTGACGCACCAGACTGGCAGCGCGGTTGGCATTTTGTTTGATATTCATGATGTCCGGGAAGGAGGGGTCGCTTGCCCGATGATTTGCCAGCAACAGATCTGAAAAGCCGATAATTGCTGTCAGCACATTGTTAAAGTCATGGGCGATGCCACCGGCCAGTTGCCCAACGGCCTGCATCTTCTGGCTTTGGGCCATTTGCGCTTCAAGCGCGCGTTGCTCGGTCATGTCGACAGCATAAATGATGGCTGCCTCGCCCTCGCCCTCATCTTCACCACCGGTAACGGCGCTGGTGTAATATCGAATGGAAATTTCGTCATCATCCGGCAGATTAGAATCCACATAGTCAATTTTGCCGTGTCCGGCGGCAGCTTGAGCCAGAGTTTTGTCAAATTTTTCCCGATCGCGTTCGTGGGTCAGGCTGGTGATCTTAAAATCGGATTCCAGTTTCTCTGAATTTATTGTGTTTGAAAACAGTTTTTTGAAGGCCGCATTGGTTTCAATGACATTGCCGCTTTCGGCAACGGAGGCGATGGCAATAGGAGTGTTGTTGAAGAACCTGGCAAATCGAACTTCGGCCGCACGCAATGCTTCAGACGTATCCTCGCCGGGGCTGCGGTTGAGCACCAGCGTGCGTGTATCTCCCGGTGCGCCGTCGCTGGCGTAGGGAACTTTATGATAAAGCCTGACAGGCAGGCTCTGGCCATTCATCTTGGCTAGGTCAAGATCGACCACGGCTGTTTTGGATGAGCCGGGTTCAGGCTTAACAGAATTTAACAGGACAACGCTTTCACCCAGCACCAGGTCCTGAATATTTAGTTGGCCTTGTTGAAATTGGGTCAATTCAATACCCAGCCAATCGGCCAGAGTGGCATTGATATATACGATTGCACCATCTGCATCGGCCGAAAAGAAGCCTGCAGGTGCATGGTCGAGATAGTCGATAGCGTGTTGTAAATCCTGAAACGATCGTTCCTGTATTGCGCGTTCATCGGAAATATCAATGATCTGCCAAATTGTCAGGCTTTCTTTTTTACCCGCAAGATTAAGTGGCCGTGCCATCACCCGGTACCAGCGCGCGGAGCCATCGCCGCCGATTCCTCTTGGCATCCGAAACTCGCGTTGTACCATTTTTCCGGACCGCACGGCATGGCTCATTTTGTAAATGAGTTCGGAGGTGTCTTCTTCTGCTGAAAAAATGCGTTGTAATGTGGATATATCCTGCTCAGTTTCTGCGCCAGTCAGTTCTGCATAAGCCCTGTTTGCATAAAGAATTCTTCCCTCATAATCAGTGACGATCGCCCCTTCATGCATGCTGTCCACATAGGTTTTGGCAAAGTCTTCTCCCCTGGATTTAGACGAGAGGTGAACCACTCCCAATGCAAGGGAGAATAGAAAAAACACCCCGATCATCGCAAGTAAACCAAGGACGATAAACAGAAACTGTTCCGCCACTGGCTTTTCTAGAACAACAAATAATCCTGCAATGGTGACAAGAATTATGCCTAAAAGCAGAAGTCGCCCTATTCCTGGCGCATTTCCGCTTTGATCTATGACTGATTCAATATTTTGAGAGCTTTGACCGGCTCGTTGCTTGCCAGTATTCAATGTTGGTTTGTCATTCATTTATTGGATCCGACTTGGCCTTGAATGTCTGGTCACGTCTTTTTATCGGTTTGCTGCCATTTTACCTGCGAGGGTAAAAGGATTTCGTTTGTTTGAATCACATTTTGCAACCAGGGAAAACCCCTAATCTCTTTGATTCCTTTTTGAACCTATTATTTGCATAGTTATCCATTAGAGAATTCTAAATTTTTGTTTTTTATTGAATATTTAACCCATATCTCGCAAATTTTATCAAATTTATGAGTTTCATACACATCTTAAGCTGTGATTCGGGTGACTAGCTTGCTCAATTCCTCTTAAACAACCAATATCAAATTAATTTTTCGACCTGGAGACTATTATGCGTGATTGGATCGCGGGAATTGTAGGAGAAAACATGGCGACGGCTGCATCGCTCGTTTTGGTTACTCTGGCAATTGTATTTGCATTTTTGTTGCTGTTTGCAATATTCAAGGCTTTTTCAGGAAGCGGCGTACGCAATATAAAAAGAACACGTCAGCCTCGTCTAACGGTTATGGATGCGGCAATTGTCGATAGCCGCAGACGTTTGGTGCTCATCCGTCGGGATGATGTGGAGCATCTACTTTTGATCGGCGGGCCAACTGATGTTGTTGTTGAACAAAATATAACCCGACTACAAATGGCAAACCCTTCTAAAACCCAACATCCACGCAGCCAGCCTGCGATGGCGCGCCAGAATGCGCAACCAGTTCAGGATAACGCCGCGCAGGTAGCCCAGCGTGCGCAACCAGTTCAGCCTGCTGCCCGTGCGCAAGCGCCGGCTCGAACGGCCGCGCCTGCTGCGGCAAAATCTGGTCCGGTGCCTTCACCGCAAATTAGACCGGCTACCACACCTCCGGTGCAGCCTGCTGCAACTGCCGCTTCTGTTCCCAACCAAGCTGCGAACCGAGTTCCTCCTCCATCGAAAGAGATGGGGCGAACTGAATCAGAATTGCGTTCGACAACCACCCTGCCTGGTGCCCTACATGGATCGGCTAAAGAACCCGCAGCAACTTCTGTGCGAGCTCCGATGCAACCTTCAGCACCACCTGCCCCATTGCAGCCCGCAGGGAAACCGAGTTCTCGCGGACCGGTATTGGCCAAAGCATCAGCATCAACTGTAGCGGCGGCGGTAGCCCCTATTGTTGCTGCGGCGGACGACAAGCCTGCCGCACCAAAATCAAATTTTTCAGAGAGTGGGGCAGATAAGGGTGATCCGAAATCTGGCAGTATCGTTGAAAATCAACTGTCGGATTTTGAAGATAATTTAGCGATGAACCTTGGCGAAACACTTGTGCCAGATGAATTGATGCCGGTTGAAAAAGACAGCCTTGCCAGTGAAATGGATGAATTGTTGAGTGAAATAACTGCCAGCAGCAAAAGTTAAAGCTTGTCTCCCAAAAGTGGGAACCGGTTTTGAGCATAAAGACATGCGACAGCAAACAAAGCTTGTCTCTCAAAAGTGGGAACCGGTTTGGGCTATTCGTCGCGGTAAACTTTTTCGCGACGTTCATGACGTTCTTGTGCTTCAATCGACAATGTGGCAATTGGACGGGCAATCAGGCGATTGATGCCGATGGGCTCGTTGGTATCTTCGCAATAGCCATAGGACCCCTCATCAATACGGGCCAGGGCCGAATCGATTTTAGCAATAAGTTTACGTTGCCTATCGCGGGCACGTAGCTCAATCGAGCGTTCAGATTCTGACGATGCACGATCGGCTAAATCTGCGTGATTGATATTTTCCTTTTGCAGGGAAATCAGAGTTTCTTTGGATTCGCGCATGATATCGCTCTTCCAGGCCAACAGTTTTGAACGGAAATATTCCTGTTGCCGAACGCTCATAAATGGTTCTTCGGTTGTGGGATGATAGGGCTTCGTCGATGTGGACATTTTTTCTCCCAGCATAATTTTGCACCTGAGAGATCAGGTGAATTTGCTTTATTTATCAGGTTAATTATCTCAACCATTGTGCGGCTATATAAACTCGATTGAATTTATGAACAAGCAAGAACTTTCCAGAATTGGAATTGCTTGCAAATTGCGCTGCCTTTTAAATTGGTTCGTTACTGGTTATTCAATGCATTCAGATTTTTAGGAGAAAGTTGCCTTTGTCTGTGAAGGACAAACTAAAATGCTTGGCAAGGATCATTCAGACGTATATTTAGTATGAATGTTGCGATTATATATATTACGTCATGCTAAATCTGCCTGGCCAGCGCCTGCTACTGCAGACCACGAAAGACCGCTAAACAAACGTGGTCGAAGTGATTTACTGAAGATTGGTAAAATGCTTGCCGATCGGCAATACATCCCAGAATTGGTTTTGTGTTCGTCTGCTCAACGGACTTTGGAAACCTGGGACGGTATCGAACCGTTTACTTCCGGGTGCCAAATGGAAGTTCGCGATGAATTGTATGAAAGTACAATGTCGCGATATCTTGCGGCCATACATTCAGTTGATGGAAATGCGCCCTTGATGTTGATCGGTCATAATCCGGTTTGTGATGATTTAACCCGATTGTTGATTACCGGTGATGGACCTGTTGCCGCAGACTTTTTGCCAACACATTATCCAACCGGTGGGTTTGCGGTATTGGATTTAGAGGCCAATGAGTGGGGGCAGGTAAAGCCGACATCAGGCAATATGATTGACTTTGTGCGCCCACGGACGCTTTAGTTGCTTGAGTTTTTGGTTTCAAGAGCTGAGCAAATGTTTGATATCGTCAACGTGTTCTGTCGTAGGTGTTGCTGCATTATATTTAACGTCGCCCATATCTTTTGCTTCAATTATGGCCATTTCGATTAGATAGGCCAATACGGGTGCATCTTGTTTTTCGCTCATCTGACGTAGTTCGATTAACATATGCTCTATATAAGCAAATGTTGCCGTTTGGGTTGAATTATCATTGTTAGTCATTGATTTATCCAGGTTAAAATATCCGCCCGATATTCCCTGCTTGTTTATGAATCTACCCGTGTTATTGCATACAAGTCAATAGTTAAAATTGCATATCTGATATATTAAACTACTGGTTGTAGTGCGCTGTCTTATGAGTTTTGTCTTGGATGATTGTTCAACAATTATGACCTGCAAATAAAAAATTCAACTGGACAAATGGTTTGTTTCTGCGCTTTACAGGCGCATTCCGGCTTTTTCAATTTTAAGGACGTAAGCAAATATGGACGTTGTCATCGTTGAGTCTCCTGCAAAGGCAAAGACAATTAACAAGTATCTTGGTTCAAATTACAAGGTGTTTGCATCCTATGGTCATGTGCGTGATTTGCCGTCAAAGGATGGTTCTGTCCTACCGGATGAAGATTTCTCAATGATTTGGGCAGTTGATTCGAAAGCGAAATCACGTCTTAGTGAAATTACCAAAGCGGTAAAAGCATCTGATAAACTTATTCTTGCGACCGACCCCGACCGCGAAGGTGAAGCGATTTCATGGCATGTTTTACAAGTTCTTCGCGATAAGAAAGCCATCGGAGACAAGCCGGTTGAGCGGGTTGTTTTCAACGCGATTACCAAAAAATCTATACTTGATGCGATGGAAAACCCTCGCGAAATTGATGTGCCTCTGGTGGATGCATATCTTGCGCGCCGCGCATTGGACTATCTCGTCGGTTTTACCTTATCACCCGTTTTATGGCGGAAATTGCCCGGTGCACGTTCTGCTGGCCGGGTACAATCGGTGGCGTTGCGCCTCATTTGTCAACGTGAAAATGAAATCGAGCGCTTCAAACCTCAGGAATACTGGACCATTGTTGCGGGGCTCTCAAATACGGCAAAAACCGAATTTGAAGTACGATTGACGGTGTTTGAAGGTGAAAAGCTTGGTCGCCTTGATGTGAAAACTGAAGAACAGGCAAAAACAATTCGATCCATGCTGATGGGTGCAGATTTTAAAGTTGCGGTGGTCGAGGCCAAGCCGACCAAACGAAATCCCTATGCGCCATTTACCACTTCCACCTTGCAACAGGAAGCGTCCAGCAAGCTTGGATATTCGGCTTCGCGCACCATGCAGATTGCACAGCGGCTTTATGAAGGGGCGGATATTGGTGGCGAAACCGTTGGTCTGATTACCTATATGAGAACCGATGGCGTGCAGATTGCACCAGAGGCGATTGAACAAACACGCAACCTGATCAATTCAGAGTTCGGGGCGATTTATCTGCCCGATAAGGCTCGCCATTATACCGCAAAAGCTAAAAATGCCCAGGAGGCTCATGAGGCTATCCGCCCAACTGATTTAAGCCGTTTGCCAAAAGATATGACGAAATATCTCAATCAGGAGCAAGCAAAGCTTTATGAGTTGATTTGGAAAAGAACAGTTGCCAGCCAAATGGCATCGGCGAAAATAGAACGCACAACCGTTGATGTCGAAGCAACGAATTCCGGCAAAGTTGCCATGCTGCGGGCCAATGGTTCTGTCATCAAGTTTGACGGTTTTTTGAAACTCTATCAGGCACCCAAAACTGATGGAGATAAAGAAGACGACAAGCGTCTGCCGCCTATTGCGGAAAATGAGGCGCTTGAACGCCAAAGCGTCGATGCAACCCAACATCACACTGAACCGCCTGCCCGCTATTCTGAGGCCTCACTAATTAAGAAAATGGAAGAGCTTGGGATCGGTCGGCCGTCCACTTATGCATCCACTCTTGGAACACTTGAAGCCCGCGATTATGTGACCATCGACAAACGAAGGCTTATTCCGCAGGCCAAGGGCCGTTTGGTGACATCGTTCCTTGAAAGCTTTTTTGAGCGTTATGTGGAATATGATTTTACAGCTGAACTAGAAAAGAAACTCGATCAGATTTCTGCGGGAGAGCTTGCCTGGAAAGATGTGCTGCGTGAATTCTGGACGCAGTTTTCAGCGGCGGTTGATGAAACCAAAGACCTTAGGGTAACCGAGGTTCTGGATACTTTGAATGAAGCGTTGGGACCACTTGCATTTCCTGAAAAGGAAGATGGTACAGATCCGCGTATTTGCCCAACCTGTGGCGGCGGTCAATTGAGTTTGAAAGTCGGCAAGTTTGGCGCGTTTATTGGTTGTTCCAATTATCCCGAATGTAAGTTCACCCGCCAGTTGGGCGTTGATGGTTTGCAGGAATCGCAAGCAGCAGACGAGGGCCCGAAAGTGCTTGGGCGTGATCCCGAAACGGATGAAGAAATCTCCCTGCGCACCGGTCGGTTTGGGCCTTATGTGCAACGTGGTGAAGGCAAGGAGATAAAGCGTGCCAGTCTGCCTAAGGGTTGGGCACCGGATACAATTGATTACGAAAAAGCGCTACAATTACTGGCCCTGCCCCGGGTTGTCGGGTTGCACCCGGAATCTGGCAAGGAGATCAAAGCAGGCATTGGGCGTTATGGCCCGTTTGTTTTGCATGAGGGAATGTATGCCAATCTTGAGGCTGTTGAAGATGTGTTCACCATCGGGTTAAATCACGCAGTAACAGTGATTGCAGAAAAAATTGCCACGGGTGGGGCAAGGCGTGGTGGCGCGACCTCGTTGAAGGACCTGGGCGAACACCCGGAGCTTGGAGGACCAATTGCTGTTATGGATGGTCGTTACGGCCCCTATGTGAAGCATGGCAAGGTGAATGCAACTTTGCCCAAGGATAAAGACCCTCAGGAAGTTACGATTGCGGAGGCGGTTGAGCTGATTGCTGCAAGGGCCGCAAAAGGTGGTAAGAAACCACGTAAAAAAGCCGCACCGAAGAAAAAGCCAGCGGCTAAAAAAGCAACCGCTAAAAAGCCGGCGGCTAAAAAGAAAGCGCCAACCAAAAAACCGGCGGCTAAAAAGAAAACTCCGGCAAAGTCTGCCGATTGAACGGATAGACCTTGGCCAAAAAGAAAAAAAGCAATCATCCGAGCCAGCGAAAATCTGGCGTACCCGGTCGCGGTGAATTGCTAAAATTCATTTCGGATAATCCGGCCCATTCCAGTAAACGCGAAATTGCGCGCGCCTTCAACATCAAGGGCGATGACCGGATGAAGCTCAAGGCAAATTTGCGCGCCTTGAAAAAAGATGGACTACTCGATAAGTCCCGTGGCAGTTTTACCAAACCCGGCGAATTGCCGAGTGTTACAGTTCTCGATATCGTTACCCGTGATCGCGAAGGCGGGTTGTTGGCCAAACCGGCAGAATGGCCGCCACAAGGAAGCCGCAACACAGATGCGGAAGCGCCCATTGTCGCAATAAGGCGGGAAACACGTTCCGCAAAGGGTGCAAACTCCGGCAAGGTTGCAGGGGTTGGCGATCGGGTTCTAGCTCGTATCAGCATTAATTCAAATGATCATGACAGGCGCTATCAGGGCCGTATTATCAAAATTCTAGACCACAGGCCAGATAGTATTCTGGGTGTGTTTCGTGCCATTCAGGATGGCAGCAAGACCGGCGGTGGCTGGATAGAATCGATTGATCGCCGCCAACGCGAGCTTGATATTGAACCGGATGATGCGGGCGATGCCAAGTTTGGCGATCTTGTGGAAGTGCAGGTTTTGAAATCAAGCAGGATGGGCAGGCAGCGGGCCAAAATTATCAATGTGCTCGGCTCGATGAATTCTGAAAAAGCGGTTTCAATGATCGCTATTCATGCCAATGATATTCCTTATATTTTCCCTGAAGACGTGCTCAACGAAGCCAATAGTGCTGGCCCCGCAACAATGGAAAATCGCGAGGACTGGCGCTCTGTTCCTCTTATTACCATTGACCCATTTGATGCCAAAGATCATGATGATGCGATTTATGCAATTGCCGATGATGCGCCAAATAATCAAGGTGGATACCGGGTTATCGTCGCTATTGCCGATGTTTCATCGTATATTCTGCCAGGTTCTGCGCTTGACCGTGAGGCATTGAAACGGGGTAACTCGGTCTATTTTCCTGACCGCGTGGTGCCAATGTTGCCAGAACGCATTTCAAATGAGCTTTGCTCGTTGAAAGAAGGGGTGGACCGCCCTGCCCTTGCGGTTGAAATGGTATTTTCATCCAAAGGCAAGAAACTCAGTCATAAATTTCATCGCATCATGATGCAAAGTCATGCAAAACTATCCTATCAACAGGCGCAGGCAGCAATTGATGGAGAGTGTGAGGACCCCAATGTTCTGGCGCATCTGGACACTATTTTAAAGCCACTTTGGGCCGCGTATCATTGCCTGTTGATTGAACAGAAAAACCGTGCACCGCTGGCGCTTGATTTGCCAGAACGAAAAATCATTTTGAAAAAAGACGGGACAGTTGATCGGGTCGATGTTCCTCCAAGATTGGATGCACACCGGTTGGTTGAGGAATTTATGATCCTTGCCAATGTTGCGGCAGCGGAAATGCTGGAACGCAAAAAACAGCCCCTCATCTACCGTGTGCATGATGCGCCCTCGATGTCAAAGCTTGAATCCTTACGCGAGTTTTTGAAAACTGCCGGATTGTCGCTGACCAAGGGAGGTAGTTTGCGGCCCTTCCATTTCAATGAAATATTGGCCAAGGTTGAGGGCAAAGATACCCAGCAACTCGTCAATCAGGTGGTTTTGCGTTCCCAAAGTCAGGCGGAATATAACCCGGTTAATATCGGCCACTTTGGCCTAAATCTGGCGCGGTATGCGCATTTCACCTCACCTATCCGCCGCTATGCCGATTTAATTGTTCACCGCGCACTGGTGGGCAGCCTGGGCCTCGGTAAGGGCGGCATTACCCGTTCAGAGGAAGAACAATTGGCAGAAATTGCCAGTTCAATTTCTGATACGGAACGCCGTGCCATGAAGGCCGAGCGCGATACCAAGGACCGGTTGATTGCCGCCCATATGAGCGAGCAGATTAATGCGACATTTAGAGCACGCATAAATGGGGTTACCCGTTCGGGGCTGTTTGTCACATTGGATGAGACTGGTGCAGATGGGTTTATCCCCCTATCTAACCTTGGCAATGAGTATTACATTCATGATGAGGCCGCACATGCGGTAGTTGGCGAGCGCTCTGGCCTTGCCTATCAAATGGGCGATCAGGTGGAGGTAAAACTGGTTGAAGCAGCACCTTTGGCAGGGGCATTGCTTTTTGAAATGATCAGCGAGGGACGAAAATCCGACGCATTGCCACGATCGCGACCGACCAATGCCAAACGGCGCGGGGGTGGTTCGCGCTATTCGCATAAAGGTCCGCCGCGTGGCAGTAAATCGCGGAAAGGCCCGAGGAAGGGAAAACGAAAATGACAGTTTCAGCACCGAGCAGCGATTGGAAGCGACCGGTAATGCCGGCGATCAAGCGAGGCCTTATGTGTAAATGCCCATCTTGCGGCGGTGCCTCTGCATTTAACGGGTATCTTGAAATCAAACAAACATGCGAAAGCTGCAACGAAGAGCTTGGCAATCATCAGGCAGATGATTTCCCTCCCTATATAACCATATTCATTGTGGGCCACATTGTAGTCGCGGCGATGATGATTGTTGAACGCTCAATTGACCTTTCTACAAGTGTTCATCTGACGATGTGGATACCATTGACGATAATTTTATCGCTCGCCCTGTTGCGTCCGATCAAAGGAGCGGTTGTTGGTATGCAATGGGCGTTAAGAATGCATGGGTTTGGTAGCGGTGACGAGTTTGTTAAAGCCGATAATGAGGACAGATTGTACTGATGGAAAATATGACCAGGGCGCAGATTGACAAGGCAACGCATTTTAGTGCGTCTGACAAGCCGGCCTATATCCGGCCAAAAGAGGCTGCAACCTTAATTCTGATAGACGGAAAGCCCGGCCAGTATTCCATTGTCATGGGACGGCGTCATATGCGCCACAAGTTTATGCCCGGATTGTTCGTGTTTCCCGGTGGCCGGGTGGATAAAACGGATGGTTCTGTTCCAACACCCGATGCGCTGCATCCTGAAATCGAAAATAAACTTCTTTGTAAAATGAAGGGCCGGCCCACCTCGAGACGAGCGCGTGCACTGGCACTGGCGGCCATTCGTGAGACCTATGAGGAAGCTGGCCTGTTTGTCGGCTGCAAGGGCAAGTTTGCATCCAAATACGATGATTGGGCAGCATTCAGTGATAAAGGTGTGACACCGCAATTACAAAATCTTCGCCTTGTGGCGCGTGCGATCACCCCGCCGGGACGTCCTAGACGATTCGATACCTGGTTTTTTGCAGCGTTTACTTCTGAGATCAGTGCGCGATTGCCGGAAGGCACCGGTCCTTCCGGTGAATTGGAAGATTTACATTGGCTGAGTTTTGATGCGGCGCGCAAACTGGAACTGCCTTCGATCACCAAGACAATCATAGACGAGTTACAAACACGGCTTGATGAGGACCCTCACCTTTCGCCAGAAAGCAGCGTTCCGTTTTACTATTTGCGCGGCGATAAATTTCAACGCGATCTGATCTGACATGTGCATTAATGCATAAGTTCGTACTTTCCTTTTTGGTATATTTGCTGTGATTTTATAAAAAATGAGGGTTAATCATGGCGATAGACTGGGTCGTAATTACAGGCAACACCAATAAAGAAGCAGGAGCGATTGGTTTTATTGGGAATACCGCTTCAGTTGTGGTTTCATTTTACGATGATGCTGATGGTGATATGGATGGTGAAGTTAGTTGGGGGGAATGGGTAGCGTCTAAAATATCACCGATAGGATTAGGTGGAATCGGTGTTAGCCGTGTGGCAATGGCCGCGCGTTTTAATAGTGATGTCGTACTTCGTGACCCAGAGTTTATGGATTTGGCTATCAATCTGTTTTCAAAGTTTGCATTTGGAATGGTCGCTGATGGTTTATACACGGTTTATTTAAGCCGTAGTGTTAGCTCTGTAGCCAAAGGAATTGCAGGACGTGCAGCTACTGGATTAGTTAAGCAATTCGTAATTAAAAAAGGCATGGAAGCCGCTGTGAAGAAAGCGTATAAAGCTAGCATTGGTTACTGAGACGGCACAATAATTAAAAACGGCAAGATTTGAAAAGAACAATCCTAAATATTAGTTCAATTGTTTTGCCGATGTGGAAAGAACTGCTTGACTTTTCAGCCCCGCATACTAGGTTCGCGACGAGATTCAGGCCTCCGGCGCTGTTAGCAGTGTCGTATGGCAAATTCCAAGAGATTTAGCGAAAGTGCATCCCGATGGCGAAGGCTACCACTATCAAGGTAAAACTGTTGAGCACAGCAGATACCGGTTTTTACTATGTAACCAAGAAAAATAGTCGCACAATGACAGAAAAAATGTCTATGCGTAAATATGATCCTGTTGTAAAAAAGCATGTGAATTTTAAGGAAGCAAAGATCAAATAATCTGATTTTGTTTACCTGCCTGTTACCGCCGCCCATTGGGCGGCGGTTTTGTTTCAGTATTGCATTATAAATTGATGGAAAAGCTCAACTATCAGTCAGCAATTTAATTGTGAAATGAAATGTGGTCGGTTAGTCTGACATAGTAACGAGGAGGCACTTGTGCCAAAACCAACCGACCGCCCTGCGGGCCCTGGGAAATGCGGCGGACCCAGGAAATCCGCGGGGTAATTGAATTAACAAGAGCGCGAATATTACTAATTCCACTCCATCTGTTGCTTCCCTCTACATGGGCCTGCAACCTATAAATTGCAACCAGAACAGCATTTATTAGTAAACGGTTAACCTAAACAAACAAGATTAACGCACGATACCAGATGTCTATTGAGGAGTGATCAGTCTACAAACCGGGTTCGGCACATGCATGACGAGGTTATTGGCGTATCAGCTAAATCCAGCGCTTTATTCAGTTTGATTTGTAGTTCTGGCAATTCTTTTGTTTCATTCCTGATTTTAAGGCATTCCACCAATCCATGCAAAGACCACACATTGTCGGGGTGTTGAGCGCATCTTTGTAATTTGTCATTTAATCCAAGATCAGTTCGATACACCTCTTCTGATTCGGTATAATGGCCCTGTTCAGACAATAGGGCGGCCAGCGCATGGCGTGGAGGATGCATCCATGCCCAGGGTTCAGAATATTCCAGGTCATCATCGCGGCGAACGCTTTCGCGTAGATGTTCATAGGCCTCTTCAAAATCACCCAAGTGATAAGCTAATTCGCCTTCGAGCATTTTTTCACCAATGGCCAGTATGGATTGAGCCGTATTGTTGAAAAAGGTTCGTTCTGGCGGGATGTTTTTCCGAGATGCATAAAACATGCGTCGCTGTTCATTCGCCTGATCAAAATTCTTCATCGCGGCAAAAGCGACGGTTTTGGCGTAATGATACATTGCGGTGGATACACAATAGAGTTTCGGGTCATCCGGCATGGACGCATCAATTATATCCTGCCAACGTCCAAATCGCACCAATACATGCATGATGATTGAGTAATACCCCTCCAGGGTTATTGCCAATTGTGGCCGGTCTTTTACACTCAAGACTTCTTTGGAAAGGGTCGCCTGTAATTGGCGGGCTGCTGCCATTGCCGGTTGAAACTGTCCCAAAAACATACAGGTGTACATCATTAAATGCAGATCGTGGGTGCGTGCTGTGGTGTAAAAATTGAATGGACCCGCATAATCTACATACATATTGTCTGCGGCTATGGCCTTTTCGCTGGCATTTTTTGCCTTTTCATATTCACCACACAGTACATAAGTGTGGCCAGGCATATGATTGAGGTGGCCGGCATCGGGGCAGAGCGTTCCCAAAATGTTGGCTGAACGCATAGCGCGTTCCGGCTCGTTCGACATTTCGGTAACATGTATATGCAGATGCAGGATTGCCAGATGCTGCGTTTCGCCAACAGCATTTTTCATCGCAATTGAGCGTTCTATGACTTCCAACGCTTCATAGGTATCTGCATTCTGAGGCGGAATACCAGTTTTGACATCCCATAACCTCCAGGCCGTTCGTGTCATCATCGCTTCGGCAAATATAGCCATCACGTCGTGGTCGTCTTTGAAGCTGTAATAGACCCGGCGCATCGCATTTGAAAAGTCATCGTCCCAACGATCAAATTCTTCACCGGTTACACGGCATGGTTTTTGAAAACGCATCGCCAAGGCTTCGATCAGCTGATTTTCCAATTGGCTCGCCTTATCGGCGGATTTTCTCGCCAATTGAATGTGATCAAAGCAAAACAGTGTGCACTCATCGGCCTCTCTGCTGC
>JALSIJ010000143.1 GCA_026981655.1 Rhizobiaceae bacterium | reverse complement strand
GCCTGTTTGGAGGTCAGTCGGCGTGATGCAAAATGCGGCACCGGATCATAGCCAAGCGCGCGAACTCTGATTGCTGCTGCGGTGAGTGTTTCGGCGCTATCTGTGCCCACATCGGTGATATACACCTTTGTGCCTGCGGGAAAAAGACCAGGCAGTTCGGCAAAATCAATTGCCTGCCTGGGGGAGACTTCGATCGAAGCTGCAATTTTGTCGACCATAGGGTGTGTCCTTCTCAAATGCCTGAGAATGACCCCAGGCTTGTTAGCTGCTCTCCCGCCCTTCAGAATCAATAAGTTTCTTCAGGCGATCTTTGTCGTATTCCTGTTCAATTCTGTCCGCAGCCGCTTGCGCCTCAACTTCCAGATCATCACTCACTTCAACCGGTTCCGCCTTGCGCCATTCTTCCAGATAGGCATCGGTTTCTGCCAACCCGGAGCGCATTGCACACATATCGATGGCTTCAACAAATCGAAGGCTTAATTCACGCTTGGCGACTGATCTGCGTCCGGCTTTAACGATTACCTGAGCCGGGATGTCCCGCCAATAAACAATAGTGAGTTTTGCCACTCGATTTCTCCTGTTCGTACTTTGTAAAAACTGTCTTGTTTTAGATATACTACCGACGACGGGTTATCATAAAATTGCGACCTGTTAAAATATTCCGGACTTTTTTCACAACATGGTTTTTAAGTTATTATTTTCAATGTCTTGCAGTGGGGGCAATATGCGGCAATGGAGTAAATTCTGACTTTCTCTGTTCTGTTAACGCCAAGGTGTCGCAATCCAAATAGCATCGGTTTTGCCAAATGTTGATTTGCGACTATTCACCTTTGATCATTGCCGCACATTTTTCACCAATCATAATGGTCGGCGCATTGGTGTTGCCACCAATCAGTGTTGGCATGATTGAGGCATCGGATATGCGAAGGTTTTCAATGCCGTGAACACGCAATTGATCATCTACTACGGCCCTGTCGTCATTACCCATTTTGCAGGAGCCAACCGGGTGATAAACCGTATCAGCCCTTTGGCGTATCATCGATTTGATTGCGTCCCTTTCGTGGATATTTTCAGTGTAAAGTTCCTTGCCACGCCACTTATCCAATGCAGGCGCCTCAAGCACCTGCCGCATAATACCAAAACCCTTGACCATGAGATCGAGGTCATCCTCATTGGAAAAATATCCCATGTCGATTTTTGGCGGCTTGCTCACATCAGCAGAACCAAGGGTAACCGAACCGCGGCTTTTAGGCCGCAACACGCAAATGTGGCAGGAAAATCCATGCCCCAAATGCAGCTTGCGTGAATGATCATCAACAATACCGACGACAAAATGCATTTGCAGATCTGGCCGCTCCAGCTCAGGGTCAGACTTTATAAACGCGCCAGCTTCCGCAAACGGGCTGGTTAACATGCCTGAGCGATGATTGCGCCACTCAAATATCGACTTGATGATGTCCATGCCGCCGCCAAACGACAGGCCGAACAGATCGCGGGAAGGGGACTTGTAGGCAGTGATATAGTCAATATGGTCCTGAAGGTTTTGCCCAACGCCCTGGAGGTCATGTTTTACATCAATACCATGCGACTTCAGGTGGTCGGCCGGGCCAATGCCTGAAAGCATCAGCAATTGCGGAGAAGCAAATGCACCACCAGAAAGAATGATTTCCCTGTTGGCCCGCACCTCGTGTATGGCGCCATTTTGTTCATACGCCACGCCAACAGCTTTCTTACCTTCAATAATAATATGATGAACTGTCGCTTTGGTTTTCACTTCAAGGTTTTTCCGATCCATCACCGGATGAATATAAGCGGCTGCCACACTATGGCGTTCGCCATCTTTTTGGGTAACCTGAAACATGCCAAACCCTTCCTGGGTTGGGCCGTTAAAATCCGGATTGTTTGAATATTGCAACTGCTCACCGGCTTTGATGAAGTCCTGCGCAATTGGGCGCGGGCTGACCTGCTCGCTCACACTAAGCGGGCCTTGATCGCCATGAAGATCATCGCCGCCACGGGCATTGTTTTCGGCCCGCCTGAAATAGGGCAAAACATCATCCCAGCCCCAGCCATTGTTGCCAAGGTCTCGCCAATTGTCGTAATCCGATTGGTGGCCACGAACATAGAGCATTGCATTGATTGCACTGGAACCACCAAGAGTCTTGCCACGCGGTTGAAAGCCTTTGCGGCCGTTCAGACCCGGCTGCGGCTCGGTATTATAGGCCCAGTTAAATATCGGTCGAGGTAAAATTGCAGCCACCGCTGAAGGCATGCGTATCATGACGTTTTTGCCATCGCCACCCGCTTCGAGCATACACACGCTTGAATTTCGATCTTCGCTTAACCGGCTTGAAACGGCGCAACCGCCACTACCACCACCAATAACAATGTAATCAAATGTTTCTGTAACCATACTTCCTCCAGTTTTTTACTGTGTGAAACTGTGGAGCGATGGTCAAGAATAAAGCCGTCAGATTGCCGAATTATCGAGAAGCGCCAAGGCCTTCAATCGCAGCGGTCAAATCGCCATAACCGGTTATCCGGCGTTCATATTCAAGGCCCAGAAATTCAGCCGCATTTTCTGCAGCTAAATCCAGCTCGCTGTCTTCTTCCTGCACCAGATAGACCAGTTTTTTATAATGGCCAAAATAGCTGTCCCGCAAATCTGGGTGCTTGTCCAAGCCAAGTGGTTCGACAACAAAGGCACGAAACTGACGGGCCAGAAAATCCGTTAGAAAAAACGTGTAAATATCATCCTCATCACGGGCAATGAAATCATCATTGCCAAAGTAGAATGAAAAACAGTGAGGTCCGGCAATGCGCTCAACCCTATGTTTGCGACAGACCTGATCGAGCCTGCCACCGGTGCCACAATCTGCATAGGCGATATAGATATGCCCATAGCCTTCGGCCTTCGCCTTGGTAATGGCTTCATCCACTGCGGTGGGGATCTTCTCCGGACTGTTGTGTAAAATGGCAGGAAGGCAAATCAAATCAATATAGGCAAGAGAATCGGTTAGCGCCAATATCTCACGCGCTAACGCACCGCATGCAATAATGCGCAAGCGATCCTTATTTACGCTGTGATTAGGGTTCAGCATGTATGCCAATCTCCCTTTCGGAGTGGCCCCAATTACACTCAAACTTATAAATCAGGCACTGGCCAGTTGATTGTGTTTGCGGTTCATCAAATCTTTTGCCGTCTCAACCGCCACTGCCGCATCACGGCAATAGGCATCTGCACCAATAGCGCTGCCAAATTCTTCGTTCAGTGGTGCGCCACCAACAAGCACGATCAGATCATCGCGAATGCCTTTTTCTTTAAGTGTATCAATAACCACTTTCATATAGGGCATTGTGGTGGTCAATAGGGCCGACATGCCAAGAATTTCCGGCTTGTGCTCTTCGATGGCTGCAAGATAATCCTCAACAGGATTGTTGATACCAAGATCAATGACCTCAAATCCGGCACCTTCCATCATCATGCCGACGAGGTTTTTGCCAATATCGTGAATGTCGCCTTTTACCGTGCCAATGACCATTGTGCCCTGTTTGGGCGCACCGGTTGCTGCCAGCAGGGGGCGCAAAATAAACATGCCTGATTTCATTGCATTGGCCGATAAGAGAACTTCCGGCACAAACAGAATGCCATCGCGAAAATCTTCGCCGACAACCCGCATTCCCTCAACCAGTGCTTCGGTAAGAACTTTGTAGGGCGCCCAGCCGCGTCCAAGCAGTATATTGGTGCCTTCCTCGATTTCCTCTTTCAATCCATCATAGAGATCATCATGCATTTGCAGCACAAGTTCGTCATCGGAAAGTTCGGAAAGAATAATGTCTTCGTCGTCGGCCATGGGAGTTCCTGAAATCGTTTTGGTAATTGGCAGGTAGAACGCGGCTTCGTATCATGTTTATCTGATTGTGAAAAGTACGCATTATTGCGCATAAATTTATTCTCCTAATACGACGGGAATGCCATTAAATGCGACAGTATAGTCACAGGTTGTTCAGTTGGTGCGCGTTTGGCAAATTGAATATCGTCGATGCGCCAAAGCGTGGCGCAAGCAGGCAGTTGCGAGAGATCGGGCGATTTAGGATATGGTGCAATCAGACCAATTGTTGCTTTAGCAACAGGGGAGCACCCATGAACCAGAAAATAGACGAGCCTCAATCCTTATCTCCCGAAAATTCAAGTCGCCGCCGTTCGCGCGGCGGGGCCACTGCCCGTCGCGCTAGCCGAAGCAGTGGTGAGTTGGTGCATCTACCTTACATCAAACGTAAAATTGCTGAATTTGAGATCCTTGATGAAGAGGCAATGGCGATCATCGAAGGCAATGCCGATATTGTGCTTGAGGAGATCGGCATTGAGTTTCGTGATGATGCGGAAGCGCTTGCCATGTGGAAGGATGCCGGTGCGGACGTGCAGGGCGAACGGGTGCATTTTCCTAATGGCCTGTGCCGAGAATTGATGAAAACTGTTCCATCTTCTTTTATTCAACACGCAAGAAACCCGGAACGCTCGGTTGAAATTGGTGGAAAAAATACCGTATTTGCACCGGTCTACGGTCCGCCATTTGTGCGTGATCTCGAGGGTGAGCGGCGGTACGCGACGATTGAAGATTTTCACAATTTTGTGAAACTGGTCTATATGGCCCCCGCCATGCACCATTCCGGTGGCACCGTATGCGAGCCGGTGGATATTCCGGTCAATAAGCGCCATCTGGATATGGTCTATGCGCATATCAAATATTCCGACAAACCATTTATGGGGTCAGTCACTTCGCCTGAACGGGCAGCCGATTCGGTCGCAATGGCAAAAATTCTGTTTGGCGAAGAATTTGTCGACCAAAATTGTGTGCTGATCAGCCTGATCAATATTAACTCTCCATTGGTGATGGATGAAACCATGCTTGGTGCGCTAAAAGTCTATGCGCGGGCCAATCAGGCGACCATCATTTCGCCCTTTATTGTTGGTGGTGCCATGTCGCCGGTAACGGTGGCTGGAACGTTGACGCAAGTATTGGCTGAGGCACAGGCGGCAATTGCATTCTCCCAATTGTGCAGACCGGGTGCGCCTGTGGTGATGGGAACTTTTGCCACCTCGATTTCAATGCAATCGGGAGCGCCCGCTTTTGGCACCCCGGAACCGGCGCAAGTGTTGTTTGGCGCGGCACAATTCGCTCGCAAATTTGGTATTCCGTTCCGCTCCGGTGGTTCGCTCACCGGTTCAAAGCTGCCAGATGCACAGGCGGCTTACGAAAGTGCGGGAACCCTTTGGCCGGCAATGCTCGGCGGGGTAAATTTCATGTTGCATGCCGCCGGTTGGCTGGAGGGTGGACTTGTATCATCCTATGAGAAATTCATCATGGATTGTGACCAGCTGGCGGCCCAGCAAAAGATGGCGAGCGGTATTGATGTGAGCGAGCACGGGCAGGCGATGGATGCCATTCGTGAAGTGGGGCCGGGCAATCATTATCTCGGCTGTGCCCATACTCAGGCCAATTTTAAAACAGCATTTTTCCGCTCGACCGTTGCCGATAATAATTCATTCGAGCAATGGGACGCGGAGGGCGGAAAACGGGTAGAAGAGGTTGCCAATGCAACAGCCAGAAAATGGTTGGAGGACTATAAGCAACCGCCGCTTGATCCGGCAATCGATGAGGCGTTGAAAGCCTTTATTGCATCTCGAAAAGAAGCCATGCCTGACGCATTTACCTGAAAGGGAGAAGGTGCGCCGGAAGGCGATGGCCGCGCAAAGACCGCGAATATAATCTATGATGAAGTGTGGCGCTCTCCCGTACGCGAGGAGAAGTAAACCATGCCGTCCACCCGTCTGAATAGCTTGTTGGAGCCGTTGGGCTTGGACATAATTGGCTGGTTTGAAATGTTTGATGGCCCGGCCACGCTTGCGGGAAAGCCTGCCGCCTTGATCGGCAATCAGGGCAGGGCGATGTGGGAGGTGTTTTCCAAGTCTACCAATTACCTGGAGGATGAAAAGAGCTCATTGGATCGGTGGACCAAGGCCAATTTATCTCCATTGGAAGTTCAGCTGAGTGCAATTGCGCTCTATCCATTTTTGGATGGCCAGAGCCAGCATTGGCCGTTTCAGCAATGGGCATTTAAGGCGACCGGATTAAAACAATCGCCGCAAGGCTTGATCATTGACCCTGAATTTGGCCTATGGCAGGCTTTTCGTGCGGTACTGGTGTTTGACCAAAATATCGAGATTCCCGTGCCGGACTATGGCGATCATCCCTGCGATAGCTGTGCTAAAAAGCCATGCCTTTCCACCTGTCCGGTCGATGCAATTTCTGATGCAGGGTTTCATGCAGGCAGATGCATTGAACACGTAAAATCTCAAGCAGGGTTAATCTGCCGGGAGAAAGGGTGCATTGCTCGTAATGCATGTCCGATTGGCCGCAGCCACGCATATTTGCCCTTACAACAAGCCTTTCACATGAAGGCGTTTATTGGGTGATACAGGTGGTGTTTTATTCCAGTTTACCAAAATCTGATTGACCAGAATCATTGTGTTGCTGACTGTCACTGTTCATAAAGTTATCCAAGCAAGTTATACTAGAACCGCAGGCTGAAGGCTTGATGAAGGAGAGTATTGCACCATGAACCCCTATGACAAGCGAGAAGGTGAAGTCGAGTTATCAAAAGACCCGGCAGAATTTGCCAATGATGCAAATGTGGTTTTCATCGGAAAAATTCGTACGCCCTGGAAAACGCGCAAGGATTGCCCAAAAAACCTAGTGCAGGCGAGGGAACGTGGTGGCAAAGTGCATATTGAGCTGGATGAACTTTGGCGAGAGGGGCTATCAGGGCTGGAAAACTCCAGCCATGCAATCGTGCTTTATTGGATGCATGAGGCCAAGCGTAACTTGATTGTGCAATGCCCGCGCCACAAAAAACAACCGACCGGCGTATTTGCGCTTCGCTCACCTGCGCGACCCAACCCGATTGCGCTGGCCGCGGTCAAGATAATCAACATTGATAAGGAACAGGGCATCATGACCATTGATGCGATCGATTGCCTTGATCGAACGCCGTTGCTGGATATCAAGCCGTGGATCGCCACCATTGACGCGGTGGAAATCTAGCCGGCTTGGATTTTAACTGGCCCGACGTCTGCCACGGCGCTCACGTTTTGGCGTGGTGCCCGGTGCCGCTGCCACCTGATTGACCAACTCTCCGGTTGTTGAGATGATTTTGGCAAGGTCAGGGCGGTTTAATTCACTTGGATTGGCCAGATAACCATCCAGAGCAACACGCATGGCGGCCAGGTGATCTGGAGATGTGCCACAGCACCCACCGATAATTTTTGCACCGCTATTGATTGCAAGTCGAACAAAATCGCCCATAAGCTCAGGCGTGCCAGTGTAAATAACCTTGTCGCCGGAAACCCGTGGAACCCCGCAATTGGCTTTAGCAACCACGGCGCAAACTGGTTTGGCCGACGTAATGTCCAACACGGACGAAAGCAGATCAGAGGCCCCAACACCGCAATTTGCCCCAACCGCGATTGGATGCGGGTCCATTGTTGCGGCAAAGCTGCCAAGCTCGGCAGGCGAAACACCCATCATGGTTTTACCAGCTGTGTCAAAACTGGCGGTAAAGACATAATCAAGCCCAACCTGGCGGGCAGCTGCAGTTGCCGCCTCAATTTCTTCACGTGCCGACATGGTTTCAATCCATGCAACATCAACACCACCGGCCTTCAGGCCTTCCATTTGTTCGGCAAATGATTGAATGGCTGTTTCCATGGTCAGCGCCCCGATTGGCTCAAACAGTTCACCGGTGGGGCCAACAGAACCCACCACAACCACTTCGTGGTCAGCCTCTTTTGCAACACCAAATGCAATGTCTGCTGCCGCTTTGTTAAGTTCAAAAACCCGGTCTTGCGCATTATGCAGCTTCAGTCGATTTCTGGTGCAGCCAAATGTATTGGTCAAAATAACATCTGCACCCGCTTCAACAAACTGCCGGTGCAAAAGCGCCACTTTTTCGGGCGCTTCAACATTCCACAATTCCGGGGAATCGCCGGACATCAGGCCCATATTGAAGTAGTTGGTGCCCGTTGCGCCATCGGCGAGCAGGATTTTCTTCTTTTCCAGCAGTGTGGAGAGCGAATTTGCCATCGGAGGATCTTTCTAGTGAGGTTTAGATAACGATATAAAGAAGTCTTTATGTCAGGTCAATTGCAGCACACTAATTTAGAGGAATAATTGAACCGCCCGCAGATCGCGAAAACTATTGCAAATGTGTCATTTGACATATGGTATAGAAATATCTTCAAATATAAGGACAAAACCAGATCGCCATAACTGAACCTTATTTTGGGGCCTATCTGAGTAAGAAATAAACTCATCGTTGAAAAGAGAATGATATGAAAATTAAGATGTTAGTTGCTGCCGCAGCCTTTAGCTTGATGGTAGGAAATTCCAATGCCGCAGAGAAAATCGAACTGGGTTTGTTGACCTGCGATATTGAGGGCGGTGTAGGGCTTATTCTTGGTTCAAGAAAAGATCTGACCTGTGTATTCCAGTATGGCAATAATCGGCTGCCAGATGATCTTTATACAGGTACTGTCAAAAAACTGGGACTTGATGTTGGAGTTACCGCCCGCGCCGTGGTGAAATGGGTTGTGCTGGGGGCAAGTAGTGATGCGGCTGCACCTGGCAGTCTTGCCGGCAACTATGTCGGTGTTTCTGCAACCGCATCCGCTGGAGTTGGCCTTGGTGCAAATGCGCTGATCGGTGGCTCCAACAATGCGATCATACTTCAGCCGTTCAGCATTGAGGGCAGTGAAGGTGTAAATCTTGCCGTTGGTTTTTCAAAATTCTCGCTCAAGGCGGTGAACTAGTTTTCAATATAGTTGGCGACATCGCCGCGAAAAATGATGGCGATGTCGTTGCGTTTTTAAACTACTTTGGGATGATCTTGCCTTTGATGCATACATTTCATTGCCGGTATTCATAAATGCTTCCCCAAATATTCATTATCAACCGATTGCGCGCCACTCACTTGCTCCATTGCGACAAATGTCGCTTCATGAAATTTGCGGTGCGTTGAACGGCATCCTTGGTTGCAAGGTCATCTGCAAATGTGCGCACATTTGGCGGGCGAAAATCAAACCCGCGACCAACACCGGGGTAGATAATCAGTTTCACATCCCGGTTGGCCTTTTTCATGAACTTTACCGCAGTCTCTATCGAACGTCGCCTCTGATATTGCTCGTACTCACCAATGAAAACCATGGTTGGCAAAGTAAGCTTGTCCAGTTCACTTGCATAACGATAAACCTGCATCGGTTCAGCCGCATTCGGGTTTTGCCAATGGGGATAAAAGGAAACATAGCAAGCAATTTTGTCCTCTTGCCGCCTATATTTTACCGCAACCCGTAGGGTGTAATACCCGCCACGTGTATGAGAATAAAGACATGCTTTTGAAGTGGATACATCTTTTTGTTGAAGTAAAAAGTCAACGCCAGCATTCACATCACCTTCGGTTTCCAACAAATGTTCAATCGGCAAGGTGTCGATAAACCGGGCTGCATAAACATCTGGTGCAAGAACTACAAATCCACGTGCAGCCATGCGTTTGGCCAGCCGTTTGACCAGCTCATCCAGGCCACGACGGCCATGCTGAAAAAGGACAGCAGGAAATTTCCCTGCCTTTTTGGGACGATAGATAATTGCCGGAACTTCCGTCCCGTCTTCGCTATTTACGTAGGAGACCTGGCGTTCAACGACATCGTAATTGGTAGGCACTTCCAGCTTGCCATCGAGATACCAGGATGAATCCCACCAAAACTTTCGTTCTTGTGGCAATGTATTGATTGGCGCGTTCAGCCGTTTGCCAAATGTGGTATCTGACGCTTCGTTTGAGTTTGGACCAATATCGGTGGCATTTGCCAACAGCACCCCGGCAAAAATACTGACAGTAGATATAAAAATAGATGTGGCCAGTTTAATCATTCAAAGCTCCTGTTTCGAAATCCGATACCAAAAGCAGAATGACATTAACCGGCCACATCCATCAATCAAAATATTGCTCAATCAGCGAATTAAGCAGCAACTTTAATCAAGAATGTGTATGTATCGCCTTCAGAAGAAGAGCTTACAAGCTCATTTCCGGTCTGACGGCAAAATGCTTCAAAGTCCGCAACAGAGCCTGGGTCAGTTGAAAGAATTTGAAGAGTTTCGCCTGAACTCATTGATTTAAGGGTCTTCTTGGCTTTCAGGATTGGCAATGGGCAGTTTAGGCCTTTTGCGTCAAGAGTTTGGTCAGCCATAATATTTAGTTTCCTTCCTTTGAGAGTAATTCGAGAATTTAGACAAATTCAGAATGTTCGCAAATCGCCATTGGCATGCAGAGCGTCAACAAAACCACCTGCGAACCAATGCAACTTACTAAGCCTTTAGATAAACAGGTTAATTTCGGAGTTAGATGCGGTTTCCATATAGGTTGCCGCACCACCAAGTTCGATACCATCAATCATATCTTTGGTATCATACTCAAACAGATCCATAGTCATTTGGCAGGCAATCATGCGGATATCCAGATCAACGGATGCTTCACGCAGGTCTTCGATTGAAGCAACGCCTTTCTGGGCCATCATATTTTTCATCATTTTGGTCGCGCCCGCATCAACACCAGGGATCATGTTTACGATATTGGGCATGCCCATATGCATTCCCATCATAGGCATTTTCATTGCCGCATTACCGAATGCAGTCATCTGCAAATCCAGTTTTTTTAACAATAATGGAAGACCATAAAATGTGAAAAACATTGTTACTTTGATATCCATCGCAGCCGCAGTTGTACCAAGAATAAACGGTGGATAGGCCCAATCGAGCGAGCCTTTGGTGACAATAATGGACATGCTTTTCGCATTTTCCAGATCTGTTTCTGTCATGAATTTGATCCTCCAAGAATCCCATAGAATGGTGTTTATGATATATATTAGAATAAGTGAATGCTATTTAAAAAGCAAGGTCAATAGAGCCGCTATGTTATGAACGGTTACGAGCCGCGATTACACCAACAACAACACGTGGCGCAGGATTGGCTATACCTTTGGAAGCAAAGACAATTCAAACTAGACTGTTTTACATTTAGATGGAAGCAGTCAGGTTGCGAAGAGTGGCCCGATGCTTATGCATTGCCCACGCGGAGGCTGGGCAAAGCCCGATTAGCCGTGAGCGAGAAAAACAAGAGCGATTCTATCCAATAATGAAAAGCTCTTGGTCATTAAATTATTACCATAACAAAAAACCCGCATCGAATAAACGAATGCGGGTTATTTACATTATAGAATTTGAATTACAGCGTCTTGAATTCAAGCGCCTATCGATACACACCTAACATCAGTGGTGCGTATTTCTTCAAATTTCTTTTTCTGGATGAGTATTTTGCGATTTTGGGTGGCGTCTTTTTTGAGGCCTTTACTTTGCGTTTTATTTTCAATGGCTTACGCTTGATTGAACCTTCTAACGCAAGCCTCAGCATGCCGTATTCAAAAATGTCAGTGCGACCACTTTGACTGCTCGCACCACTGTGAGAACTACTGCCTTCATATGTGGTGCTGAAGTTTACTTCACTGGTTAGGCTGTCAGGGTCAGTCATACCGGTTGGATTAATATTTCCGGGCAATACTAACAATTTGGCAATTGCAGGCTGGAGACCATTGCGCAGAAGTCCATCTTCCGCAACAGAGGCGGATGGAGACAATGCGAGGATTGCGATTGATAACGCGGTTCCTATTTTCATTGTTCTAAGCATGTGGTATCCGTTCAATATGTATGAATGATCTAAAATAAATATAGAGGAAATTGAGTGTTTTACAACGCATACATTATTATATGCTAAATAAACGGTAAAGTTTGGTCAAAATTTTGTAATATATATTGTATTCTCAAAAGTTTTTTAAATATATCATAATTGTATTGATACACAAGAGACAAAACCACTGGAATGTGTTCATAAAATGAAATTTTGGAATCAGTGTTGTTTTGCTATTACCACAATTGTCGTGCTTGCGGGATATTTTGGTTCATTGAATGCCGCGCGTGCAGAATTTACGGTGTGTAACCAAACCCTTGATGTGGTTAATCTGTCCATTGGGCAAGATGTCGATGAAATAATTCAAACTGAGGGTTGGTGGACCATTGGTGCCAATCGGTGTGTGGATGTGATACGAGAAGAGTTGAATAGTCGCTATATCTACATTTACGCGACCGATGTATTCGGTCAGCCGGTACTGGAAGGTGACGCCGATATGTGTATTGGCACCAAACGGTTTGTCATTCGTGGTACTGAACAATGTTGGCAAAGAGGGCATAAAGTGGCGAGGTATTTGGAAGTTGATACCCAGGATACCGTGCGCTGGACATTGTTTGTGAAGGAGCGTCAGTTTAAATAGTGCCATATATCGCCCTGAGATCCAGGCTGATTTATTGCCATTAAACCGGCAAATACTGCCATCTGCCGACCATTATCAATTTCTTTCCTGGCATTTATCCGCTTTTTAAGTAGATTTTGGTTGGGCTGGAATGGCATATCTGCTATCTTTACTCAAATCAGTTGGAGTTTTGCCAAACAGGCATATGACAATAGACAAACACAGATATCGGTTTTTGCCGCTTGTAATTGCTTTGGCATTTGTCTGGGCCGTGTTGTTTGTTGACCAGATTTACGCAAAGACTGGTGAGATACAGGGCCGCCGTGTGGCTCTAATTGTCGGAAATTCCAATTACAAGTCGGTATATTCACTCAAAAATGCGGTTAGCGATTCCACATCTATATCTGCTGTTTTGTCCAGGCTTGGGTTTGAGGTGATTGAAGTCAGTGATGTCACCAAGGCAGAGTTTACCAAGGCACTGGATGAGTTTTCAATCGCGGCACAGGATGCTGAAGCGGCCGTGTTTTATTATTCTGGTCATGGATTTCAATTGGGCGGGTCTAATTTTCTCGTCCCTGTTGACGCGAAACTTAACAATCGCGAAACCATTTTGAAAGAAACCCTGCGTCTGAATGATGTTATTGAGGCGGTTCAGGATAGAAACCGCCAGACCCTGATATTTCTTGATGCATGCAGAAATAACCCTTTGCCTGAATCCGTTCGTGACAAATCGATGCTTGATGGATTGGCGCAGCTGGAAGCGGGAACAGGCACATTTGTGGCATTTGCTACGCAGCCAGGAAATATAACACGTGATGGCGCGGGAAATCACAGTCCATTTGCGGCTGCATTGTTAGAACATATGGAGACGCCAGGGATCAGTATTTCGGATATGATGATCCGCGTGCGAAATTCCGTTGAAGTTGCGACCTTGCAAACCCAGACCCCGTGGGATCAGTCATCGCTTAGAAACCAGTTTTACTTTTCACCGGAAGAAGAGGTGAATGCAGATCTTACCGATGAAGACAAGCAATTGTTATTGTCACTCCCCCCGGCATTGCGCAAAAAGTTCGCCGCTCAGTTCGGCATTAAGTTTAGCGATGATGGGCAGGTTTTAACCCAGACTGTTGAGATCAAACGCAGATTTAAAATATCAGCTGGTGGTGGTGAGGCACCCGATAAGCCGGTTGCTGAAAATAAACAGGCAATTAAGGGCAGATTTAAAATTGCCGCCGGTGACTCAGATAAACCGGAAAAATCTGAAAATGCGCCGGTAGTTGTTGCGAGCCTTGAGCTAAAAAAAACACAACGCGACGTTCCTGAATTATCGCCTCTCGATGAGGAGCTTGCCAGCAATGGTGCAAGCTTTATTCCATTGCCAAATTTCAGAGCCGGCATAAAACGATTTGAACCAAATGAAGATCAATTGGTTGCAGCCCTTTCTCCACGCGACACCAAGCCGGAAATTGCCCAGAGAATTGCGCCTGTAACGGTAACTGACACCACATCTAACACCACGACACTTCCCGTTGTTGCTGAAAAATCGGTTGCATCACCAAAATCAACAATTCAGGGAAAGACGGTTTCAGCAACACCAAAGCAGGTCAAAACGCAGCCTTCGGAATCTACTCCGATTATTTCTGAAACAAGTAGTGCGACTATAGTTGCCAGACGAATTGGCACTCAACAAAGCCTCAGCCCATCGAATGCCTCAGCCAGAACAAAAAAGCCGAGGGTAATAGCAATCACCAATCCAGAATTGGCAAAATCACCTAATGTAGGCGTTGAAAAAGATGTACAAATTGCACTCAACTCACCCGCCAGAAGTATCCAAACAATAAAACCCTCCACCGGACGATCAAGCTTACAGCCGGTTACCAACAAGTCAAAACGGTTGGTTGGCAAAGAAGTGTTGAGCAAAAAGGAAAAGGACAAAAAAGACGAAGGTAATATTCAGGTTGCGGTTCTGGAGCCCGCAAAAAATACGTCGCCTGAGCCAAATCTGGTCGAGACATCGGTCGCACCAATTGGCTTGGTAAGTTCTGAAGAAAAAACTAAAAAAGACGAAGGTAATATTGAAGTTGCTGCACTGGGCAATGGCCAATCGGCGAATAACAGCCGTTCAGATGAAAATATTGCGCCGATTGTAGAACCCTCAATCACACCGCCATCCCATGCATTAGAGGTGCAGTCAGAATTGGCGCGCCTTGGTTGTTATCGCAGTAAGGTGGATGGTTTGTGGGGTGCAAAATCAGCCCGTGCTTTGTTCCGTTATTATGGTAACAAAAAGATTGCTCCAACTGAGCTGGAACCAAATGCTTCATTACTTTCTATGCTCCGAAATGATGAGGTTGTTGTCTGTAAACGTACAATCCAGGTAATTAAAAAGAATAAATCTAGAATTGGCGCCAAGAAGCCTATTTCAAGAAACCTATCCGTCAGCCGGAAAAAAACCAAACAGGTAAGAATCAGAAAATCGGTTACAATTCGGAAGAAAGCGTTGAAGAAGAGCTTGAGCAAGGGCGTGTTTCGTTAATAGAGCCGGGTCAAATTTTTTTTTTGAATTTGTATAGGCAGGAAATTCCCACACTTAAATTCGGCCACTGATGGTAATTGTTGATCAGATGGAACACTACTATTAAATTATTCAGGGATTTTCTCGAGCTTTTTGCATCAAATGCACCAAATCGATAATTCATTCAAAGCCCAAAAAGGCAAAAACAAACAACGGCGCAGAAAGATTCTGTTCCGTCGATTTATGTTTGCGGGTAGCGGCTTGTTTATTATAATGATCGTCGGTCTGATTTATCTGAGCTGGGATATGTGGACGATTGGTTCAGATATTGGCGAGGTTGACCCAAAAATTGCAGGTATTCCCGAAGAGCCGTTACTGGAATTTGTACCAACTATCGTTGACCTTGCCGGAGACCCGCTGATCATTAGCATTGGCGGCGGCGGGGATGGCGTACCAAAATTGCGCAAGATTGCAACCCCGGTGAACCTTGCGGACCAGCGGGTTTCTGAAAAACTTCAGGTTCTTGCCGATGTTATGTTGAGTTCCAGCGAACGATTTATGACAACCCTGCCATCACGCCAACAGGATTTTGCATTTTTTCAGGCACAGTCGGGCAGGCGACAGGATATTTCCAGCACAGAACAATCAACAAATGGCGGAGCTGAAAAAACATCGACCGACGAACCAGCTAATAATGCTTCCGAAGATGGGGATGACAGCGCCGGCGGTTGGGGAGAAACCATCAGTGATGGGAAAAAAGCACTTCCGAGTTTCAAAAAAACAAAAATTGAAAATAACACCAGCGTGGTGGAAACCACCCGTGAGGCAGATCGCTACAAAAGTACTGAGGACTTCTTTGTTCGTGTGCTGAGTTCGCGAACCCTCGATAGCTTTTTGCTTGAGCACAAAATCAGCGCCAATGACGCCAAACTTGCCGGCGAAACCATGAAGGAGTTGCTTAAACTCGATAGCCTGGAGCCAGGGTTTGTTGTCGGAATACGCGCGCTCCGCCCAAGCGCCATTTCCACCACATTGCAACTGGCGCAGGTGTCAATTTATGGAAAGGAAAACTATCTGGGAACTTTAGCGCTTTCAGAGAAAGGCACATTTGTAATTGGCGAAGACCCCTGGGTGCGCGATGATCTGTTCAATTACTCTGAAGACCAGCAAAATAAGGGGCCAATTCGCCAATACCGATTACTTGACGCAATTTACAGTACGGCCGCGCGAAATAAAATATCGACCGGCATCATAGGTGAAACAATCCAGCTGATGTCCCGCACCCATGATCTCAATGCTTTTGCTGAACCTGATGACCGGTTGATCATTATTTATTCCAAACAACCCCGTGATGCCGCTAAAAATGCCGGGCGGGTTCTATATGTTGGCGTTCAGGGCGCAAATAAAAATCTCGAATGTTACTCTTTCCGGCTGAAGCGATCATCCACATATAAATGTGTATCAGGCAAGGATCAGGTGCAATCGGTGACAATACGAAACGGCATGCTGACCCCGGTAAATGGTGTTTTGACCTCACGGTTTGGTCCGCGCATGCATCCGGTTTTAAAGACAGTTCGCATTCATAAAGGTGTGGATTGGGCGGCCCCAGTTGGCACGCCGGTTTATGCGGCGTTCAGTGGCAAAATCAATTTTGCAGGTGTTGCCGGATCCTATGGCAATCTGGTTAAGATCAGCCATGCAGGTGGCAAGGAAACCCGATATGCCCATATGAATAAATTTGCCTCGGGCGCCAAGAAGGGACGGAAAGTCAAAGCCGGCGATATTATTGGTTATGTGGGAACAACCGGTCGCTCCACCGGGCCGCATTTGCATT
Organism: Rhizobiaceae bacterium; assembly: GCA_026981655.1. GTDB lineage: Bacteria > Pseudomonadota > Alphaproteobacteria > Rhizobiales > Rhizobiaceae > SZUA-100. Next base: position 1,501 of record JALSIJ010000143.1, on the reverse strand, counting down.
TTGAAGTCTATCGCGGTAAGCGCGCGGTCGATCCATTGGGTAGTGGCGTTGCCGTCGCGTCGGGCGGCGGAAAGTCGGCAGATGTGCTGGTTGATCGGATAATACGCATTGAAAGCGGCGGGCGAGCTGATGCGAAAAACCCGCTCTCATCCGCAACCGGCCTTGCTCAGTTTATCTCCTCCACCTGGTTAAAGATGATCAATCGTTATCGTCCAGACCTTGCAAAGTCGCTCTCACGCAAGGAAATTTTAGATCTTCGATTTGATCCGACTATTTCGCGTGAAATGTTGTATAAATTTACCTACGAAAATCAGGCTTATCTTCGCGCCCGTGGCCACACGATTACGCCCGGTAGATTGTATCTGGCGCATTTCCTGGGGTCGGAAGGCGCAAACATAGCGATTAGAGCGCCTTTGGAATCCTCCGTTGCCGAAATAATGGGGAGCGCTGTCGTTGGTGCCAATCCGTTCCTTAAGGGATGGGATATTGCAAAGTTGCAAAATTGGGCTGAGCGCAAAATGAGCAAACGTGGCAAGCGGGTGAAGTTTGCAAAATCGGTTACCAAAAAGAAGGTAATTCGCGTATCAGCCGCTTTCAAACGTTATAAGGCAGCGGTGGAAAATCTTGTCCGTTCGGTCAAGGCCGTTTTGTAAGTGGTGGTGAATGGCGTTGGAAAATTGCCGGTATCTTCGACTTATACACATCACAAAATCTTCTGCTACAACTTACCTTGAGGTGAACATCACGCTGTGTTACAGTTTGAGACATAGTCTCTAATTGTGAGAATATTGTGCATCTGGATCGCCTTCTTTCAATATTGGAAATGGTTGCCGTCGCAGGGCGACCGATAGTGGCAGCCGACATTTGTAAGTCGATGAATTTGCCCCGCCCAACTTGTTACCGGCTGCTGCAAACGCTGATCAAACACAAATTGATTGAAGATGTTGAGGATACTTCACGCTTTATTATTGGCGAGCGGCTCATTCGCATGGCATTGCTTGGCAAATCTGATGTGGACGTTCGTCGTGTTTCAGCAACATTATTGAAATCTGCAGCGGTAAAATTTGGCGAGACCGTATTTCTGGCGCGTTTTCGCAATGGTGTTGTCGAGATCATTCATGTGGAAACACCTGACGATCCAAACCGGGATTATATTCATCCGGGAATGGGAGAGCGACCCATGCATGCGTGCAGTTGCTCCAAGGCAATCGCTGCATTTTGTGATGATGAGTTTCAGACTGAAATTCTAAATGGCTCGTTGAGACAATATACCGAGTATACAAAAACCAGCAAAAAAGCCTTGCGCGCCGAATTCGCCCGGATAGTGCAGCAGGGCTATGCTGAATGTAATCAGGAACTGGATATGGGCGTGGCCAGTGTTGCGGCCCCCGTTACGATTGGCAATGTCGGCGCAACCTTTAGTGTGGGCGCGGTGGGGCCAATCCGGCGTTTTACAATTACATATAGAAAACAAATTGGTGAGGAATTAATTCAGATTTCA
>JALSIJ010000142.1 GCA_026981655.1 Rhizobiaceae bacterium | reverse complement strand
TAATGAGTGATAGAATTGTATCAATCATCACACATTCCCGCCGGTGAAGCTGTTATCTTTCGAAGTGCCAACTGGGCTAGTCGTAACCCACCGCATGACCTCCATCAGGATAGCCGCTGCAAACAACACGTAGCCAACATATTCGCCGGGAATGATCTGCACGGCAAATTGCTGAATGATTGATAGAATCATCATCAACCGAGCGATAATGATTGTTTTTGATTTGTACCAAGGCTTCATGTTTTAATCCCTTTTCAAAATCTTCATAACGGCTGCTATTAATCGCCCCCAAAATCCAACTGGCTTTGCTGGGCTAGTTTTTGTTTCCGCTGGTTTTTCAGTCGGACGCTTGCGTTGCGGTTCAGCAATTTCCGTAACTGGGGCCTCATTCAATTCACGCAACTTTTTAACCGTGACAACATCAAATTCGCCATTCACGGGTAAATTAAAATCCGTTTGAAATTGAATAATAGCCTCCGTGGTTTTAATCCCATGATGCCCGTCAGTAGGCCCAACCTGATACCCCTTGTTACGCAGTAGCTTTTGTAGCCAGACAATGCGAGCATCCGGCCCGGCCTTGCCAACCTCGCTCCAAACACCACGAATATCAGCGCCGGGCAATCCCTTGCTTTCAGCCCACGGAATAGCGTCAAAACGTGGACAGGCTTTCACATGCTCATGCGGCTCGACAATACCATCACCATCAGCATCGGGCGACAGGTCTCGATGACCGCAAATCTTTGCATCATGATATTTCTTCACAAGTTCCCGCAAACGCTTTTCAAGCGTTACCATTTGCGGCAGCGTAATGTCATTCTTTTTCCAACCGCCCTCCATCGCAATGCCATAAGCAATTGAATTATAGCCGCGCACATGAGCGCCTATTTCATCGACACCACGCCCCCGAAACAATTTCCCCTTGCGGTCAATCCACTCGTTGTAACCAATGTCGCGAAAGCCGCGATTCTTGTGCATTTTTCGCAGTTTCTCGCTGGTTAACTTACCGTTCGCGCGAGTTGCCGTAACATGGACCACAAGTAGTTTTGTCCTTCTTCGCATTGCCATATTACAAACTCCTTCTAAAACTCGAAATACCTGCCATTCGGGCCGATTAACCCGCTCTTTGGCGTGTTTACGCTCATTGAAATATTGCTATTCACACGGTGAGCGCCTGTAATTCCAAGTCCGTTTTGCGAACGGGATAATAGGTGATAGAGCGGATATAACTATTCCATTGCTGGTAAAAAGAGGGCAGTCTATCTCCAATGAATACATTTGCAGCACTACTGACAGCACCATAAGATGTATCAAGTATCGGTGCGGCACCATCCAGTGAGAAACCAACATTATTGTTTTCATAAGCCAGCGCCACTTTTGAAACTCCATCCGCCGGGAATGCAAATGTCAAATTGGACAGGCTCCAATTTCCGGCAGATTTTCCCTCTGTATTAAAATTGGCCCCATTGGAATTGATACCAATATAATTTCCGTTATCCTGCCAAATTCCGATTAAACCAGCATAGTTGTAATTACTGGCCTGATTTGCAAGGAACTCGATGACGAAGGTTCCCTGCCCTCCAGCCAGCCAGCTTAAATCGCTGAACTGCACTGCATCGGCGGCACGTATTGCTGTCGCATTTTGCGTTTTGATGTAACTCGATGCAAATGTTGACTGTTCAAATTGCGCGCCCCAAACGTGTACAGGGTCTAGCGGCGACCAAACATCTCCTGCACCATATGCACCAATATTATAATTGATTGTATTGCCGTCAGTGGCGACCGGAAACGAGAATCTTTGCCACTGTGGTGTCACACTAAGTGTTAAATTTTGCGGATTGGGGATTGCGCCTGCCCCATTGATCGTAAGGTGTAGAGTAACGTTATTGGCACTTGCTGATTTTAACCACACTGACATGACAGCAGATATTGGCGGACTGATGATTGACTGGTAAATAAATGCCCCAGCGGCTGACGGTGTAAGCATGTCAGCGGTAAGCGTACCATCTGGTGCAGTTGCCTGATTTGCAGTAACGGAAACATTCGACTTTACCCACGTTGTATCGTCAAACTCCTCCGAAAAACGAAGCAGATTTGTCGCCGATGTTTCAGGCAGCAATCCCTTATCTGTGATGCGAGGCTGGTTGTTTGTAAACGCTTGCAAAGTACCGTCTGCATTTGTGGCAAAACCGGGTGCCGAGCGGGTACATGTGACGAGATCAGAAATCGCGGTTACAGCGGTACTCTCGGAAGATCCATCCGGTGAACTCGCATAATCACCTGTAGTAAAATCGGCGTACATAGAAGCGCCTAGCGGCAACCAGGCGGGTGCTAAATCATGCAGATTAGCTTTACCGCCCAAACCAATATTCAATCCAAGACTAAGCATCGATTACTGACACTTTCTGGCCGATCATCGCACTAAATTCATGCCGTCCTGGCAATAATAGCATACCCGTTGAAGGCGAAGCGACAGGTGCAGACCCAAAGGCCACTCGAACATTACCTCCAGTTACCGTAATGATCCACAATTCCGCTCTATCAACCTCACCAGCATCAGCAAACAATTGCGCTGTAGCCCCTGCTGTCAGGGTTTCAGAACTTTTAAAAATCGAATTCATAACAGGCATCACAATGCCGGTTTTCGCTCGGTTATCTATTTCCATTCGAACCAGATTAACATCAGCCATTTATTTACTCCTTGAAAATATAAAGTTCATTCTTCTAAAACTCAAAATACCTGCCATTCGGGCCGATTAAACCGCTCTTTGGCGTGTCTACGCTCATTGAAATATCGTAATTATTACAGGAAATGGCGGTTTGCACCTGAGATACTTTTCCGGATAAAAATACATCACTACAATTTGTAAGGTTTAAAA
>JALSIJ010000141.1 GCA_026981655.1 Rhizobiaceae bacterium | reverse complement strand
CATCACCCACATCCATTTTCAGTATACCGGACAGCGCTGAAAGATAGCCAAAGCCAATCAGGGCAAAAACCGGCAATATGATGTTGATGATGTCGGACATGGAATGCCTAGGACCTGTTGACAAACTGATTTCGGGCACGGCGCAAGTGCAACATTATTCCTGAACAGGCGGAAACTGCGCCGCGGTGTGGTACCTTTTTGAGCATTTATTGCTTTTAGGCGTGTGCTTTCTTTCAAACCCTTGGGCGCAGTTAATTTGATAGCAGAATACGTCGTAATATTTTAAAAATATTGATATTGCCTGCGATATTCCTTCTATTCAGCAATCAAATTAACCAACGCAGAATGGATGAGATTAATGGGCCCTGACCCTAAGGCTTAGCGCAATGCCCAGGGCGAAAAACCAGGCAAGGCTGCCCGCCAGGAATTACATCTAATTGTCGAACGATATTTGCAGGTTTAAAACTCAGCGGGCCATAGAATGATATTCCTCATTGGGGCGCATATCGGATGCGGCTGCGACCCGATTGGACATATTGAAGAACCCGACAATTGATGCAATGTCCCAAATGTCACGATCGCTAAAGCCCGCATCGCGCAAATCCTGCCGGTCTTTCTCGATTATCTCAGCCGGGTGGGAGGTTAGTTTAACGGCAAAATCAAACATGGCTCGTTGCTTGTCGGTTAAATCGGCGATCCGGTAATTCATCACCATCTGCTCGCCCAATTCCGGGTTGCCGGAAAGCCCACGCACGGCAGCACCGTGGGCGGTGAGGCAATAATAACAGGAATTAACGCTGGATACCGCCACGGCGATCATTTCGCGTTCAAGTTTACTCAAGCCTGAGGGGCCGAGCATTAAATCATTGTACATTTCAGTGAATGCACGCAGCTTTGTTTCGTCAAATGCATAGGCTGCAAGGACGTTTGGCAAAAGCCCCAGCTTTTCCCGACATATATCAAAATAGGTTGAAGTTTCAGCACTTAATTCACCGGTAGAGGGAATGTTTAGTGCTGTTACCTCTTGCTCTTTATTGTTGGCCATGTTCCACTTTCCTGTCAGCAATTACCTGTAAATCGGATGGTAACTGATTTGCGCGTAGTTACTGCAACTATTAAGTGTTTAGATTTTTAGTGCAATTAATTTTGGTGAGTCACGTGCCCGATAAATCCCGAAAATCACTCATATCAGCAATTATAGAATTATTTTCCGGTAAGGAAAGTGAAAACAAATCTGCATTGACGCATTTAATGTATGACCACGCCGCGCTGGAGGATTTGCTTGAACTTGGGCCGCGTATACTCGCCGAAGGTATTACGGGAATGCTATCGCAGATTGGCAAGTTTTCGCCCGGTAAGTCACAGGTTAGTATTACTCATGCCAAAGTATCGAAACTTGGCGATCCTTGCTGTGTGCTCGAAATTGTAACTCTGAACAAGCCATTTATATTTGATTCTATTATGGGTGAAATCGTTGATTCAGGATTGAATGTTCGCCTTGTTACCCATCCAACATTCACAACCATCTTTAACGAAAAACGCAAGTTTGCGCGGTTTGGCAGAGGGGCAAATGAGGGCGAGAGCGAACACAGACTTTCATTGGTTCAAATTTATCTGGATGAATTTGACAAGGATGAGCAACAAGCCCTGATTGGCCGTCTTCGCGGGGTGTTGAATTCGGTCAATCTTGCGGTAAAGGACTGGCAGCCAATGCTTGCCCGTCTGGAACAGGCGATCGTTGATTATCGCACCAACCCGCCGCCAATTCCTGCGGTTGAAATCGCTGAAGCTGTGCAATTGCTCTCATGGCTTCGCGATGAAAATTTTACCTTTCTTGGTATGCGGGATTATGTTTTCACCGGTGGCGCCAAACGCGGCTCACTGAAACGGGCCGGTATGAAGGGGCTTGGCATCTTGTCGGATCCCGATGTCAGCGTTTTGAAACGTGGCGGCAAGACCGTCACCATGACGCCTGAAATCCGTGATTTTTTATTGAACAAAGAGCCGCTTTATATTTCGAAAGCCAATGTGAAATCGGTTGTGCACCGGCGTGCTTATATGGATTATATCGGGGTAAAATTGTATGATACCAAGGGCAAATTGTCTGGCGAGTTGCGTATGGTCGGGTTGTTTACTTCGACCGCCTATACCCGTTCGGTAAAACGTATTCCGCTGATACGCAAAAAAGTCGAGGCGGTGCTGGAAGCGTCCAGGTTTGAAGCTGCCAGTCATTCGGGAAAAGCACTGACAAATGTGCTTGAAACCTATCCTCGTGATGAGTTGTTTCAGGTTGATGTGGAAACGCTGGCGAAATTTTCCAATGTGGTAATGCGATTGGGAGAACGCCCGCGGGTGCGGGTGTTGGCGCGAATTGATAAATTTGACCGTTATGTCTCCGTTTTGGTTTATGTACCGCGTGAGCGCTATAATTCCGATATCCGTATTCGTATTGGCAGTTATCTGGTAGAGGCATTTGAGGGTCGGTTGACCGCCTATTTCCCATCCTTTCCTGATAATGGTATGGCGCGGGTCCATTTTATTATCGGGCGATCGGGGGGGGAAACCCCGGAAATTGACCAAAATATACTTGAATCTGTTGTGAGCACCATTGTGCTCACCTGGGATGATGCATTGGTTGATGTTGCGCATCAAACGGGCACCGATATTAGTGGCTACCTGAATACATTTTCTGCGGCCTATCGTGAGGCATTTGCGCCGGAAATTGCGCTTGAAGATATTGATTATATACGGTTGCTTGAATCATCAGATTCAGTCGGGGTGAACTTTCATCTGATTGATCGACATAATGGTGATGAAAGTAAATCTCAGATCGGGCTGAAAATCTATCATCCCAATGCCACCGTGCCGCTTTCGCGGCGGGTGCCTTTGT
>JALSIJ010000140.1 GCA_026981655.1 Rhizobiaceae bacterium | reverse complement strand
GGCGGGGAATCCTCCACCGATTTATGGCCAGTGGATATTCGTCGTTTCGGCCCGCACCAACGCGATGTCAATGTGGTGCGGGAACGAACGCTAGAACTTTACGGCAAACATTATTCGATGCCCTGGCCCTATGAGGAACACCTTTCGGCCCGGCCGTTGCGGGTTTCGCAACTCTATGGCCGGCTGAAAGAACAGGGTGCCTGTTTCGGTGAGAAAATGGGATGGGAACGCCCCAACTGGTTTGCACCAAAAGGCATTGAACCGGTTGATGAATATTCTTTCGGGCGGCAAAACTGGTTTCCCCATGTGGGCGATGAGCACAGGGCTATCCGCGAACGGGTCGGGTTGTTTGATCAATCATCTTTTGCCAAGTTTGAAATGCGCGGGCCGGATGCTGAAAAAGCCCTTTCCTGGATTTGCGCCAATAATGTTGCAAAGCCCAACGGCTCAATCATCTATACACAAATGCTGAATAAACGCGGCGGCATTGAGTGTGACCTCACTGTTGCCCGTATGAGCGATGATCTCTATTATATTGTCACCGGTACCGGCTTTCGTGCTCATGACTTTTCGTGGATTTCGCGCAATATTCCAGCTGATTGTAATGCGGAACTTGTCGATATTACCGATGAGGGTTTTACCCTTTCACTGATGGGGCCACATGCACGCGATGTACTGAGCGCGGTCACAAAAGACGATGTGTCAAACGAGAATTTTCCCTTTGGTCAATGCCATGAAATCACCATTGCCGGGGCCACGGTAAAGGCCTTGCGCATAACCTATGTGGGCGAACTTGGCTGGGAATTGCACGGCAACAAGGAAAATGCACTGGCGGTCTATAATGCGCTAATGCAGGCAGGCGAGCCCTTTGACATCGTCAATGCCGGATATAGGGCGATTGAATCGCTGCGGCTGGAAAAAGGCTATCGCGCCTGGGGGGCTGATATTGGCCCCGACCACACACCCTTTGAGGCTGGCCTTGGCTGGGCAGTAAAACTGAAAGGCAATTGCGACTTTATTGGCCGCGCAGCGCTGATGGAAAGACAGGAAAAACCACTGCCGAAACTGCTTGCCTGTTTCACCATAGATGACCCTAATGTTGTTTTGCTCGGACGCGAAACCATTCTACGCAATGGCGAGCGGGTTGGTTGGCTTTCCAGCGGTGGCTGGGGCTATACGTTGGTGCAAAATATCGGCTTTGGCTATGTGCGCAATGTTGAGGGCGTTGACCGCGATTATGTGTTGAGCGGCGAATATGAGCTTGAAGTCGCGACCAGACGCATTGCCTGCAAGGTGCATTTAAAGCCGCTTTTTGACCCCGCCATGGGCCGGATAAAAATCTGACGAGGATTACCTTGAGCCCTTCACCGTTTAATGGAAACAGTTTGATGAATAAGGTTTTTCGTTCCGGCAAGGAAAAGACTGAATCGCGATATGAATATCGGGCAAGGGCTTTGACAAAGCCTGAGCGGAAAATATATTCAAGCCTGATCCGGGTCAACCTGGTGAAATTACTGAATGAACTGCAATCGTTTCAACTTAATCTTTTGCGTTTTGAACAGCGTTGGCTAAATCTTGTGGTGATCACACCACGGCGATTTCCCCGCCTTGCCAAATCACAAAATACCGGCGTTCAAACAATTCCATTTAACGGTGAAGGGCTCTAATGCAGGATCGTGCAAAAATTGTCATCATCGGCGGCGGGGCAGTTGGGTGCGCGATTGCCTATCATCTGGCCCAGCGCGGGGAGCGTGATGTGTTGGTTTTGGAAAAATCGCTCGTCACCCACGGGGCAACATGGCATGCAGCCGGGCTAATCGGCCAATTGCGCTCAAAACGCAACCTCACCAAAATGATGCAGAACTCGGTCGCACTTTGCGAGCGGCTGGCAAAAGAAACAGGGCAGGAAACCGGCTGGCATCCCGTAGGCAGCCTGCGCATCGCCTCCAGCTCGGACCACTGGCAGGAGATTAAACGCACCGCCACCACGGCGCGCAGTTTTGGTTTTGAGCTTGAATTGTTGAGCGCCAAGGAAGCGCAGGAAAAATTTCCCTATATGTCGATCGATGGTGTATTGGGTGCGGCCTTTATTCCAACCGACGGCTATATTGACCCCTATAGCTACACGATGGCGCTGGTTGCCGGTGCGCGCGCTGGCGGGGTGAAATTTGAGCAAAATGTGCTGGTTGAAGATATTATCGTCAAGGATAATCGGGTAAAGGGCGTTCAGACCGATAAGGGCTATGTGGAATGTGATACGCTGGTCAATGCTGCCGGGCTTTGGGCCGGACAGGTGAGCCAGATGGCGGGAATTGCCCTGCCCACCACCGTGGTCGAGCACCAATATTGTGTTACCGATAAATCGCAAAATATTCCAATTGACCTTCCAACCTTCCGTGACCCGCACAATCTGTTTTATCTAAAACCGGAGGTGGGTGGCTTTGTTATCGGCGGCTGGGAAGATGGCACCGACCATGTGAGCAAAAAGCGGCTGCCCTTCGAGTTTGGTCGCGAGCTCTATGAGGGTAATTTTGATCGGTTTGAAAAGGTATTATTACCGGCTGCCGGGCGCCTGCCGATTTTGAACGAATTGGGCATTCAGACCATGATCAACGGCCCCATTCCGGTTTCGGCCGATGGCGAACCGATCCTAGGGCAAATGCCGCAACAGCCCAACCATTTCGTTGCCTGCGGCTTTACCGCCGGAATTGCCGGTTCCGGTGGCGCTGGCGAAGTGATGGCCAACTGGATTTTGGAGGGCGATCCGGGCATGGACCTTTGGGCCTTTGATGTGCGCCGCTTTGGCCCGCATCAGGCCTCATCCAGCTATTTAAGCCAGCGCTCGGTGGAAGTTTATGCGCAATATTACAAGGTTCATTTTCCGGCAACAGAAATGC